>DAHWNZ010000025.1:0-33302 GCA_027339635.1 Candidatus Dormiibacterota bacterium
CGGCCAGAACTTCGCCACCGATACCCAGGCCCCGAGCCTGTCGCCCGGACATAATCCCCTGCGGCGTTGACACGATTGCGGTGCCGAGCCCCCCCAGCACCCGCGGGATGTCCTGGCGTCCCCGGTAGACCCGCAACCCCGGACGGCTGACCCGCTTGAGCCCGGTCAGAGCGCGACCCTGCTTGGTGGGTCGTTTCAGCTGCATCCAGAGCACCCGGCGCACGGGATCGTCCTCCGAGGTGCCGAAGCCCTCGATGTATCCCTCCTCGTGCAGCACACGGGCGATCTCCACCTTCACCTTGCTGGCCGGCATCTCCACGCGCTCATGGCCGGCCAGGCTGGCATTGCGCACCCTGGTCAACATGTCGGCGATGGGGTCACTTAGCATCTGCTTCCTACCAACTAGACTTTCGCACCCCCGGGATCTGTCCCTGGGAGGCATGGATTCTAAAGCAAATGCGGCAGAGGCCGAACTTGCGCATGTAGCCGCGTGGGCGGCCGCAGAGATTGCAGCGATGACGGGCCTGCACCGGAAAGCGCGGAGTGCGGCGGCTGGCCATCACCTTCGACTTCTTGGCCATCCCGAGCCCTCCCTACCGCCGGAACGGCATGCCGAGGGCGGCCAGCAGGCTGCGCCCCTCCGCATCCGTCCTGGCCGTCGTCACGATGGTGATCTCTAGTCCCCTGAGCTTGTCGATCTTGTCGTAGTCGATCTCCGGGAACACCAGCTGCTCCCGCAGCCCGAGGGTCATGTTGCCGTTGCCGTCGAATTTGGCATTGATACCCCGAAAGTCTCGGATCCTGGGCAGGGCCACGCTGATCAAGCGGTCCAAGAACTCCATCATCCGGGCTCCCCTCAGGGTGACCTTGAGCCCAATCGGCATCCCCTCTCGAAGCTTGAATGCCGCCACCGACTTGCGCGCCTTGCGGACAGCCGGCTGCTGTCCGGTGATTATCCGCAGATCGTTGGAAGCGGCGTCAAGTGCCTTGCCGTTCTGGGAGGCCTCCCCGACGCCCACGTTGACCACGATCTTCTCCAGCTTGGGAACCTGCATCACGTTGAGATACCCGAACTCGGTGATAAGGGCGGGGACCACAGTCTCCCGATAGGTCTCAACAAAGCGCGGGGTCGCAGTCGCAGTCATGCGCGGGGTCCTCTCAGGTAGGCCTCACCACATTGCTTGCAGTAGGGCACGTATTGCTCTCCCTCCAAACGCCTGCCCAGCCGGGTCGGCTTGTCACAGCGATTGCAGACGAGCTGCACGTTGCTGTAATCCAAAGGGGCGGGGAAGTCAACAATACCACCTTGCATCGCGGTCGTCCCACCGCGTTGCTGGCCGGCCCGCTGGTGCCGCTTGCGCACGTTGATTCCCGCGACCACGACGCGGTGCTCCGCCGAATAGGTGCGCTGAACCACGCCTCGGCGCCCGCGGTCACTGCCCGAGATGACCACCACGGTGTCTCCCGAGCGAATGTCGAGCGAGCGGGCGTGCGCCCTCCGGTCAGACTTCTGCGCGCGCATGCTCAGAGAACCTCCGGCGCCAAAGACACGATCTTCATGAAGTTGCGCTCCCGCAGTTCCCGGGCCACAGGTCCGAAGATCCGGGTCCCCCGGGGATTGTTCTGAGGGTTGATGAGAACCGCCGCGTTGTCGTCAAAGCGGATTCTGGTGCCGTCGGCTCTGCGACACTCCTTGGACGTCCTGACCACGACCGCCTTGACAACGTCTCCCTTCTTGACAGCGGCATTGGGCTGGGCCACCTTGACGGCGGCCACGATGATGTCTCCAAGAGAGGCGTAGCGCCGGTAGGAGCCTCCGAGCACCCTGATGCACAGGATCTCCCGGGCCCCGCTGTTGTCCGCCACCTTGAGCACGGTCTCTTGCTGGATCACTGCTCAGCGCGCCTTCTCTACGATCTCGACGACCCGCCAGCGCTTGGTGCGGCTCAACGGCCTGGTCTCCATGATGCGCACCCGATCCCCAACGCGGCACTCGTTGACCTCATCGTGGGCCTGGAATCGGCGGCGCCTTCTCAAGACCTTGCGGTACAGGTTGTGCGCCCTGCGGTCCTCGACCTGCACCACCACCGTCTTCTCCATCTTGTCGCTCACCACCAGCCCCACGCGCACCTTGCGCCTGTTTCTGACCTCGGTCGCCGCCGCATCCGTCATTGCCCATCCTCCAAAAGGTCCGCCAGTTGCCGACCCCTAAGCAGGGTGTGGATGCGCGCGATGCCTCGGCGCACCTCCCGGATCCGACGATGCTGTTCCAACTGACCGGTGGCGCGCTGCAGGCGCAGCTGCAGAAGCTCCTGACGGCGCTCCGCCAGCACCTGGGTGAGGCCGAAGTCGTCCATGTCGCGAAGCTGCTGCAGCTCGTCGCGATGCTTGCTCAAGCCTCTTCCTCCGGCTTGGCCGCGATCTCTTCCAGCGCCACGAAGCGGGTCTTTATCGGCAGCTTGTACGCGGCGAGGCGCATGGCTTCCTTGGCGGTCTCCATCCCGACCCCATCCATCTCGAACAGGATCCGGCCTGGCTTCACCACCGACACCCACCCCTCAGGGTTGCCCTTACCAGACCCCATCCGGGTCTCGGCCGGCTTCTTCGTGATCGGCTTGTCGGGAAAGATCCGAATCCAGATCTTCCCACCCCGGCGAACGTGACGGGTCATGGCCCGCCGCGCGGCCTCGATCTGACGATTGGTCATCCAGCAGGGCTCCAACGCCTGGAGCCCGAACGGCCCGAAGGCGAGCGTGGAACCGCGGTGAGCGGCACCCGTCATGCGCCCGCGGTGCACCTTGCGGTGCGCCGGACGGCGGGGGATCAGCACCTCAGCCCTCCTCCTTCTTGACAGCCGGACGGCGTGCCGGCCGCGGCGCCGTATCACCTTCGCCGGTCGTCTTGCTGACCCGCTTGCGCGGCGCCTTGGCAGCGGCCGTAGGCTCCACCGGGGCCGAAGCTGGCGCCGTATCCGGGGCAACCTCGACCCGCGCTACTCCGGCGGTGGTGTCGGTTGCCATCGCCGTCGTCGGCACGACCCCAGCCTGGGCCACGACGGCGACGACAGCCTCTGGCGAACCACCGGGAGCCGGCTGAACCGCCTGCTCGATCACAGGAGCCGACACCGGCTCCCGTGGGGCAAAGTCACCCTTGTAGATCCAGACCGTCACGCCGATCTGCCCGAATGTGGTCTTGGCTTCCGTCTGGCCGTAGTCGATGTCGGCCCGCAGCGTGTGAAGCGGCACACGTCCATCACGGTCCCACTCACGCCTGCTCATGTCGCCGCCCCCGAGGCGGCCCGACACCTGGATCCGCACTCCCTTGGCGCCGGCGCGCATCGACCGCATAACGGACTGCTTGACCGCGCGCCGGAAGGCGATCCGCTTCTCCAGCTGAGAGGCCACGTTCTCCGCCAGCAGCCGCGCGTCCAACTCCGGGACCTTGATCTCCTGGATGGTGACCCTGACCTTCTTGCCAGAGATCCGCTCCAGGTTGTCCCGCAACGCGTCAACCGACGCGCCACTGCGCCCGATGACGATGCCGGGCTTGGCGGTGTGGATGATGACCGTCAACTGGTTGGCCGACCTCTCGGTCTCGATCCTGGCGACACTGGCGTTCCGCAGGCGACCCATGATCAGGGCGCGCATCGCCAGGTCCTCCTGAAGCAACTTGGTGTACTCCGGGCCGCTGGCGAACCAACGCGCGTCCCAATTGCGGTAGACGCCGAGGCGAAAGCCGTTGGGGTGGACCTTGTGTCCCATGTCCCTTACCTACTCCTCTTCATCACCGCTGTTGGCAGTCTCACTGGGGGTCACCGTTTGGGGAGCCCGCCGACGCACGCGTGTCGGGCGGTCAAGATTGTCTTCCACGACCGCCACCAGATGGCAGGTGCGCTTGAAGATCGAGAACGAGGATCCCCGAGCCCGGGGACGATACCGCTTAATGATAGGGCCTCCCGCCACCTCCAGGCGAACGAGTTGCAGCCGATCCCGATCGAGACTGAAGTTGTTCTCAGCGTTGGCGGCAGCAGACCGCACCACCTTGCTCACATCCTCCGCCGCAGCCTGAGGCAGGAATGCCAGAGTCGTCAGAGCCTCGCTCACGGGCATCCCCTGCACCAGGTCCGCCACCAGGCGGGCCTTGCGCGGCGGGACCCTGACCCATTTCGCCGTCGCCTGCACCTGCATTACTTGGATCTCCCCGTCCTACTTGAGAGCATTGCTGCGCTCCGTGTGGTGCCCGTGGCCGCGGAACTTCCTGGTCGGCACGAACTCCCCCAGCTTGTGGCCGACCATGGCCTCGGTGACAAACACGGGGACGTGCTTGCGCCCGTCATGCACCGCAATGGTGTGGCCCAGCATCTCCGGGAAGATGTCCGAGCGCCTCGACCAGGTGCGAATGACGCGCTTCTCCTTGGCGTGGTTCATCTCCAGAACCTTCTTCAGCAGTGGCGCGTCACAGAACGGCCCCTTCTTAACAGACCTACTCATGGGCTACTTCCGTCTCCTGCGCACGATCATGGGATCGGTTGCCTTGTTGTTACGGGTACGGTGACCCAGAGCCGGCTTGCCCCAGGGGGTCTGCGGATGCCCACCGGGCCCGGACCTTCCCTCTCCACCACCGTGGGGATGATCGAAGGGGTTCATGGTCGAGCCTCGCACCGTTGGTCTAAAGCCACGCCAGCGGTTCTTGCCGGCCTTGCCGATCGTCTCATTGGAATGGTCCGAGTTACCCACCTGTCCGACGGTCGCGCGGCAGCGCACATCGATGAGGCGCACCTCCCCCGAGGGCATCCGCATCTGTGCGAAGCGCCCTTCCCGAGCGACCAGCTGAGCGCCGACCCCGGCGCTCCTCACCAACTGCCCGCCGCGGCCGAGCTGAACCTCCAGGTTGTGCACCGTGGTCCCCAAGGGGATCTTCGTGAGCGGGAGGGCATTGCCGGGACGAATCTCCGCCTTCTCCCCCGCCATCACGACGTCCCCGACGCCCAGGCCGTCGGGCGCCAGGATGTAACGCTTGTCCCCATCGCGGTAGTGGACCAGGGCAATCCTGGCACTGCGGTTGGGATCGTACTCGATGGCCGCAACCTTGCCTGGCACATCGGTCTTGTCTCGCTTGAAATCGATCACCCGATAGATCCGCTTGTGCCCACCACCACGATGGCGCACGGTGATCTTGCCGGTGGCGTTACGGCCGGAGTGCTTCTTGAGAGCGACCGTCAGCTTGCGCTCCGGTCGGCTCTTGGTCACCTCGTCGAAGGAGCTGACGCTCATGAAACGTCGCCCCGACGACGTCGGGCGGTACCGATTCACGGGCATGTCAGACTCCCTCAAAGAGATTGGCGATGGTCTCACCGGCTTGCAGCGTGACGATCGCCTTCTTCCAGTCCCGGCTGCGGCCGACCACTCTGCCTCCGCGCTTCATCCTGGTACGCACCTTGCCCTTGACAATCAGCACGTTCACCGAGGCGGCCTTCACCTTGAACGCCGACTCCACCGCCTGCTTGATCTCGATCTTGTTGGCGTCAGTCGCCACCCTGAAGACGTAGCGCTGCTGGGCCATCCCGGCATAGGACTTCTCGCTGATCACCGGGCGCAGCAGAATCTGCGACGGATCCTTCATCCCAGATGCTCCGTGATGGCGTCCAGCGCCTCTTTGGTGACGATTATGGTGTCGGCTATGAGCACGTCCCGAACGTTGATGTTGGACGCCAGAATCAACTTCACCTGGGGAATGTTGCGCGCCGACAGCTGCAGGTTCTCGCTGTGCGTCTCCAGCACCATCAGCACTCGGCGCCCCGCCCCCAACTTCTCCAGGAAGGTGGCAAAGTCCTTGGTCCTGGGCCGCTCGTACTCGAGCCCGTCGACAACTTGGATCGCGCCGTCGGAGGCCTTCGCCGCCAGCGCGCTGCGCAGGGCGATGCGGCGCTGCTTTCTGGGCATGGCCAGTGCGTGGCCGTGCGGGGTGGGCCCGAACACGGTGCCTCCACCCCGCCAGTGAGGAGCCCTGATCGAGCCCTGGCGCGCCCGCCCAGTACCCTTCTGACGGTACGGCTTGCGGCCTCCTCCACTCACCTCACCCCGGGTCTTGGTGTCGTGGGTGCCCTGCCGGGCGCCCGCCAGCTGACGAACGACGGCCTGGTGCAGCACGGCCTGGTTGACCTCGACCCCAAAGACCGAGTCCGCCAACTGCACTGCGCCGCTCTGCGTCCCGTCCTGGGTCCGCACCGGAGCCTCCATCAGTGCTGCCCCCTCACCTTGCGGATGCGGGCCTGCGACTCCGAGACCATCAGGATCCCTCCGGTGGCCCCCGGCACCGCGCCCTTCACCAGCAGCAGGTTGCGCTCCTCGTCCACCCGGAAGACCTCCAGCCGCTGCACCGTCGCCCGCTGGGCCCCGAGATGGCCTGCCATTGGTAGCCCCCGAAAGGTGCGAGCCGCATCGACTGCGCCGATCGATCCCGGCTGACGGATGTTGTGGCTCCCATGGCTGACGGGGCCGCGTCCGAAGTGATGGCGCTTGTGCTGGCCGGCAAAGCCCTTGCCCTTGCTGACCCCGGTGACATCCACTCGTTGCCCGGCCTGGAACTCGCTCACCGTAAGCACGTCACCGACCGCCGACTGCTCCAGCCCGGACACCTCCCGCAGGTGCCGGTGGGGCGCTATCCCCGCCACCTCGTAGTGCCCCTTGAGCGGTTGGTTCAGTCGTTTGGGATTGGCGCCAAAGGCGATCTGAGCCGCGTCGTAGCCGTCCACCGCCCGGCTCTTCACCTGCACCACCGGGCAGGGCCCCGCCTCGAGCACGGTCACGCCGTAGCAGCGACCATCCTCCGCGAACACCTGGGCCATGCCCAGCTTGCGCGCCAGCAAGGACTTGCCCATCAGAGCTTGATCTCGATGTTCACGCCGCTTGGCAGGTTGAGGTGCATCAGGGCGTCCACGACCTTGGGATTGGGGTCCAGGATGTCGACGATCCTCTTGTGGGTGCGCATCTCGAACTGCTCCCGAGAATCCTTGTCGATGAACGGGCCCCTGATCACCGTGTACTTGTTGATCTCAGTGGGCAATGGCACGGGCCCCCGCACCTGAGCTTGGTTCCGGGCCGCGGTCTCCACAATCCGAGCCGCCGCCTGGTCCAAGACCCGGTGGTCGTAGGCCTTGAGCCGAATCCGAATTCTCTGTGCCATTGCTTCTGCTGGTTTCCTGATCTACTTGATGATCTTGCTGACGACGCCGGCGCCGACCGTCCTGCCACCTTCGCGGATGGCGAAGCGCATGCCGTCCTCCATCGCTACCGGGGTGATCAGGGAAACCTTGAGCTCGACGTTGTCTCCAGGCATGACCAGCTCGCGACCCTCAGGTAGCTCGATCTGGCCCGTCACATCGGTGGTGCGGATGTAGAACTGGGGGCGGTAGTTGGCGAAGAAAGCGGTGTGCCGCCCGCCTTCCTCCTTGCTCAGGACGTACACCTGGGCTTCGAAGTCAGTGTGCGGCTTGACCGAGCCAGGCTTGGCCAGCACCTGCCCGCGCTCCACCTCCTCGCGCTTGATCCCGCGCAGCAGGCATCCACAGTTCATGCCGGCCTCGCCCTGGTCCAGCAGCTTGTGGAACATCTCCACCCCGGTCACGACCGACTTGGTGGTGTCCTTGATACCCACGATCTCCACTGGGTCGTTGACCTTGACGACTCCCCGCTCGATCCTGCCCGTGACCACCGTCCCTCGTCCCTCGATCGAGAAGACGTCCTCGATGGGCATGAAGAACGGCTGGTCGATGGGGCGCTCGGGCACCGGGATGTAGCTGTCCACAGCGTCCATCAGCTGCCTGATCTGGTCCTCGGCCGCCGGGTCACCCTGCAGCGCCTTGAGCGCGGAGACCCGGACCACCGGGACATCGTCGCCCGGGAAGTCGTTCTTGGTCAGCAGCTCGCGGACCTCCAGCTCGACCAGCTCCAGCAGCTCCTCGTCGTCGACCGCGTCGACCTTGTTCAAGGCGACGACGATGTAGGGCACCCCCACCTGGCGCGCTAGCAGGATGTGCTCCCTGGTCTGGGGCATGGGACCGTCGGTGGCCGCGACCACCAGGATCGCGCCATCCATCTGAGCCGCCCCGGTGATCATGTTCTTGATGTAGTCAGCATGCCCCGGGCAGTCCACATGAGCGTAGTGGCGCGTGTCCGTCTCGTACTCGACGTGCGAGGCAGCGATCGTTATGCCCCGGGCCTTCTCCTCGGGCGCGTTGTCGATGGAGGAGAACTCGCGGTACTCCGACAAGCCCTTCTCCGACAGCACCTTGGTGATGGCGGCCGTGAGTGTCGTCTTGCCGTGGTCGATGTGACCGATGGTGCCCACGTTGAGGTGGGGCTTGGTGTTCTCGTACTTCTTCTTACCCATCTTTACCTGCCCTTCGTCTCTGGCGATCTGCTCTGACTACTGATCCGGGTCAACTCTTCCGCTTGGCCGTGATTTCCTCTGCCAGCGACTGCGGCAAGTCCTGGTAGTGGTCGAATTCCATCGTGTAACTGGCGCGCCCCTGGGTCATGCTGCGCAGCTGGGTGGCGTACCCGAACATGTTGGCCAGGGGTACCTCGGCATGAACGGTCTGCATCGACCGCCGACTCTCCATTCCCAGGGTGTGGCCGCGGCGCGAGGCGAGGTCTCCAATGATATCGCCTAGGTTGGCCTCGGGGACGGTCACGTCCACCTTCATGATCGGTTCAAGCAGAACCGGAGCCGCCTTGCGCATGCCGTCCTTCATGCCAATCGAGCCGGCGATCTGGAAGGCCTGCTCGGAGGAGTCGACATCGTGGTACGAGCCGTCGTAGAGGGTGACCTTCACATCGACGACGGGATATCCCGCCACGACCCCCGCCTGCATGGCGTCGATGCAGCCCTTCTCGATCGGGGCGATGTACTCGCGCGGAATCGTCCCGCCCACGATCTTGTTGACGAACTCGAAGCCCTTGCCCGCCTCGTTGGGCTCCACCTCCAGCTCACAGTGGCCGTACTGGCCGTGTCCACCGGTCTGGCGGACGAACCTACCAGTCCCCTTCGCCTTGCGCCGCACGGTCTCCCGGTAGGCGACCTGCGGCTTGCCGACGTTGGCATCGACCTTGAACTCTCGCAGCAGGCGGTCGACGATCACCTCCAGATGCAGCTCGCCCATGCCCGAGATCAGGTTCTGTCCGGTCTCCGGGTCGGTCCGCACCTGGAATGTCGGATCCTCCTCGGCCAGCTTCTGCAGCGCGATCGCCAGCTTGTCCTGGTCGGCCTTGGTCTTGGGCTCGATCGCGACCGAGATCACGGGCTCCGGGAAGGTGATCGACTCCAGGATGATCGGAGCCTGCTCGTCGGTCAGGGTGTCCCCCGTGGAGGTGTGGCGGAGCCCGATCGCGGCGGCGATGTCGCCGGCCAGGACTTGGTCGATCTCCTCCCGGCGGTTGGCATGCATCTTCAGGATCCGCCCCACTCGCTCCCGCTCGCCGTGGCTGGCGTTGTACACGTAGCTGCCCGACTTGAGCACCCCGCTGTAAACCCTGAAGAAGGTCAGCTTGCCGACATAGGGGTCGGTCATGATCTTGAATGCCAGGGCGGAGAAGGGAGCGTCGTCCGAGGCGACCCTGGTGAGTTCCTCGTCGCTGGAGAGGGACAGACCGGTGATGGCCGGACGGTCGAGCGGGCTCGGCAGGAACTCCACAACCCCGTCGAGCAGAGGCTGCACTCCGCGGTTGCGCAGAGCGGCCCCACAGAAGACGGGGAAGAGCTCAGCGGTTATGACACCCTTGCGGATCGCCGCGCTGAGCCTGGCCGGCTCGATCTCCTGCTCGTCGAGGTAGGCCTGCATGAGGTCGTCGTCGAACTCGGCGGCGGCCTCCACCAACTCCTGCCTTGCCGCCTTGACGGCCGCCAGCATCACATCCGGGATGGAAGTCGTGTCGTGCAGCGTGCCGAGGTCGTCCGAGTAGACGATCGCCTGTTCCCGAATGAGGTCGACAACGCCATCAAACGCGTCCTCGGCGCCGATCGGCAGCTGGACCGGCACCGCTCTGGCGCCTAGTCGCTCCTTGATCGAGGTCACGGCGGCATCAAAGTCAGCCCCCACCCGGTCCATCTTGTTGATGAAGCAGATGCGGGGGACGTCATAACGATCCGCTTGCCGCCACACCGTCTCCGACTGCGGCTCCACGCCACTCACGGCGTCGAATACCGTGATCGCCCCGTCCAGGACCCTGAGGCTGCGCTCGACTTCCACGGTGAAGTCGACATGCCCAGGGGTGTCGATGATGTTGATCTGGTGCCCCTGCCACTCTGCAGCCGTGGCCGCGGACGTGATGGTGATCCCTCGCTCCTGCTCCTGGACCATCCAGTCCATGGTGGCCGCCCCCTCATGGACCTCGCCCATCTTATGGATGCGCCCGGTGTAGAACAGCACCCTCTCCGTGGTAGTGGTCTTCCCCGCATCGATGTGGGCCATGATGCCGATGTTGCGGACCCGCTCCAGCGGCACCTTGCGGCCGTGGGCGAGCGCTCCGCCGGGAGTGGCTGTGGTCTGGGTGGTCATGGTTGTGATCAGTACCTGAAGTGAGAGAAGGCCTTGTTGGACTCGGCCATCTTGTGGGTGTCTTCCTTGCGCTTCACGGCCTGGCCCATGCCGTTGCTGGCATCCATCAGCTCAGCCGCCAGCTTGTCGGCCATGCTCTTCCCATGGCGCTGGCGGGCGCTGCGGATTATCCAGCGCCGGGCCAGAGCCAGGCGCCTGTCGTGACGAATCTCGACCGGCACCTGGTAGGTCGCTCCGCCTACCCGCTTGGGCTTGACCTCAAGGATTGGGGTAGCGTTCCGGATCGCCACGTCAAACACCTCGAGAGGCTCACGCCTCTGGCTCTTGGCGATGCGGGTCAAAGAGGCGTAGACGATTTGCTCCGCCGTGCTCCGCTTGCCATTGAGCATCACGCAGTTGATGAACTTGGCCAGCCCCTCACTTCGATAGACGGGGTCGGGGACCACCACGCGCCGGGAGATTCTCTGACGACGTGGCATATCAGCTCTTCGCCGGCTTTTCGCGCTTGGCGCCGTACTTGCTGCGACCCTGCTTGCGGGCCTTGGTCCCGGCGGTGTCCAGAGCCCCACGCACCACGTGATAGCGCACCCCGGGGAGGTCCTTGACCCGGCCGCCGCGGACCAGCACCACGGAGTGCTCCTGGAGGTTGTGGCCGATTCCCGGGATATAGGCGGTGACCTCGATCTTGCTGGTCAGCCTGACCCTGGCGACCTTCCTGAGGGCGGAGTTCGGCTTCTTGGGAGTCGTGGTGAAGACGCGCACACAAACTCCCCGCCTCTGAGGCGACCCCTTGAGAGCGGGCGACTTGGTCTTCTTGACGACTGGAGAGCGGCCCTTGCGGACCAGCTGCTGGATGGTGGGCAAACTGAACTTATCCTTGGAGAACGCTGGCCGTTCCGGGGCGACGGCCATACACGGACTAAGGCGCCCCTCCGGAGGCGCGGGTGTTGATTCTACCTGCCGCCCCCCATGGTGTCAAACTCAAACTGTCCTCAGCGGGTCGCGGCCATCGAATGGGGCCCATCCGATCCCGGGCGGACACGGGTGGGCGCACCGCATCGGTCTCGTGTCAAGCCGGGCTCTCCCCTTCTGGAGCGGACCCGATCGCGGCCAGCCGCGCCCGCACCAGCACGAGGGCCCGATAGAGACCGGGGCAGGTGGCGCAGGTACTGACATGGGCCAGCACCGCTTCCGCGTCCGCCTCCATGAGGTCCCCATCCAGGAGCTCTGAGGCCAGGTCGCGGGCCTCGCCGCAGGTGAGCTCTCTCATCCCTCGGCTCCGGCAAGCAGCGTGACCAGCGCCTGGCGGCCGCGGCGCAGATGGGACTTGACGGTGGGAAGGCTGATGGCGAAGGATCCCGCAATCTCGGCCGCTGTCCAGCCCTCCACGTCGTGCAGCACCACAGCGCGGCTCTGGTCGGGGCTGAGACTAGCCAGAGCCCGCCGCAGGCGGCTGGCGTCGGCCGCCGCCAGGGCCACCTCCTCGGGGTTGACGGTGTAGGCGGGCTCCTGCCAGAGGGCCTCCAGGCGAAGCGCCTGGTCCGTCCTATCCGACGACTTGCGACGACGGAGCACGTCGTGGCACGAGTTCACGCATATCCGCTGGACCCAAGTGCACACCTGAGCCTCCGAACGGAATCCGTCCCTGGCCGAGAGCGCCTTCACGGCGGCATCCTGGACCGCGTCCTCGGCGGCAGCCGAGTCCCCCAGCATGTGGGTTGCTATCCGCACCAGCCGTGGCCGCGAGTTCTCCAGACAGGTGACGAGCTCCGCTTCGCCAAGCGCCCGATCCATAGGGTGAGTATGGACCGCCCGGGTGGGGCATGCCACCTCGGCCCGGGCCTGGGGCGCGTCAGGAGTAGCATTGGACATAGTCCAATTAGACAAGAGGTTTCGGTGTCGAACATCACGGCTCACCGCCGCCAGCCAACCAAGGGCCCTGAATCAACCGTTGCTCTCGGTCCGCGGCCTCCTGACGGTGCCAGCAACCAGCTCAAAGGACCGGGCGGCCGTGCGCCTCGCATGGGCGGCGGCGGTTCGGCCGCAGCGGGGAATACGGGCCACCTCATGTGCCAGGGCCGAATCCTCTGACCCAGCCCTTCCTAGACTCCAGCACCAGGGACCTCCTGCGGGCCCGGGGCCTGAGAGCGACGGCCCCCAGGTTGGCCGTCTATGGCGCTCTGCAGGAGATGGGAGGTCATCCGTCCGCAGACGAGGTTGGCGCTCACCTGCACGCTGCAGGGGTCCCGCTGGCCAGAGCCTCGATTTACAACAGCCTGGAGGCCCTGGCCGACTCGGGGGTGATCCTGCGGGCCGATGCGGGACCGGGCGCGGCTCGCTACGAGGTCGGCCCCGTCTGGCACCACCACTTCGTCTGCCGCTCCTGCAAGCGCGTGATAGACATCGACTGCCTGGTGGGTGCCAAACCGTGCCTTGAGCCGGAAAGCAACCTCGACCTGCTGGTGGACGAGGCTCAGATCATCTTCCGAGGCCTGTGCCCGGACTGCCGTCACTAGCGGTTCGAGCAGGGGAGACTCGTAGGGTGGCCGGGTCCTCTACCCGGCCACCCCCCGAGGACCGTCAGTCGCCCGAGGGCTCCAGGGCCCCGACCGCCTCCACCGCCTCCAGCATCGCCGGAACTCCATCCTCTGGGGGTCCCGACTCCTTCTCGCCCTCGACATCCTCGAGGTACTTGATGGCCTCTTCTCGCAGCTTGCGGTAGTAGTCCAGCCCCGTCCCGGCCGGGATCAGCTTGCCGATGATCACGTTCTCCTTGAGGCCGCGCAGGCGATCCACCTTTCCGGAGATGGCCGCCTCGGTGAGCACCCTGGTTGTCTCCTGGAACGACGCCGCCGACAGCCAGCTGGCCGTGTTCAGCGCCGCCTTGATCAATCCCAGGAGCACGGTCGACGCGATCGCGGGCTCGCCGCCCTCCGCCAGCACCTCGGCGTTGGCCTGGTCGTACTCCCACTGCGAGACGATCTCGCCCGGGAGCAACTCAGTATCGCCGCCGGAGTCGACGTGCACCTTGCGCATCATCTGCCGGACGATCACCTCAATGTGCTTGTCGTTGATGTCCACACCCTGGGACCGGTAGACCTTCTGTACCTCGCGCACCAGGTAGTCCTGCACCGCCTCACGACCGCTGATGTAGAGGAGCTCCTGCGGGCTGACCGAGCCGGCGGTGAGCGCATCACCGGCCTTCACCTCGTCATCGTCGGAGACCCTGAGCTGAGCGCCGTGCGCAACCGGGTACTCCTTGACCTCCTCCTCCAGAGCGCGGATCTTGATCTCGCCACCGGCCTGGCCGGCCTTCACCAAAGTGACCTTGCCGCCGATGCGCGCCTGCAGGGTCACGGCCTTGCCGCCCTTGGCGCCACGGGCCATTACCTGCCCCTCGCCGACCAGGGCGCCATCTGCGATGGCGGAGTCCAACTCCATCCCCTTGTCCAAGGGATGGCTCACCTCATATTCGTCATGGCTCACCACCCTGACCTTGCGAGTGCCGTCGGCCCGGATGATCTCCACCCGTCCACCGGCCTCCGCCAGGGTGGCCTTGCCCTTGGGAATTCTGGCCTCGAAGAGCTCCTCGACGCGGGGAAGGCCCTGCGTTATGTCCAGCCCAGCCACACCACCCGTGTGGAAGGTTCGCATGGTCAGCTGGGTCCCCGGCTCACCGATCGATTGGGCCGCTATGACCCCGACCGCCTCACCGATCTCGACCAGCTTTCCGGTCGCCAGGTTGCGGCCGTAGCAGAGCCGGCAGACCCCGCTGCGGGCACCGCAGGTGAGCACGCTGCGCACCCGCGCCCGATCAATGCCCGCCGCCACCACCGCCCGAGCCAGGGAGTCGGTGATCTCGTCGCCTGCCGCCACCAGCACCTGGCCATCCTGGTCGACGATGTCGGCCGCCGCCGTGCGGCCGGCGATCCGCTCCAGGAACGTCTCCCCCTCCTGGCTCAGGTCGGTGAGCCAGATCCCGGAGTTGGTGCCGCAGTCCTCCTCGCGCACGATCACGTCTTGGGCGACGTCCACCAGGCGGCGGGTGAGATACCCGGAGTCCGCGGTCCTGAGGGCGGTGTCGGCCAGGCCCTTCCGAGCGCCGTGGGTGGAGATGAAGTACTCCAGCACGGCCAGTCCCTCGGAGAAATTGGCCTTGATCGGCATGTCGATGATTCGGCCTGTCGGATCCGCCATCAACCCCCGCATTCCGGCCAGCTGGCGGATCTGCTGGACAGATCCCCGAGCCCCGGACTGGGACATCAAAAGGACCGACGAGAAGGTGTCGAAGTGACGCATCGTCGCCTGGGTCACCGCGTCGGTGGCCTGGGTCCAGATCTCGACGGTCTTCCCGTAGCGCTCATCCTCGGTGATCAGACCGCGCCGGTGCTGCAGGGTCACCTCGTCGACCGCTCCATCCGCGGCCGCGATGATCCCGGCCTTCTCAGGTGGAGTCTTTATGTCCATGGCGGAGAGCGTCGTGCCCGACTTGGTGGCGAAGGCGAAACCAACTCGCTTGATGTCATTGACGACCTCGGCCGTCACCTGATTGCCATAGAGCCGGAAGCAGGTGCCCACCAACGAGCGCAGCTCCTTGCGGTCGAAGGGCCTGTTCTGGAACACCATCGGGTCGCCCTCAGCCCCCTCGCGCACGGGCTGTCCGAGCGGCAGGATCTGGTTGAACAGGACCCGCCCGGCGGTGGTCTTCACCATCACGCGCTCATCACGCGCCCCGTCGGCCGTCACCTCCACATGGTTGCGCGGAAGCCGCACCCGGATCGGCTCGTGGACCTCGAGCGCACCGGTGTCGTAGGCGAGCAGCACCTCCTCGGGGGAGCTGTACGCGTGCAGCCTGCTGTCGTCACTGGTCTCCAGAGGCTGGCGCTCCACCGTGAGCCAGTACGCACCCAGCACCATGTCCTGGGAAGGCGCGACCACGGGGTTGCCGTCGCTGGCGGACAGGATGTTGTTGGACGACATCATCAGGTTCTTGGCCTCGGCGATGGCGCCGCTGAAAAGGGGCACGTGAACTGCCATCTGGTCACCGTCGAAGTCGGCGTTGAAAGCCGTGCAGACCAGCGGGTGCAAGTGGATCGCAGAACCCTCCACCAGGATCGGCATGAAGGCCTGGATCCCCAGGCGGTGCAGGGTCGGAGCCCGGTTCAGCATGACCGGATGGTCCTGAATGACCTGATCCAGAACGTCCCAGACCTCGGGCCTGACCCGCTCCACCATCCGCTTGGCACTCTTGATGTTCTGAGTGAATCCCTGGCTCACCAGCTCCCGCATCACGAAGGGCTTGAAGAGCTCGAGAGCCATGCGCTTGGGCAGACCGCATTGGTTGAGCTTCATCTCGGGGCCGACCACGATCACGGACCGCCCACTGTAGTCCACCCGCTTGCCCAACAGGTTCTGCCGGAAACGCCCCTGCTTGCCCTTGAGCATGTCGCTCAAGGACTTCAGCTTGCGGTTGCCGGTACCGGTTATCGCCCTGCCCCGGCGGCCGTTGTCGATGAGAGCGTCGACCGCTTCCTGAAGCATCCGCTTCTCATTGCGCACGATGATCTCGGGAGCGCCCAACTCCAATAGGCGCTTGAGCCTGTTGTTGCGGTTGATGACGCGCCGGTAGAGATCGTTCAGGTCGGAGGTGGCAAAGCGGCCGCCGTCGAGCTGGACCATCGGGCGCAGCTCAGGCGGGATGACCGGCAGAACTTCCAGGATCATCCAGGTTGGAGCGGTCTCACTCTTGCGGAACGCCTCCACCACGCGGAGCCGCTTCACGGCCTTCTGCTTGCGCTGGCCACTGGTCGAAAGCAGCTCCTCTCTCAGATGCACCGACTCCGCCGCCAGATCCAGGCCCTCCAGCATCTCCTTGACCGCGGCGGCGCCCATCGAGGCTCGGAAGACCTTGCCGAACTTCTCGCTGAACTCACGGTACTCGGCATCAGTGAGAAGCTGGCGGACGGTGAGGCCCTCCAGGCGGTTGCGTGTCTCCTCCAGCTCCGCCTTGACCCTGGCCAGCTCCTCCTCGCCAACGTCACTCCCGGCAGCGCGCCGGGACTCCATCTCCTGGCGCGCCGCGGCCACGGCGGAGGAGGCGCGTTCGCGGATCACGCTGGCGGTGCTGGTCCGCTCCTCGGTGAGCGACGCCAGCATGGCGTCGGCGACCTCTCTCAGCTGCTCCGCGTGCTCCTCTCCCAGCTGGGTGCCGCGCTTGACCACCACGTGCTTGGTGTCCCCGTCCTTGAGGGTCATGTCGCTGGGCGCCTTCTTGCCCAGGCCGGCCTCGATGCGTTGCGCCAAGCCCTCTGCGTCGGCCTCCACCTTCTCGCGGCGCGCATCGATCGCCTTGTCCGCGGCTGCGAGCTCGGACTCCGCCTCGGCCTCCAGCTCCTGGATCCGCTTCTCCTGCTCCTCCAAGTAGCTCTGGAGGTCGTGCTCCGCCGCCTGGCGCAGCTCCGAGATGCGCTCGCTCCGCTCGGGGTCGAACTCCTTGAGCGCCTCGGCCCTCTGGTCCTCATCCACCTTGGTCACGATGTAGTTGGCGAAGTACAGCACCTTCTCCAGGTTTCGCGGTGACATGTCCAAGAGCAGGCCGAGCCGGCTGGGAATGCCCTTGAAGTACCACACGTGCGACACCGGGCTGGCCAGCCGGATGTGGCCCATGCGCTCCCGGCGCACCTTCGAACGGGTGACCTCGACCCCGCACTTGTCACAGATGATGCCCTTGTAGCGGTAGCGCTTGTACTTCCCGCAATGACACTCCCAGTCCTTGGTCGGACCGAAGATCTTCTCGCAGAACAGCCCGTCGCGCTCGGGGCGCAGAGTCCTGTAGTTGATGGTCTCGGGCTTGGTGACCTCCCCGTGGGACCAGGAGAGAATCATCTCCGGGCTAGCGAGGGACAGCTTCAAAGCGTCGAAGTTTTCCAGCTTAAGCAAGGCCTGTCCGCCTCCTGGCGAATTGGTGGATGAGTGAGGATGCGGTGGCAGCCACCTCGCCGAGATGGGCTGCTCCGCCGTAGAAATCAGGGAATAGGGTCACTCTCAGCGGCCGATGTCCTCGGCGTCGTCACGCTCGTCGCGCTCCAAGTTGATGCCCAGCCCCAAGGGCATGTCGGGCATGTCGTCCTCCGCGAACACGATCTGTTCCTCGTTCTCCGACATGATCTCCACACCCAGGCCGAGACCCTGAAGCTCCTTCACCAGCACTCTGAATGACTCCGGAATGCCAGCGTCGAGCGTGTTGTCGCCCTTGACGATGGCCTCGTAGGCCTTGACCCGGCCCACAATGTCATCCGACTTGATGGTCAATATCTCCTGGAGGATGTGGCTCGCGCCGTATGCCTCCAGCGCCCAGACCTCCATCTCGCCAAAGCGCTGACCCCCGAACTGAGCCTTGCCCCCGAGCGGCTGCTGGGTCACGAGGCTGTACGGCCCGGTGCTGCGCGCGTGGATCTTGTCCTCCACCAGGTGATGGAGCTTGAGCATGTAGATGACGCCGACCGTGATCGGCTGCTCAAAGTACTCCCCACTGCGGCCGTCCCGGAGCATGACCTTGCCGTCGCGCGGCAGACCCGCCCGTTCCAGCTCATCCTCGATCTCAGGCTCGGTCGCCCCGTCGAACACAGGGGTTGCCACCTTGATGCCCATGGCGGCCGCGGCCCACCCCAGATGGGTCTCCAGAACCTGGCCCAGGTTCATCCGGCTGGGCACCCCAAGAGGGTTAAGAACGATCTCCACCGGAGTGCCGTCCGGGAGGAAGGGCATGTCCTCGATTGGCAGAACCCGGGCGATCACTCCCTTGTTGCCGTGCCGACCGGCCATCTTGTCGCCCTGACTGATCTTGCGCTTCTGGGCGACGTAGATCCGGATCAGCTCGTTCACCCCGGCCGGCAGCTCGTCCTTGTTGGTCCGGCTGAAGTGCTTCACGTCGACCACGACCCCGCGCTCGCCGTGGGGTACCCGCAGTGAGCTGTCCCGCACCTCCTTCGACTTCTCGCCGAAAATGGCTCGCAGCAAGCGCTCCTCAGCCGACAGCTCGGACTCTCCCTTGGGGGTCGTCTTGCCGACCAGGATGTCCCCCTGCTGGACCTCAGCCCCGACATAGACGATGCCCCGCTCATCCAGGTTGCGCAGGCTCTCCTCGCCCACGTTGGGCAGCTCGCGGGACACATCCTCTGGGCCCAGCTTGGTCTCCCGGACCTCCACCTCGAACTCCTCGATGTGGATCGAGGTGTACTTGTCCTCTCTGACCACCGACTCGCTGATCAGGATGGCGTCCTCGTAGTTGTAGCCCTCCCAGGGCATGAAGGCAACCAGCACGTTCTGGCCCAGCGCCAGCTCCCCCTGGTCGGTCGCCGGCCCATCGACCAGGACCGTGCCCGCCTCCACGTGATCTCCCGGGCTGACGATGATCTTCTGGGACAAGCAGGTGCCCTGGTTGCTGCGCACGAACTTGTGCACCCCGTACCAGACGTCTTGGCCGTCGCCGTCGGGGTGGAAGAGGATGCCGAGCCCACTGTCCTGCCCGCTGCGCACGACCCGGACCCGATCCCGGTCCACCTCGCCCAGCGGAACGTTGATCCCTGTCACCGTGCCCGCACTCGGCGCGGTGATCAGCTCTCCGCTGTACTTGGCGGCGTACAGTTCCATGCCCGTGCCCACCACCGGCGAGTCGGTGCGCACCAGGGGCACCGCCTGCCGCTGCATGTTGGAGCCCATCAGCGCCCGGTTGGCGTCGTCGTGCTCCAGGAAGGGGATCATCGCGGTCGCCACCGACACGATCTGCTTGGGCGACACGTCCACGAAGTCCACGTCGGTGACGGGGACGTCCTTGAAGGTGTGCCTGGTGCGAGCCGGGGTGTGTTCCACCTGAAACCGGCCCTCCGCCGATATGGGGGCGTTCGCCTGAGCCACGGTGTACTTGTCCTCCTCGTCGGCGGACAGGAAGTGAATGTCATCTGTGACCCAGGGGACGATCCCAACCTCGGTGACGCCGGCGCTGGTGAGTGCCACAACCTCCGCCTCTCCCAGGATGGTGCCTGCGGCAAGGCCACCCGCCGCTTCACGCAGCTCTCGTCCCACCAGCTGGTGCGAGTCCCGGGGAATCGACATCGAGTGGAAGATGCGACGGAAGGGAGTCTCGATGAACCCGAAGTCGTTGACCCTGGCGAAGGTGGCGAGCGACCCCATGAGCCCGATGTTCGGGCCCTCCGGGGTCTCGATGGGACAGATCCGCCCGTAGTGGCTGTGGTGGACGTCCCGGACGTCGAACCCGGCTCGCTCCCTGGAGAGACCGCCCGGCCCAAGGGCGGACAGCCGCCGCTTGTGGGTGAGCTCGGACAGGGGGTTGGTCTGGTCCATGAACTGCGACAGCTGGCTGGACCCGAAGAACTCCTTGATGGCGGCGACCACCGGACGGGCGTTGATCAACGAAGCCGCGGTGACGGTGGTGGCGTCACAGATCGTCATCCGCTCCTTGATGATCCGCTCCATGCGCAGCAGTCCCGTGCGGAACTGGTTCTGCAGAAGCTCCCCCACGGCCCTCACCCGGCGATTGCCGAGGTGGTCGATGTCATCGGCCTCTCCGTGGCCGTTGTTGAGCTCGATGAGGCGGCGGATGATGTTGATGAAGTCCTCGTGGGCCAGCACCCGCAGCTCCTTGTCCTCGGCACGCGCCCGCGCCTCGGCCTCGGAGAAGCCCAGCCTCTTGTCGAGCTTGAATCGCCCCACCCGCCCCAGGTCGAACCTGCGAGGGTTGAAGAACAGCGCCTGCAGCAGGTTGCGGGCGTTCTCCACGGTGGGCGGGTCTCCGGGCCGGATCTTGCGGTATAGCTCGATCAGCGCCTCGTTGACATCGTGGCTGGGATCCTTCTCCAATGTGGCGTCGATATAGCGGTGCTCGGGATCGACATCAACCTCGTTGAAGAACTGCCGGATGTCGTCGTCACTCGGGTACCCGAGAGCCCTGATCAAGGTCGTGGCCTGGAACTTGCGCTTGCGGTCGATCTTGGCCGTCAGCATGTCCTTGCTGGTCGTCTCGATCTCCAGCCACGCACCCCGGTTGGGGATGAACTTGACGGCGTACAGGGGCCGGCCCGTCGTCGGGTTCTCGGGCCCCGCCGTGAAGTAGACCCCAGGGGACCGCACCAGCTGGCTCACGACGACCCTCTCCGTCCCGTTGACCAAGAAGGTGCCCTCGCCGGTCATCATGGGGAAGTCACCGAGGTACACCTCGGATTCCTTGATCTCCCCGGCCGCCTCGCCCGTCTTGATGTGGAGCCGCGTCATGATTCGCAGCGGCGCCGAGAAGGTCATGTCGCGGTTGCGGCACTCCTCCTGGTCGAACTTGGGCTCCCCAAAGCTGTAATCGAGGAACCGGAGCTCGTAGTTCTTCCCGGTGTAGTCGGTGATGGGGTTGATCTCATCGAAGAGCTCGCGCAGCCCGGACTCCATAAACCAGCGAAAGGAGTTCAACTGGGTCTCGATCAGGTTGCCCACCTGCAGCATCTCAGGGATCTTCCCGTAGGTGTGGCGGCCGGGCGCGGAGGGCATGGCAGCACGAATTGGCGGCATTGGCTAAAGTTCTCCAGGCAAACGGAAACGAAGGGTGAACTTCACAGGTGGCGGAAGCTCAATGCTACCACACCCGGAAGACACACCTGCTGGGACACCCCAGCCAGCGGATCCCCTGACCGTGCTACGGGCCGTGTTACTTGATCTCGGCGGACGCGCCTGCCTCCTGAATCTTCTTGGCCACGGCCTCGGCCTCCTCCTTCGAGACTCCCTCCTTGACCGGCTTGGGAGCTCCGTCCACCAGGTCCTTGGCCTCCTTCAGGCCAAGACCGGTGATCTCCCGGACCGCCTTGATGGCGGCGATCTTCTGGTCCCCGGCCGCCGTCAGGATGACCGAGAACTCGGTCTGCTCCTCGACCTCGACAGCACCAGCCGCAGCCACCGGAGCAGCCACCGCCACCGCCGCCGCGGCCGTGATCCCGTACTTGTCTTCGATGGCCTTCTTGGCGTTGACCAAGTCGAGGACCGTCCAATCCGCCAGGGCGTCGACGAAGTCCTCTACCGTGACCTTGCTCATCTAATGTCTCCTCCGCACTGTCCGATTCAAACCGGGGTGGCTATTGCTTGGGTTGTATATGGGAATCACGCAGCTGCCTGCTTGGCGTCCAGGAGGCCGACCAGGTCCTTGACGGGAGCCTCCAAGAGGCCCACCAGCTGCGCCACCGGTGCCTCCAGAACGGCCAGCAGCTCCGCCATCAACACCTCCCGAGAGGGCAGCTCCGCAAGCTGGCGCACCTCGGCAGCCGACAGCACGGCTCCCTCCGCAACTCCGGCGCGGACCATCTCAAGGCGGCGGTTGGCCCGCGCGTACTCCATCAGCACTCGCGCCGGAGCGCTGAGGTCGTCGTAGCTGATCGCCAGGGCGGTCGGCCCCACCAGGTGAGGGTTCAACTCAGGGATGCCGGCCTGCTCGGTGGCCCGCCGGGCCAGCGTGTTCTTGACGACCACGTAGTCCAGGCCGTCGTTGCGCAGCGCGCTCCTCAGATCCTCCAGCTGCGCCACGGTGAGGCCGCGGTAGTCGGTGAGCACCGCACTCTTCATGCGGCCCAGCTTCTCGGCCAACGCGGCCACATTGTGCTGCTTGGCCTCGGGAATGCGGGCTGCTCCGTGCTTCTCAGCGGTCATAGGGAGGACCTCCAGCTCTCAGGATCCCGAGCCAGGATCAACTCCCTCCGGTCCTGCTGACCGAAGTCGAGCTCATTGCCTGCGCAGGGTGGGTTTTGAGCATTGCTGCCCCTGCGGTCTCGGGCTTCCAGGATGGCGACTCTTGCAAATTGCCTGGTTAGTATAACCGGCTCGCGGTAAGGGTCCGAGCCGCAGGCCCTCTCACCACCGTCTCAGGCGACCGAGAGCCGCGCGGCACCCGCGGGGTCCACCCTGACGCTGGGGCCCATGGAGGGGGCGAGGAAGCAGGCGCGCACATAGGAGCCCTTGGCCGCCGATGGCTTGGCCTTGACGATCGCCTCCATCATGGCGGCCAGATTCTCGTAGAGGGCGTCGTCTTCGAAGCTCGTCTTCCCCACGGGAACGTGAATGATGCCGTATCGGTCGACGCGAAACTCGACCCGGCCCGCCTGCACCTCCTTGACCGCCCGAGCCACATCGAAGGTCACGGTTCCGGCCTTGGGGTTGGGCATCAGGCCCCTGGGCCCGAGGATCTTGCCTAGCCGGCCCACAGCTCCCATCATGTCAGGGGTGGCCAGGGCGACATCGAAGTCGGTGAAGCCACCCTGGACCCGCTTGACAAGGTCCTCACCGCCGACTATGTCGGCTCCCGCATCCCGCGCCTCCCGCTCCTTCTCCCCCTGAGCGAAGACGGCGATGGTCCGCGTCTTGCCGGTCCCGTGGGGAAGCACCACGCTGCTTCGAACCATCTGGTCCGCGTGCCTGGGGTCCACCCCCAGTCGCACGTGCAACTCCACGGTTCCAGGGAACTTGGTGGTGTTGACCTGCTTTACCAGGGCCACCGCCTCTCTGGGATCGACCGCGTCCCGCCCCTCGACGAGCTTCGCCGCCTCCTGGTAGCGCTTACCGTGTCCTGTCGGCATCTTCATCCTCCGGTGGTAGTGGCGGGCCGTGACGGCCCTCCCACCTTCTATCTATTGTTACGCGCTTACCCTGACACCCATGGAGCGCGCCGTGCCCTCCACCATCCTGGCGACAGATTCAAGTTCGGTCGAGTTCACGTCTGGGAGTTTGGTCCTGGCGATCTCGAGAGCCTGCTCGTGGCTCAATTCCCCCACCTGATCGCGGGGAGTCTTGGCGGAGCCCTTGGGGATCCCCGCCGCCCGCTTGATCAGATCCGCGGTGGGAGGCGTCTTGGTGACGAAGGTGAATGTCCTGTCCTCGTAGATCGTGATCTCGGCAGGTATCACCAGTCCGGACTGGGACGCGGTCTGATCGTTGTAGGCGCGGCAGAACTCCATGATGTTGACCGAATGCTGACCCAGCGCCGGCCCGATCGGATACCCGGGACTGGCCTTGCCCGCTTCGATCGCGAGACGCAACACCGTCTTGACCTTCTTCTTGCCCATCTGAGACTGCCTCCTAACGCAGACGCTCGACCTGCAGCAGGTCGAGCTCAACCGGGGTCTCCCGGCCGAACATGTTCACCATAACCTTGAGCTTGCCCTTCTCGGCGTTGATCTCGCCGACCTTGCCGTGGAAGTCGGTGAACGGTCCATCGACGACCCGCACCGAGTCGCCCTCCTTGAACTCGACCTGGACCTTGGTCGCGACGTCACCACCGATCTGGTGGAGGATCGAGCGCATCTCGCCCTCCTGCAGGGGCACAGGGCGAGTCCCGGAGCCAACGAAGCTGGTCACCCCAGGGGTGTTGCGGACCACGTACCAGGACTCGTCAGACATCACCATCCGAACCAGGATGTAGCCTGGGAAGATGCGCTTGGAGACATGCCGGCGCTGCCCGTCCTTGATCTCCAGGACCTCCTCGGTCGGGACGAGCACCTCGAATATCTGATCGTGCATGTCCATGGACTCCACCCGCTTGAGGAGATTGGCCCGCACCTTGTCCTCATGGCCGGAATAGGCATGGATCACATACCAGCTGGCTTGTTCTGTGGGCTGCGAGGTGTTGACAGCGGTCACGGCTGAGCTCCCGATGACTTCGTGGCGTAATTCACGGCGTGGGACTGGCGGACGGGGTGGCGCTCGGAGATGGTGAGGCCGATGGCGTCGGAGTCGCGGCCGCCGTCGGAGCGGGGGTAGTGGTGCTGGTGGCGGTCGCGGTTGGGGTGCTGGCGTAAAGGGGCGCCAGAGCGGCAGTCAGCCCGAAGTCCAGCAGGCCGAGGAACACCCCCAGCAGGACCACCGCGACGACCACGACTCCGGTCATCTGCCGGAGCTCCGGCCAAGTCGGCCACACCGTCTTGCGAAGTTCGCTCCATACCTCTTTTAGATAGCTCCCTGACTCCTGCCTCTCAGCCGGAGTGTCATTTGCGACGTTGGCCAATACAGATCCTCTCAGCCGCTCACTTGCTCTGCAGGGGCGGCACGGTTCGAACGCGCGACCTGCGGTTTTGGAGACCGCTGCTCTACCAGCTGAGCTACGCCCCTTTGAGCTACTGGCTGTCGCCCCCTACTTGGTTTCGCGATGGGAGGTGTGTCGACGGCACCGTCGACAGTACTTGCGCAGCTCCATCCGCTCCGGATCGTTGCGCTTGTTCTTCTGGGTGGTGTAGTTGCGCTCGCGGCATTCGCCGCACTGCAGGGTGATGATGGTTGCGGGCACCAGACGACTCTCCAGACAAAAACGCCTGGCCAAGCCAGGCTGCGAACAGTATATAGCCACCCTGCTCGGCGGTCAAACGACCGTCGCCCGCAGGGTACGACCCCGACCTTAGTCTGGGTCACGCTTGGCCCCGACCCGAGTGACGAAGTCGTTGCACGGTTGTTTGGGTAGGTGGGCCCGAGTCGGCGTTTCCCTTTCGTGATCGTCGACATGCCCGCATTCGGCCCCGTCAGCTTCGACAGCTGGCTGGCGTCAGAGCTACGGCGTCTGCTGGGCCCACTAGCCGAGTCGGAATCATCCCCGATGTGGCAGCCGGTATCTCGGGGCCGATCTGAGCCTGCAGCCGAGAGACTGGTCTTGCCCTCACTCAGACTCGCGGCGGGAGCCGCGGTCCTGGCGTCGACCTGCGGAGGGCTGGCTCTCGCCTACCACGCGGGCGCGTCCCCGGTGAGGTCGGGGTCCAGTTTGACGCAGGCACTCTCCACCGGCCACGGTCCTTCCGTCCCTGGGGTCGGGGGCAGGAACCGTGCGGTCGCCTCTGCACAGGCGGGCGGTTATCCCGGCGCCACACCGGGAAGAAGGGGGGCCGGGCACCTGCGCCAGCCCACCTCACAAGCAGCGCACGCGGTGAGAGGAGGGGCCGGGGAGCCGGCCTCGGGTCCACCTGGCGGCCACCGGCCAGGTGTCCCGAGCCGAGCCGAAGGCGGCGGAGATCCCGCAGCGCACCCCGCGTCCAAACCGACACCCGGCCCGAGTGGTCGCGGCCCGAAGCCAAGTTCTCAGGAGTTCAAGCCTTGATGCCCAGCCAAAGGAAAAACCAGCGGGGACAGGTCGCTGTCCTCTTCGCCATCGCGGCGGTCGCGGTGGTCGCGGTCGTCGGCCTGGCTGTCGATGCCGGCACCAGCTATGTGGACCAACGCTCCCTGCAGGCTGGCTCCGACACCGCCGCCACCGCCGGTGCCACCATGCTCGCGGCCGACTTTCACGCCTGCCTCACCAACGGCATCCTGCCCTACACCGACGCCGACATAAGCCAGGTGGTGGCCGGCATCGCCGGTCGCGCGGCCGCGGCGTCGGGCAAGGTGACGAGCCTGCCGGAGGTGGACTATGTGACCTACCAAGGGACGACCCTCACCGACATCGGCCCCGTGTCCTCCTACACCGCCATACCGTGCACCCCGAACTCCGGCACCTCGGGTCCCGGCACCTGGACCGGCCCGGAGGGCGTGAGGGTCGTCGCGGACAACCAGCACCACACCCTGATCCTGCAATTGGTGGGGGTGCACAACGCCAGCGAGGCGGCGACCGCGACCGCCGCCTTCGGGGTGGTCTCGGGAGGATCCTACGCGCCCTTCGTAGCCTGCGATGTTCAGCCGCTGTCGGGACCGGTAACCAGCAGCGGCGGGATCGAGATCGGAGACACGGTCCTGCTCGCCGATCCTCAGTGGAAGAAGAAGGAGAGCGGCTGCATCAGCGGCTCTTCCGACTTCAAGGGTTACCTCCACAACCCCGTCCCTGACCCGATCACCCTTCCCGACGGCTCCGGGATAGCAACCAGCTCCACCGGCGGCGGCGACGCCTGCGGCCTTTGGCCCAGCAACCTCGCGGTCGGAGACGTGGTGATGGTCCCGTTGACCAATTCCCTGAGCGGGACCGGCCACTATCAGGTCCAGGTGCAGGGCCTGATCGCGGTCCGGATCACCTCCTTCTCCTGCCCCTCGGTGCAGGGAGTCGTCACCACCATTGCCAGCGACGGTGGGGGGCTGCTCATCTGCCCCAGCTCAACCCTGCCCAATTGCGCCGACGCCCCCTTCAATGTCAAGACCGAGGCCACCGTTGTCCAGCTTGTCAACTAGAAGGCGACAGCGCGGCCAGAGCCTGGTCGAGTTTGCGATCGTGCTGCCGATCCTGCTGCTCTTGATCTCCGGTGGCGCCGATCTGACCCGCGCCTTCTTCGTGGGCATTCAGATCTCGGACGCGTCGCGCCAGGCGGCGCTCTACGCGGCCAACAACCCCGACGACTACAACCAGGCGGCGCTGCAGACCATCGCCAACGAGAACGCTGGCGGGGGCCCCCTGGTGTGCCCATCCGGCCAGCTGCACGTGACTCTGGGAGCAACCTACAGCGACAGCAGCACGGCTGCGGATGGGGCCTTCTACCAGCCGGTCACGGTCATCTGCGATCTGCCGATGCTGACCCCCGGGATCCCCTCGCCGGTCACCATCAGAGCCAGCGCGACGGCGCTGATCCTGCCATGAGAGGACGCGTCGGAAGCCCGCCGGGCCGGTGGCAGAGGGGCGCCACCGTGGTCGAGTTCGCCCTGATCGCGCCGCTCTTCTTCGCCATGGTGATCGGGCTGATCAGCGCCGCCACCTACGTGTTCGAAGCCCAGGTGGCCAACGACTCCGCCCAGGCTGCCGCCCGTTGGGCCATAGCGGCCGCCAACTTCACGGGAACGACTCCCGCCCCTCAGTGCCCGAGTTCGGTTGCTCCGGCCGGCATGGTCTCCGTGGCCAAGAGTGCCGCCGGTCCGCTCGCCGGGTCGATCACCTCTGCCACCATCACCGACCTCGGAGCCACCGCGCCGGCGGGCTCAGGGCTGGCGGCGGGGACATACGGCTGCGAGATTCAGGTGACGGTGCCCTACGTCAGCTTCGGGGGGTTCTTCGACCTGGGACCAACCCACATCACGGCAACCGCCGTCGACTACGTCACCTGACGCTGCCCGGCCCGATTGTGACCGAATAGCGACCCACAAGGCGGCACCAAACCGGCTCAAGCGAGTCACCCATCGTGCAAACTTGGAGGGTGCCAGCCGAGACCTACACTCCTGGGTCGGATGCCGACTTCGACCGGCTCTATCGCGACTGCCGGGGGCGCCTCCTGCAGACCGTCACGGCCATCGTCGGCAGCCCGGCTGAGGCCGAGGACTGCGTGCAGGAAGCCTTTGAGAGAGCCTACCTATCCTGGCCGAAGTTCCGGCCGGAGGCGCCGGCTCAGGCCTGGCTGCATCGGATAGCCATCAATGTGGCGATCTCGCACCGCCGCCACCAAGCGATCCGGCAGGTGGGAGAGACCGTGCGGCGGCTTGGCCGCCCTCAGCCTGCGCCCGACGCGTCAACCACTACCGACACCCTGGACCTGGTGGCCGGCCTGCGTCGCCTGCCTCCGCGCCAGGCGGCGGTCATCGTGCTGCGCCACCTTCACGGCTACACCAATCGGGAGATCGCGGATGCCCTGGGGGTGCCGGAGCGAACCGTGGCCTCTCGACTCGCCGCCGCCAAGCGCCGGCTGGTGGAGGAGCTCAAGGGCTTCGGGGTGCCCGCAGTTACGGCGACGGCCGCGGCGGAGGGGCCGCCCAAGGGAGCCGTGTCCAAGACCACGATGCATGAGGTGACTCATGGCTGATCAATTCGACCGCTGGCTGGAGTCGGAGCTGCGCAGCGGACTGGGGCAAGCCGGCCTCACCCCGCCGCCGCAGGTGCCGCGGTATCTCGGCCATAGGGCCGCTCCCGACCGACGGCTGAGGTGGGCACGGCCGGCCGGCAGGTTGGGGGCGGTCGCCATCGTCTCCGTCTCGCTTCTCCTAGGGGGTACCGCCTATGCGGCGGTCCATCTGGCCGGCGAGATTCCGTTCGGCCCCCAGCCCGAGAGTCCCACAGCTGCAGCGGGCTCCAGCTGCCACCCCGAGGCTGCCGGATGTCACCAGAACAGAACTCCTGCCTCACGACCGGGGTCTTCCCGGTCGGGCTCGAGTGGCCGAGCTCGCCCTAGCCCGTCGGCCGGGCCCAGTGCTTCGCCTGCCGCCGGGAGCTCAAGCCCACCGGCTAACGCCTCCGGGCACCACCGAGCTCATCCTACGCCCTCCCACCCGGCTCATCCCACGCCGTCCCACCCCGCTCATCCCACCCATCCGCCCACTCCTGCGCATGGAAAGCCGAGCCCATCGGCCAGTGGCGCCGGCAACGGCACTCGGCACTCGCACCGCTAGGGCACGAGCTGACATCGGGCCTGGCGGGACACCTGGTGGCTTGAGGCCTCCGGTCCAAGCCGGCTAGCGCCGAGGCTGAAGACTGGCGCGGATGGGTGATTGGCGTTACCCTGACGTTTCCTCTTGGGATGGAATCGCGATCCTCCCTCCACGGTGGCAGTGGTCGCCCCGGCTAATCTTGGCAACACAAAGGCAATGAACCCTCAACCTTCAGGACGAATAGCTCACCTGCCGACCGAGACCAGCGGGCGCTGGTCGGGCAACCGCAACCGGCCGGCGCCCGGGTTCTTGCCCGAGCCTCCGGAGTCTCTGGAGGACCTCGGTCTGCCCTTCTCCGCCGTCACGGACCTGATCCTAAAGATCATGTATTTCAACGGCAACATCCTGGGTCGGGACATCGCCGCAAGAGTGTGCCTACCATGGAAGATCACCTCCGAGGCGCTGACCTTCCTGGCCAACGAGGGCTATTGCGCCACCACCGGGATCCGCGGGTCCCATGGGCCGGGCACCGACTTCGCCGAGAGCCTGCAGTACGTGGTCACGGCCAGCGGACGTGAGCGAACCAGAGAGATCTTGGACCTCAACCAATATGCCGGGCCGGCTCCGGTGCACCTCGACGACTACCTCGATAGCGCCCGGTCCCTCTCCGAAGAATCTCCTCGGATCTCGGAGAGCGCCCTCAAGCAGGCGCTGGACCACCTGGTGGTGCCGTCCCACCTGATAGACGTGGTGGGAACCGCCCTCACAGGACGCCAGGCCCTCTTCCTCTATGGACCTCCCGGCAACGGCAAGAGTTCCATCGCCGATTCCTGCGCCATGGTTCTGGGCGATCCGATCTTCATCCCCCACGCTCTGTATGTGCACGGGGAGATCATTCGCCTGTTCGATCCGGTCCACCACCGCCTGGTTTCCGGCCCACCGATGGTCCACGACAAGCGCTGGGAACTGGTCTACCGCCCGGTGGTCCACGCCGGCGGGGAACTGAAGGGAAACGAGCTGGAGTTGGCGTTCGACCGCCGTCTTGGCTACTACGAGGCGCCCCTTCAGCTCAAGGCGAACGGAGGGATCTTCCACGTCGACGACTTCGGCCGCCAGATGATCCCACCGCGGCAGATCCTCAACCGGCTCATCGTCCCGCTGGAGTCCGGGATCGACTACCTCAACGTGGCCCGGGCCGGCACCACGGTCAGCGTGCCGTACGCGACCGTGCTTCTGCTCTCAACCAATCTCGACCCCGGGGAACTGGTCGACGAGGCATTCCTGCGCCGGGTGCGCTACAAGGCGCTGGTGCCTGATCCCACCCTGGAGGAGTTCCGGCTCATCTTCCGGCGCGTATGCCAGGAGCGGTCGGTGCACTACGAGGAAGAAGCCGTGGACCACCTGCTCCGCACCCACTACGAGCCGGTGGGTCGAGCCCTGCGAGGCTGCCACCCGCGGGACATCGTCGACCAGCTGATCGCGACCTCGCGATATCTGGGTGAGCCACCGCGGCTGAGCAACGACCTGATAGACAGGGTCGCCAGGGCCTACTTCTCCGACATCAGGCCTCATGCCGACCAGCACCTCGGCGGGTCCGCCCGCACCCTCAGCTGAGGGGAATCGCGGCCGGCCTTCCCAGACGTCCAGCGCCGGCCGCCGAGCCGGACTTTGCCTGGTAGAGGGTTCGATCTGCCAACTGCAACAGTGCTCCGGAGTCGGCGGCATCGGTCGGAAGCAGCGCAACTCCCGCGCTGAAACACCTCCCTGGGAAGCCGCGCTCGAGAGCGGCCCTGGTCCGGGCCAGGCTTCGGCCGGCGACTGCGTGGTCCGCCGTCGGCAGCAGCATCGCGAACTCATCGCCACCGATCCGGTACACCCTGTCCTCTCGCCTGCCGGAGCGCCGCAGAGCGTCGGCGAGCCCAGCGAGAAGCCCGTCGCCGGCACCATGCCCGCCCAGGCCGTCGTTGACCTGCTTCAGGTTGTCGACGTCGATCAGGATCAGCGCCAAGGTGGTCTCGTCGCGGCGGGCCAGGTTTGCCAGCTGTACCAGGTCCTCGTCGAAGGCTCGCCGGTTCAGGAGTCCGGTGAGAGGGTCGCGGAGCGCCTGCAGGGAGCGCATGTCCAGGAGGCGTCGGTGCGCGTGCAGCAGAACCGCCTGCCGGATCACGAGCAGAATGCTGACCGTGAGCGCGCCCGCCACCAGGCCGCGGCCCAGGCTGCCGTGGACGTGCCCGGCAATGGCCATGCCCAACGCCACGAGCACCAAGATCCCCACGGGGACGTACGGCAGGTAGGCGCGCACCGATGACCACTCGTCGTCCCCACCGATCAGGACGTCGGGTGGGGTGATCGCCAGCTCCGGGGACAGCGCTATCACGATCAGGCCGGGACCATAGATGGCCTGTACCCACCAGGGGATTGAGGGATGCCCCAGGAGATCGAAGGCGACATGGACCGAGGCGAGGCACAGGGCGCCTCCCAGACCTCCGACCAGGGCAACGAAGTCCATCTGCTGGGCGGGCCGCACCCAGCCGAGAGCTATCCAGACGGTTCCCACGAAAACAGCCAGTTCCAGACTCCAGGCCAGGCCGACCGAGAAGCCCCTGATGCCCTCGGTCGTCGCCAGGGGAACAAGGATCAGAGGGCCAACCAGCGCCAGGACCGCGACGACGAGAATGGCCAGGTCCAGCACGGAGGCGGCCCTGCGCTCAGAGGGATGATGCTCGCCCACGTAATGAACCACGGCAGCGACCAGCACCACGGCCCCGGCGATCAGGGCACCACCAGCCACCATCGCGAGCGCGGTGCTCCCGAGCAGGTCCAGCGCCCCGGACCCGGCAAAGCTTATGCCGAACATGACCATGGCGGCCTCGAGCAATTGGAAGTAGCGGCGGCCAAAACTCCCCCGCTTGATGTGGAAGCTGAGAGCCACGACCCCGCAGAGGACCGCATCCGCCAGTTCAATCCAGCCCCGAGCGGAGCCGTTGCCGCCCCCCATCAGCCACCCTACGGCGACCGCGCCGAGCGCCGCCAGGTAAGCGGCCGCCGCCACCGTTACCAGAGCGCGCCTACGTGACAGCGCCAACCCGGAGTGCATGACCGGCACAGGGTCTCACGGCTGACCCGCAGGATCCTTGCAGGTCTCGTTACGATGCTGAATCCGATCTGTTGAGAGGACAGATGGTGTCCTGCGCGAACGCAGGTCCGCAGGGCCGAGCGGCCAGCCCTCCACTGGGGCCCATCTCCAGGGTAGCCATTGGCAGTGTCACCGAGACAGACGGGCGGGCTGGGACCCGCTGGCACACCCGAACGAGGAACCGGCTGCGGCTTTGTGAGACCGCTGTCCGACCGCCTCGCCTCCGCGCCCGCCGGTGACCACCGCTCAGAACCGCGCCGGCTTGGACGCCAGGACTGAAGTTCATCGGGGGTCCCCCTTCTACGACGGCGGTGGATTCCCGGCGCGCGCCTCAGGCGAGCTGCCGCGGCTGGACGTCGAGGAGGTGGGGCCAGTCAGAGGTGGGTCGGGCCTGCATTTGCAATACCACTTTGGCATCGATTCAATCTCCGGGGCCAAGAGGGGCTGGTGGCCGGGATCGATTTCAAGCCCAGGGCCAAAACGCTCGCAAGGGAACTTGCCTCCATGCTTGACTTGGGGGCCCGCTCATCTGTGGGAGTCTATCCACAGCAGGCAGACCTCGGCGCCGCCTTCCAGATGATCTACTCGACCAAGGCGGTGCTTCGGGCTTGCGGTGGTCCAGCCGTAAGCACAGCCGAGTTGAGCACGGGTCAACCGTTCCCGACCGAGCCGTTTCTGCGGAGTGCCCATGAGCGGCACTCGGGCGGGACCAACGGTGCTTCCTACCTGGACTCTGCCAGGCATCCCCCCGCCGTCTCGGGTCTTGCGCCACGCGGGTGGCGGACCTGAGGCCTTGGCAGGTCGGACCGGACCTCGCACCCCCCAACCCGCCATGTTGGCGCTGCCCAGGTAGTAGCTCTCCCCATCAGCGGGTTGGCCTGCCGCAGCGATTCGCTGGTCGAGCATGAGTGCGATGTCGCCAAACATCGCTCTCTCAATACGGCGAGCTCAGCGATCAACTCCCCGATGCGATGGACCAGCGCCACATCATGGGGCGCCGTGGTCTCAGCGGCCGCCGCTTGCGCGATAGTCGCCAGCGTCGTACAGCAGTCGGAGGGACTGAATCCTGCCCTGGGCAACTTGGAAGAACTCGGCGAACCGCACCACCCCATCGGGCATCTGCGCATCGTAGAGCGCAGCCGCCTCATCCCCCACCCAAACCTGTTGGAGCATGCACAGACCACGCATCGTCGCAGCAAACCCGGAGACTCCCTTGATGAAGCGTTCCGCGCCTGACACGTGGCCGGCGATCGGACCCTCGAAGTCGAGGTCGGGGGCCAGGATGGACCTCAGGCCCTCCTCGTCAAAGGA
>DAHWNZ010000026.1:0-32792 GCA_027339635.1 Candidatus Dormiibacterota bacterium
TCAAACGGATCGCGGATGATCTGGCTCAGACAGGCTTGGCCCTCCCGGGATCGCTCTCCGAGGGCTATTACCGTTGCGGTAGCCCTACCTGCAAGTGCGCCGCCGACCCCCCACGGCTTCACGGCCCCTATGCTCTGTGGACCCGTAAGGCAGACAACAAGACGGTCACCCGCCGGCTGGCCGAACCGGAACTGGCCGAGTACCGGCCCCTGTTCGAAAATGCCAAACGCCTACGGACCCTGATTGCCGAACTTCAAGAGCTCACCCTTGCCGTAGTCGGAACTCCAGTCGCCCCTGGTACTCACCGCCAGTCCCCCGGGACCACCAAAGTCCACCGCGGCCGCAGGCCCGCCAGGTCTCAGTAGCCCTGCTCCCAACCCCTCCTGCCCTGCTCCCTGCCTCGCCTATTCGTGCGTGCTCTTAGTCGACAAGGCCAGCGGGAAGCTGGCCCGCCGCCCCGAGCTGGGCAAGGCGCTCCTGATCGCTAGGGGCGGCGATCAGCTGGTCGTCACCAAACTCGACCGGCTCGGACGCTCCCTCGAGCACCTAATCGCCCTGTCCAACGACTTGCAGGTACGAGGCGTCGACCTGGTGGTGATCGAACAGGGCATAGACACCTCCACCGCGGTGGGACGGATGTTCTTCCAGATCCTCGGGGCCATCGCCGAGTTCGAGGACGCCTTGATGGCCGAGCGCACCCGCGACGGCCTGGCCGCCGCCAGAGCGCGTGGCCGTACCGGGGGGCAGAGACCCAAGCTCAGCCCCCGCCAGGCCAGGGTCGCCCTGAACATGTACGACCAGACCGGCCCCGATGGCCGGCGGGCTCACACCGTCGCCGAGAGCGCCGCCGAGTTCGGCGTCTGGCGCCCCACCATCTACCGCCACCTCCACCGCCTCGGGGGATGACTGGCGACGCTCAGAATCGGTAGATCTGGGATTCCCTGAGACGATGATCGTGGGCACGGGTTGTGCATGCGGAGCGTCCCTCCCGGCCCGCCATCGCGGTCGTGGCATAAACGGCCGCTCTTGCGATGCCAGCACTATCCTGCAGGAGGCACCCTGCGGAAATTTTCAGCGGGCGGGTGCTGCGGGACAGTGTCACGGAGGCACCCTCGCTGACTCCAGGACAGTTCTCATGGGGCGTCCCATTGTGGGACGGCTGGTCGGCACCTCACCAGCGGCAATCACGAACAACCCTGTAGCGGGGCTGCCGCACGGTGCTGGCGATCACCCCCGCCCGGGCGGGCGCCTCGGGTGGGGGAAGACCAGGTTCATCACCCTCACCCGACGGGTGCCCTCCGGGCGCTCCTTCAGGCTTCTGGCCCGAAATGGGTGGAGGACCTCCTGAAGTGCGGAGTTCACCGCTCTCGCCTCCTCTGCGGAGAGCCAGATGTCGGAGTTGCTGAGGGAGCCCACGTCCTGCCACTCCGGTGGCTCTTGATGCTCCCCCGCCACGAACTCCTCCGCCACCGCCTTGGTGCGGTCGATGTAGGCGGCGGTCACCTCCCAGGCCGCGGCCGCGCCTCCCGCGGTCGAGGTGTCCAGGTCCATCGACCTGCTTCGGTTCGACGCCCGCCAGGGCCGCTCGCGGCCGTCACTGCGCGCCGGCGCCGGTTCGGCGAAGCCGTACCGCTGCAGGAGTTTTAGGTGGTAGGCGGTGGCGCTGGGGCTGAGGCCGGTGAACTCAGCGCACTCGGTAGCGGTCAGCTCTTCCCCTGACGCCAGGGCATCGAGGATCGCCATCCGGGCAGGGTGGGCGAGCGCCCTGATGTCCCGCGGATCCCGCACGTGGAGGGTCTCCGAAGCCTCGGCATCCCTCGAGGGATCTCCAAGACCGGGCCATCTCCCGGGTTCGGGCAGCTGCGGGGAGGTTTCCCTCGATGTGCGATCGGATGGCATCGGGCGGAGTTTAGCGCTTGACAAAAAACTCTTAAGGACTTATTCTTCAATAAATGCTGAAGATGTTCAAGGGACGCCGGGATCTTGTCATTTCCATCTCGGGACGGATGGTCTCGGCCTTCGGCGACGGGGTGGCGCTGGTGGCCCTCACCCTACGCTTCCAGGCCGAAGGGGCACATCCGTACGAGGTGGGACTGCTACTAGCGGCAGGTGTACTGCCTCTGCTCGGCACGGCGCGGTTCGCCGGACGGCTGGCGGACACTCACGACTCCAGGCAGATCCTGGTGTGGGCCGGGCTGGCCGAGGTGGCGGCCACGGTCCCACTCATCTTCCTGAGCCAAGTGATCACAATCGTGCTCCTGGTCGCCGTGCTCGGCGCAGCCTCCTCGGTGACCTCGGCCACCTGGGCAGCCCTCCTGCCCAGGCTGGTCGGCGAGGAGCACGTCGCAAAGGCGGTATCGGCTCAGCAGTCGCTCGGCGTCCTCGCCGTGGTCGGGGCACCTGCCATCGGTGGGCTGCTCGCCGGCATCTTCGGTTCCGGAGTCCCGGTGGCTCTGGACGCTGTCAGCTATCTGGTCCTGACCTTGGCGGCGGCCCTGATCAGAACCCGCCGGATCCCCGAGAGAGTTGCCGAGCAGACCGGTTCAAACAGGCTCCAGGGGGGCCTCTCCATCCTCCGCGCCGACCGGCTGCTGGCTCCCCTCTTCGCGGGAGTCGCCCTGGTGGTGTTGCTGGTGGGTATGGTCGATGTCGTCCTGGTGTTCTTGGTCCGGGACACCCTCCACGCCAGCGCCTCCTGGTACGGGCTTGCGATGGCCTCCTGGATCGCGGGGATGGTCGCGGGTTCGGTCGGTGCCGGACGCGTCGGGACCGAGTCGGGGCAGGTGTGGGCGACCATCGCCGGCATGGCCCTCCTGTGCGTCTGCCTGGCGAGCTTCGCCGCGGCTCCCGTGGTCTGGATCCTCATCCCGCTCTCGATCCTTGGCGGGGCCGGGAACGGCTACGCCGGCACCTGCCTGTCGACCCTGCTCCTGCTCAGGACTCCAGAGCAGGCCCGCGGCCGAGTCTCTGCCGTCGCCAACGCTGTGTTAGGAGGCGCCCAGGGCACCTCGCTGCTGCTGGGCGGGGTGGTGGCGCTGGCGCTCTCCCCTCGCGAGGTCTACGCCCTGGCGGGCCTGCTCGGCCTGGGCACGGCTCTGGTACTAGCCCTGGGCACAGCATCTGGGGTCTTCAGACCAGGGAGGGCGGCGGATGCCCATGCCAGCTGACGGTGGGCCCGGGATAGGGGGCTGCTCCAGCCACCGCCAGTGACCTGTATGACGTAGCGCACGTTAGAAATGGACATGCCCAAAATCGAGATCCGCATCGTCCAGGAGGTGGACGCGAAGGAGGTCGCTCAGCTGCTTGCTCGGGCCTTCCAGGCGGACCCAGTGTTCGCCTGGCTCTGTCCCCAAGAGCGCTCCCGCCCAAGGCGGTTGAGGCGCTTCTTCCTAACCGAGCTGCACCATCGGTACCTGCGACACGGGGCAGTGGACCTCGCCACTGTGGATGGGTACCCGGCGGGCGCCGACCTCTGGCTTCCGCCCGGAACCTGGTCTCCGGGGGTCGAGAGTTCCTCGATACCCGGGTACCTTCGGGCCTTCGGCCGGCGGATCGTAATTGCCGGACGCTATCAGTTTGGGGCCAACAGCGTCCATCCCCAGGACGAAGCGAGTTGGTATCTGGGCGTCATCGGTGTCGATCCGGCTTTCAAGGGACAGGGAGCGGGAGCTGCCCTGCTGCGCTCGAGGCTGCGCCGCTGCGACGAGGCAGCGGTCCCCGCCTACCTGGAGTCGTCCAATCCGGTGAACATCCCCCTGTATCAGCACTTCGGCTTCGAAGCCACCGGCAACCTGACCCTGCCCGCGGGGGCGCCCCCTGTCACCACCATGTGGCGTCCCGGCCGGGCAGCGGAAGCGGCTCGCTGAGCATGTCGGCCGACCGCGTGTCGGGGAGGGTCGTGTAGACAATCGCACGGCTGCCGCCCGACCACGGCTGGAGCAGGCGCCTCATCACCAGTCGGGGGGAGCTGTAGACGGCGCCGCTGGATGGGGACGTGGGCGCCGGGGTTGGCGGGATTGGACGGTGACGGCGAACATGATCGGTGGAGATGGCTGTAGTCGTAGGAAGGGGATGAGGGTACGGGGGAAGGGGATGCACAACCCTGGGGTCGTGGGGGCAACTGGTCCCAGGCGCTGGCGGCCAAGGGCTGGTCAGGAGTTCCACCGAGGGCGCCCACTGTGCCTGTCTGGGCTCTGAGCTGCTTGGGAGCCACGGACGTTGGGAGGGTGGCGAGAGGTGTCCAGAGGGATACCGCGACGTCAGCCACTATCTGAAGGGGCAGCAGCGGGATGAGAGGACAGCTCAGTCTGCTGCCAGCGACGCGGACTTTGACGGGGATCTCGGGGGTGAGCTTGCACCGGGATACCTCGACGTAGCGAAGACCCCGCGGGTAGGCTCGTTGCCCACGGCCTACTCAGAGAAGGGTTCACCGCCTGGGAACAAGGTCGATCCCAGAGGCGCAAATCGGGTGTTGCGCCAAACGGTCCCTACAAATCCTCTCGTTTGCCGCTACAGTGCCGAGCATGAACACGCTCGCCTACGCTGAAAGGGCGCGCTACGTGTGCCGGGTCGCGCACTTGAGCGATCGCGAAATCGCCCAGGCCACCGGGGCGGGGCTGAGCACGGTGAGCGCGTGGCTGCGCGTGACACATAGCCCCAGCGGGGAGCGAGCGCAGCGGCTGGTGGAGCTGTCGGCCATGGTGGAGCGCCTGGCGAGGGTCATTGCTGAGGACTACATCCCGGAGTGGCTGAACCAGCCGGTACCCGCTCTCGACGACCACAAGCCACTCGAGCTGCTGGCGGCCGGTGAGTACCGGCGGGTGGCCAGGCTGATCTCGGAGATGGAAGCCCCGACGTTCACCTGACCGGCCAGGGAGTGGGGCTCGATGTCGACGCGCTTGAGGTGCGCCTCCGGTGGGTGCGCCCCATTCCGGCGGGTGGTGATCCGCATCACCGAGCGCCAGTACCCGCGGACGGGCGCTGGCAGAGGGGCCGCGTGGTCGAGGGCCTTTACCTGCCCGACGGGCCAGATACGGCGTGGGCGGAATGGTATCCGACGCCGGCCGAGCTGGGGGTGCCGCCGACGCGCCAGATGCCCCGGGCACTGTGGCGTTGCGTGGTCGAGCATCCTCGCCTTGCCAATCTCTCAGGTGCCCACCAGCTGGCCCGAGTGGGTCTGGACGCGCCCGTGCCGGCCCTCAGACCATGGCCGGCCTACCAACAGGTGGGCGAAGCCCTCTGGCGCGACGGCTGGGCCGGCGTTCTCGGCGCCTCCGCTGGTCGGCCTGCCGAGGGAATGGTTCTCTGCGTGCTCCAGGCTGGTGCCGAGGTCCCAGGTGTGACTCCGAGCCCACCGCCCGGGCACCACCACGAGCCGCCCGACCCGCACCCAGGACTCCACACATGACGCCACGGGGAACAGTCGCGGTCGCGGCCGCAGACCCGGCGCATAGAGATCGGTGGGTGTTCCGTTGCGGCCAAGTTCCCTCCGGGAGTGATGCTCCCGCTCCAGTACCTGTGCGGCTGCGCCGGTGCGATCGGGGAGGAAGATTGCGCCCGGACGCGAACCCGTGCCCCTGACTGGTTGCGCCGCTTCCCCTGGGACGCGCTACTGTGACCAACGTGCCGGACGTCGAGACTCCGCAGGTGGGACGATCCCGGGACCGCCGACTCCTGGCGGAGCTGCTGGAACACAACTCGCATCTGACTACAGCCGCCCTCCGGCGGCACGAGAAGAAGTCGGCTCGGCAGGGATCTGCCCTAGGGTCGCTGATGGTGGCAAGGACCCTGGAGGACATCTCCTCCGACGTCCTGCGCGTCCTGGTAATGGACGCCAGGGGCGCGGGCTACACGTGGCAGCAGATCGGAGAGGCTCTGCACGTGACGCGTCAGGCCGCGCAGCAGCGTTTCGGTGGTGCGGACTCCGTCGGCCTGCGAGAGGCCGTCGGCCCCGCCCGGCGAGCCCTGATCGCTGTCGATCAGTGGCGGCAGGGGCGCCTGGAAGCACTACGCCAGGGCTTCGATCGATCCATGGCGGACGCCCTTTCCGTGGAGGGACTCACGCAGGCGTGGTCCCAGGTCGAGGACCTGATGGGAGAGGTGACCTCCGTCGGGCAGCCCACCGTCACCTCCAGGGGTCGGTACCAAGTGGTCGACGTGCCACTCGTCTTCCAGCGCGGGACTATGAAGGCGCGGGTGACGCTCGATCGGAAGGAGAGGATCTGCGGCCTCTTCATCCTTCAGCCCGACGTCGTCTGAGCTCCCGCCCGGAGCCGTTGGATCAGCGCGCCAGCGCCAGCTGTCCGATCTTCACCGCCAGCAGCACGACCGCCAGCACCAAGTAGCCGCGCAGCACCAGCATTCCCAGCCGTTGTGCCCTGGACCAGACCGGTGGCCTGAGCTCGGCCAGTGGGGGCATCCGCCAAGCCCGCCGGTCACCCGTGACCGCACGCTCGCGCTCCTGATCCCGCCCGCGCCTCCTGCGGGCCGCAACCCCCATCCAGGAAAGCCCGAACACCGCCACGATCGCGACCGCGGCGGTGAACGGGCCAAGTGGCAGCTCGGGGATCACGGTGGTCACCGTGAGGATCAGCGAGAGCAGGACCAAGACCGCCACGATGATCGTGGCTACCACGTTCTGGCGAGCGGAGTTCACCCACGGCCCCAGGACCTCGGCGTCGTTGCAGAGGAGCAGCAGAAAGACGATCGCGGACGGCAGGAGGACTCCCGCCAACACCTGGACCCCGGTGGTGATGAGCCCCAGGGGTGCCCGGGGAATCAGGACCACTCCCGCCGCCAGCGCAATCAGGCCGGCGAACGACAGGTAGAAGCCCTTGGCGTCGCCGACCTTGCGGTGCAGAGAGTGCTTCAGCCCGAAGCTGTCTCCCAGTGCGTACGACGTGGAGAGGGTAACCGCCGAGGCCCCGATCACAGACGCATTCACCAAGACGATGGCGAAGATCGCTCCCGACGCCGAGCCGACGCGACGGCTCAGCCCCTCGGCCACGGTCAGCCCGGAGCCGAACTGACCCGCCAACCCGGTGTGGGCGAAGGCGAAGGCCGTTGCCAGCATGATCGCGCCGCCGCCGGCGGTGGTGACCACCGCTCCGATCGAGGTGTCGGCCAGCTCATACTTCAACCATCTGGTGGTGATCCGCTTGTCGATCACGTTGGACTGCTGGAAGAACAGCTGCCAGGGGGCGATCGTCGTTCCCACCACGGCGATGATGAAGAGGACCGAGGTGGAGGTGAAGCCACCCTGGACCGTGGGGACGAAGAGGCCCTTGACCACTGGTTCCGCGCTGGGATGGCTGAGCAGGGCCAAAGGGAACATCAGCAGGCTGGTCACGATGAAGACGAACATGAACCGCTCCCAGAGCTGAAAGCTTCCCGTCGCGACCATCGCCAGGAGCCCGATCGCCACGATCGGCACCGAGGCAAGTGGGGTCACCCCGAAGTAGCGCAGACTGAGGTCGACGCCGATGAACTCGGTCACAAGGGTCAGGAAGTTCAGCAGGAAGAGGTCCCCGACCGAGAACGCCGCCCAGAACCTGCCGAACCTCTCCTTGATCAGCCTGGCGTGTCCCACGCCGGTCACGGCCCCCAGCCGGACCACCATCTCCTGGGCGACGATGAGGGTCGGGATGCAGAGCAGGAGGACCCAGAGCAGGGTAGTCCCGTAGTCCTGGCCGGCCTGGGCGTAGGTGGAGACCCCGCCCGCGTCGTTGTCTCCGATCATCACGATCAGACCCGGGCCCATGATCGCCGCCAGGGTCAGCAGCCGCCGCGACCAGGGCCTGCCCCGGTCGGAACTCGGAATCGAGCCCAGGGCGCCACGAATCTCACCCTCGTGGGCGGGATCCAGCACCGCCGACCGCGGTGTGGCGGCCGGGCGCAACTCCTCAGACATCCGTGACCTCCTGGCGATTTAGCGACTGGGACCGTTCGCAGGCGCACGCCGGGAGTTGGGCCGGGGGCTTTGGCCTAGGCGTTCACGGCGCGCGCAAGGGGTTGCTGACTTGGCGGTTTACTTGAACCGTCCATGCTCACCTCCATGCCTCGCCAATCGATACCAGCCCGCGTCTCAAGGAGGGGTTAAGGCCAGCACCGGAAACTGCGCCGCAACGCCCCTATATGCTACCAGCGTGATCTCGCCAAAAGACTCGACCCGCCGAGATGGCGGACTTTTCCGCCTTCCCTAGATGCCCACCCTGCCGACCCGACCGCCGGCCCGGCCCAGACGCCGCCGGCGCCTGCTCGCGACCAGGGCGGTCCAGGCCTCGCTCGTCCCCCTCTCCCGCCTGCGCACGATCAACCCGGTGGACGAGCGGGGACGCGGCGCGGGCCGCCTGGCGGACGTGGTCGTCCGCTGGAACGGCAGTGACGCGTACCCTCCGGTGACCGGGCTTGTGCTTCAGCGCGGGGAGCAGCAAACTTTTCAGCCGATCGCGACAGTTGTGCGCATCGACGCCCAAGGGGTTGTGGTGCGGGACCAGGGAGAAGGGGCGGCGGGCTTTGTGCGCCGGGAGGGTGAGTTGCGGCTGGTGTCAGACGTCATCGGGCGCCAGCTGGTCGATGTCGACGGCATCAAGGTCCTGCGCGCCGAGGACCTGTTCCTGGCGCCCGTCCTGGGTCGCCTGCGGCTGGTGGCGGTCTCCGGCTCGCCCCGATCGCTGTGGGCGCGGATCGTCTCCACCTGGAAGCCCGACAGTGGGCGCCTGGTCGACTGGTCGGCCGTGCATCCCTTCGGCGATCCCGGGTCTGAGCTGCGCCTCCAGGTGCCGCACGAAGGGTTGCAGCGCCTCCATCCCGGCGAGTTGGCGGACCTCCTGGAGGAGCTGGACCAGCCCGCCCGTGATGAGCTGACGACGGCGCTGGATCCCGGCGCCGTGGCCGACGCCCTGGAGGAGATGGAGCCCGAGCGGATAGAGGACATCCTGCGCGACTCCTCCCCGGAGCGCGCCGCGGAGATGGTGGCGGCGATGGAACCGGACGAGGCCGTCGATGTGCTGCGGGACATGGATCGCCAGGAGGCTGACGCCATCCTCGCTCACGTCGCCCCCGAGGTCGCCCGCCAGCTGACGGACCTGCTCGGCTACCCAGAGACCATGGCCGGAGGATTCATGACCACGACCCTGGCCCGGGTCCCGGCCGGGGAGACGGTGGGGGAGGCGCGCCACCGGCTGCGCGAGCAGCGAGACCACGGCGCCGACATCGACTCGGTGGCGGTGGTGGATGAGGCCGGCCGGCTGATCGCGGACCTGCCCCTGTTCGACCTGCTGGTGGCCGACGATGCGACCCAGATCTCGGATCTGCTCACCGACACGACCCCGGTCACCATCCATCCCGAGGCCTTCCTGGATGAGGTGGTGGACCGCCTGACGGAGGCGCGAGCCTCGTCGGTGGTGGTCGTCGACCCCGACGGGCACCCCATGGGTCGGGTCCTAGCCGACGACGTCATCGATGCACTCAAGGAGGGAGGGCTGAGGCTGAAGCTGCCCTGGCTGTTCCACTGAGCTGCGCGGCGGGCGGCGGCCAGACCGGGAACTGCGGGGCAGCCGTCTTCGCGACCCGACTCCGTATCCTGGATGACAGCGATGGGTGAATTGGATCTGGACAAGATAAGGCGGGCCCTGGTGATCGTGGCCCACCCCGACGACGGCGAGTTCGGCTGCGCCGGGACGGTGGCGGCTTGGACGTCCCGCGGCATCGCGGTGGACTACGTGCTCTGCACCGACGGCGCCCAAGGGTCGGCGGATCCCACCATCCCCGCCGCCGAGTTGAAGTCGATCCGGGAGAGGGAGCAGCGCGCCGCCGCGAAGGTGCTCGGGGTCTCGTCGGTCACCTTCCTGGGGCATCCTGACGGGGGCCTGGTGCCCGACATGAACCTGCGCCAAGAGCTCACCAGGGAGATCCGCCGCTCGCGTCCGGATGTCGTCATCTGCCAGAACGCGGTCAGGCACTACGGCAACCTGGGAGGCAACCACCCCGACCACCTGGCCGCGGGCCAGGCCGCCATCGAGGCCATCTATCCCGCCGCCCGCAACCCCTACGCCTTCCCGGAGCTGCTGGAGCAGGGGCTCGAGCCGCACACGGTCAACGAGGTCCTGGTCACAGGCACCCCGGATGCGGATTACTTCGTCGACGTGACGGCGACCCTGGACCGGAAGCTGGAAGCGCTGCGCTGTCATGCCAGCCAGCACCGCCAGGATCCCGGTGAGAGGGTGACGGCGAGGCTGGCCGACGCGGGCCGGGCCCACGGATATCAGTACGCGGAGTCGTTCCGCCGGGTCTCCTCCTGGTAGTGGCACAGCCGCTCTGCTCGATCACGGTCCTGCACGGGGATCAGACCGGTGAGGAGTTGCTCGAGGAGGCGCTGCGGATCCTGGCGGCGCCGGCCGTCGGCCCTCTGATCGAGCTCCAGCATGTCGACCTCAGCCTCGAGGCCCGCCGTTCGTCCCACAACGATGTGGTCCACGAGGCCGCCCGTCTGATGCGCCAGAGCGGGCTCGGCCTGAAGGCGGCGACGGTGACCCCGGAGCGTGCCGGGGACGTCGGCAGCCCCAACGCCATCCTGCGTGAGGAGGTGGGGGGCGACGTCATCGTCAGGACCGGCCGCCGGATACCAGGGGTGGCTCCGCTCGGCGGGGTCTACTCGCCGATCACGGTGGTCCGGATGGCGGTTGAGGACGCCTACGGGGCCAAGGAGTGGCGCGAGGGAGAGGGCAGGAAAGAGGTCGCCTTCAGAACCACCCAGGTCAGCCGCGAGCACTGCCGGCGGGTGTCTGAGTACGCCTTCTCGTATGCCCTGAGAACCGGGGCCAAGGTCTTCGGGGGGCCGAAGTACACGGTCTCGCCCATCTACGAGGGGCTGCTCAAGGAGGAGATGGACAGGGCCGCCGAGCGCCATCCCGAGGTGGGTTACGAGCCCCAGCTCATCGACGCCACCTTCGCCCTGGTCCTCACCCGTGACGACCCCTTGGTGATCCCGGCTCTGAACCGGGACGGGGACATCCTCTCCGACATGGTGCTGGCCCTCTACGGAACCCTGGCCGGCAGCGAGTCCATGATGATCGGTTTTGACCAGCAGGGGGACCAGAGCGTGGTCATGGCCGAGGCCCCCCATGGGACGGCGCCAGCCCTGGAGGGGCGCCACGTGGCCAACCCCATGTCGATGATCCTGGCGGTGGCTGCCCTGCTTGAGCAGGTGCGACACGACCAGCTTGCGGAGTTCGGGGTTAGGATCAGGGAGGCGACCATGGAGGTCTGCTCCAGTGGGATCAGGACCGCCGACCTCGGGGGATCATCAAGGACCGAGGAGTTCACCTCAGCAGTGTTGAGCCGGCTTGCCTGAAACCGGGGGCCGGCCCGGCATGGTGCCTGGATTTATACTCGAAACAGGAACTGTTATGGACATACTCACACTTCTGCGGCAACACGCTGGCGACTACCGCTGCCCCGTCTGCCGCCGCTCCCTTGCCGACTGCAAGATGCGGCAGCTCACCCACCGGGGCCAGCAGTACACGATCGAGGTGACGTGCCGCAAATGCGACATGGCCTTCGTGGTGGCGCTCGAGGTCCAAGGCGGGGAGGAGGTGGCGGCCGCGGACACCCAGGCGGCCGAGGACACAATGCCCCCGATATCGACCGACGAGCTTCTTGAGGTACATCGGGCCCTGGTGGGCTACCACGGGCCATTGACAGCCCTGCTGGAACCGGGTCATGGTAGGGAGTCCTGAGCCCTCCCGGGCCAACCCTTCCATATATCTGGATCACGCGGCCACGACCCCGGTCAGGTCCGAGGTCCGAGACGCGATGCGGCCCGCCCTGGAGGAGGTCTTCGGCAACCCGTCCAGCGTGCATTCCGCGGGTCGCGCTGGCCGGGCCCTGGTGGACACGGCCCGCGACCAGCTGGCTCAAGTCCTGGGATGTAGGCCTCGTGAGGTCGTCTTCACCGGCGGCGGAAGTGAGGCGGACAACCTGGCGCTGCGGGGGGTCGCCATGGAGCATCACTCCCAGCCGGGCCACATAATCGTCTCCGCCATCGAGCACGAGGCGGTCCTGGAGACCGCCAGGGCGCTTGAGGCCATGGGCTTTTCGCTGACGGTCGTGCCCGTAGACAGATGGGGGCTGGTTGATCCCGAGTCAATCTCGCAGGCCCTTGCTCCCCAGACCATCTTGGTGTCCGTGATGCTTGCCAACAACGAGGTGGGCACAATCGAGCCGGTGTCCGAACTTGCCCGTCTGGTGCACGAGGGGTCTCGGGCGCTCTTTCACACCGATGCCACCCAGGCGCTGGGCAAGCTGCCACTGGACGTGGGCCAGCTCGGGGTGGACCTGCTCACCGTTTCCGCCCACAAGGTGTACGGCCCCAAGGGAGTGGGTGCGCTGTACGTCAGGCAAGGGACGCAGCTGAATCCGCAGGTGACCGGGGGGGGCCAGGAGAGGACCCGGCGCTCCGGCACCGAGAACGTCCCGGGGATCGTGGGCCTCGGCACCGCCGCTCTCCTCGCCGAGCGCGAGCGTGCCGGGGAGGCGCGGCGCCTGTTCGACCTCTCCTGCCGGCTGCAAAGCAGGATCCTGCATTTGGTCCCGGACGCGATCCCGACAGGCGCCTCCCCTCCCCGGCGCCTGCCCAACTTCTGCACCCTGGCCTTTCCTCAGGTGGAGGGCGAGCTGCTCCTGCTCCGCCTCGACCGAGCGGGGGTTTGCGCGTCAGCGGGTTCCGCCTGTACCAGCGGGTCCCTGGCCCCGTCGCACGTCCTGCTGGCTATGGGGCTCAGCCCTGAGTTGGCGGCAGCGCACCTGCGGCTCACCCTGGGCAGGGCCACGACTGAGGAACAAGTCGACCGAGCGGCTGAGATCGTCGCGCGAGAGGTTTTAGCGTTGCGGAGGACCCCAGTCACCGCTTGAGGTGGCGCCTCACCCGGCCCCGAACCGCGGGTGACGTGCGGCCAGGGCCTCGCCATCCGCTGGCAGACCCATCAGGGGCAGGCATCCGAATGAACGGCCCGGGGACCGTCGTGACCTCCCGAGGTGGGCAGTTCGCGGGCCAGCAGCGCCGGGCTCCCTCACGATCCTGTTTTTCCTTCCAGGTACGGGCCCGGGCTCCGCGACGTCCCCTGCCGGGCCGGAGTCAGTCCAGGGCGGCAAGCAGGGCGGACAGGGCCTTCGGATAGAGATGGTCCGGAGGGCCTGCGTAGCCGACCACCAGTGAGGGCGCATGGTCCTGAGCCCCAAGCCGGTAGGCCTGCAGCCCTTCCACGGCGAGTCCCCTTTCGGCTGCTCTCGCAATGGCTGTCGCCTCGGCCATCCCCTCCGGCAGCCGGATGATGACGTGGAGTCCCGCGGAGGCTCCCTCGACTCTGCCGGCACCCAGAGCCGCCACCAGAAGGTCTCGCCGGTGCCGATAAACGAGGCGCCGGCGACGGATATGGCGGTCGTAGGCCCCGGAGCTGATGAACTGGGCCAAGGTCAACTGCTCCAAGACCGGGGCGTGCCTGTCAGTAAGGAGCTTGATCGACTCCAGTGGCCGGACCAGATCGGGGGGCAGGGCGAGCCAGGCGAGCCGGAGGCCGGGAGCCAGGGTCTTGCTGGCTGTTCCCACGTAGATGATGTGCTCCGGATCCAGGCCCTGCAGAGCGCCCAGCGGGTCGCGGTCGTACCGGAACTCGCCGTCGTAGTCGTCCTCCACGATCAAGGCACGTGTTGCCCGAGCCCAGCCGACGGCGGCACGCCTGCGCTGCGGGGAGAGCACCCAGCCCAGGGGAAACTGGTGCGCCGGTGTGACCACCGCCGCCGAGGCCGCCGGCACCAGGGCGAAGTCCGCCCCCTCCTCATCGACCGGGACGCTCACGACCGAGAACTTGCTCTGGGCTGCGATCTGACCCAGGTGCTGCAGCCCATACGCCTCCAGCGCCACCGAGTCGGCTCCGCGCTCCAGCAGGGTGCGGCAGAGGAGGGCCCAGGCCTGGGTGAAGCCCGAGCAGATCATGATCCGCGAGGCGTCGGTGCGGACTCCGCGGGCGCGGCCGAGGTATCCAGCCAGCGCATGGCGCAGCTGGCCCGTGCCCATGGGGTCACCGTAGCCGAGGTCCGCGAAGCTGGCCGCGTACCACGCCCTCCGGCTGGCTGTGATCCAGGCGCTCCGCGGGAACGACGACAGGTCGGGCCCACCGGGGCGCAGATCGTAGGGCAAGCCGCGTGTGACCTCGGGCCCCTCCACTTGACCTGGGTGGGTGGTGGGGACATGCGCGCAGACTCGAGTCGCCGATCCGCGCCGAGCGGACAGCCAGCCCTCAGCGACCAGCTGGGAGTACGCCTCGACCACGGTGTTGCGGGCCAGGCCGAGATCCTCGGCCAGACTGCGCGACGAGGGAAGGCGGCTTCCGGACGGAAGACGGCCGTCGGCAACCGCGTCCCGCAGAGCCTGTTCCAGAGCCTGTCTGCGTCGGTGACCGGTCAGTTCGAGGTGTAGGTCAACTCCAGAAGTGGCCCAACAATTCGTCACAGATGTGGACCTTAACAAAAGGCCACTTCCGCTCCAGAGTAGCTCCCGTGAACGACGTATCATCGCGATCTTCCGCAAGCGACGCCGGTGGACGCCCATGGACCCCCCGGCTGGACTTCGAAGCCGCAGCCCCAAGCTTCGCCTCCGCCATGGCCGCCCTCGGGCGCACAGCTGAAGCCGAGGCCGACCGTGCGGGCCTCAGCCAGAGCCTTCGTGAACTGGTCAGGCTGCGGGCCTCCCAGCTCAACGGATGCGCCTACTGCATCGACATGCACTCGAAGGACGCTCGGTCGGCAGGCGAGTCGGATCAGCGACTAGACGCTCTCCCGGCCTGGCGAGAGGCTCCGTTCTTCAGCGAGAGGGAGGAGGCAGCCCTCGAGCTTGCGGAGGCGATCACGCTCTGCGCCCAAGGGCATGTTCCGGAACCGGTCTGGGCCACCGCGGCGCGCGTCTTCAGCGCGGGTGAGCTGGCGGCCCTGGTCAGCGTCGTAGTGACGGTCAACGCGTGGAATCACCTTGGGGTCGCAACCCACGCCTGGCTGCCGGGAAGCTACTCTCCATGACCCGCTGGGCTTGTCCCCAAGCCGGCCGGCAGGGGACAGCGGCGGGCGTGAATCAACCAGGCGTGCAGGAACATTCTGAAAGGAGGGCGGCATGAGTCCCAACACAGGTGCTAAAGAGCCTGAGGAATTGAGCCGGATGCTGGCGGAGCGACTCAATGGCGGGGACGCCAAGGGCGCGGCCGACCTGTACGAGGAAACCGCTGTGCTCGCGTATCCAGCTGACCAGCCCGTCATCGGGAAGGACTCGATTCGGGAAATCTACCAGGAGATGGTGGATGCCGGGGTGCAGTTTGGACAGGAGGTCGCCATACCCACGGTGCGCTTTGAGACTCTGGCTCTGACGTCGACGAGGTCCGCCGACGGCACCGGGGTTCGCGTCCAGGTGCTGCGCCAGCAGCGTGATGGCTCGTGGCTGCGCATCATAGATCGCCCGGAGGTTCCCCGGGAATAGCTTTCAAGACCTCTGACTCGGCCGATCACTCTGGCCCGGCCAGGGGTCCGCGCGCTCGCCGCCCTCAGGTCTTGCCTCAAGCGCGGCCATGTGACACAGGTCAGCGGGCCGAACGGCCCGGAGCCGTGTGGGCACCTCCTCACCCCAGCCGATCACCTCGCCTGATTCGCATTCGCCAGCGGCTGGGCGGAGCCGCCGGCCGGTCAGCGGCGCGCCAGCCTTCTCTCCCCGGTAGCCCCGGGGTTGTACGCGAGATGGTAGTGCTCGAAGACGGCGCCTTCGTCCGCCGCCTCCAGCCCCCCGTCGGTGTCGATGGCTGGGGCGTCCTGGACCAACTTCTTGCCGTAGGCGACCTTGAGGAAGCCCGGACCTACCTTGGCCTGGTCGAGCGGCACGAACACCAGCCGGTGCGAGAGCATCCCCACTTTCACAGTGGCGAACGATGGGAGGTCGGTCGCGGTGTCGTAGTAGATCGCCTCGAACTCTCCGATCTTGTCGCCGCTCTCATCGACCACGTCGTGACCCAGCCAATCACGGATGTCGTCTGCTTCGAACATTTCTCCCTCCTCGGCTAGGGTAGCACCACCTCGGAGGACGGGGGAAGCGACTATTGGACCAGCTTGCGACCACTTGACGAAGGGTGATGGAGTCAACTCGCGGCCAACGGTCGGATCATCCGCGTCCGCACTGCCGGGGGGGACGGCACGGACTCCCGCCAGGCGATGCTATGGCCACGTTCAGTCTTTCGCGACAGCTGGCGACCGCCGGGCTCGGCGGCCACTCGCCCACGGTGAGGGGCGCCTAGTTGGCGGCCACGAGGAAGCCTTCAAGACCAGCCCCGGGGACTTCGTATACCAGCATGCGGCTCTTCGAGCACACTGACGGTGAGTGTTAACATCGCCAGATGCTTGGGTCGCCAGCCCGAGATGAGAGGCCAATGACACGAGTCGGCAGCGACACCCTTCGATCCGGTCGCACAACTGACCCTGGCCCACGAGATTGGGCGGGCCTGGGCTTCTGCGGGAAGCCTGGAGTTCGTCTTCGCAGCCGTGGCCGCCAATCACGGGTCCGGTCAAGGTGGAGCATTTTGGTAGTGGCATTGGGCGTTGTTCTTCTGGCCGCCGGATGCAGCGTGGCCCCGTCTGAGACCATCGGGGTTCAGCCCAGCCCAAAGGTGACAAGCACTCCTGGGCAAAGCTCCTTGCCGCCCACCGCATTCGAAATCGACGAGGCCTACGGCTTCGGCGTCCTGCCCGACACAGCGGCGCATGTCGCCTGCAGCGACAACGATCACAAGGTCGAGATTTCGGGCTTGGTCCAGGGAGCGAACGTCGTGGTCACCCTCACCCACCTTCGCGCGGGTCAGCGGCTGACCGATCCCCCCATCGGTGGCGGATTCTCTGACCAAGTGACCATGCGGGTCACGCCAACAGGATCCCAGCCGCCGCTGACCTATGAGGCCGGCTACGAAAATGGCGTCTATCAGGGTGCGGGTACCCTCACGGTCGACAAGAGTGGCCGCTCAGGCAGCTTCGGCATCAGCTTCGGAGCTCCCGTGGGCCAGTCACCCTCCCAGCAGACCTCGGGAAACCAGACTCTGTTCGGCGGCAATGAGGGCAACATCTCCGGGAGCTGGACCTGTCCCTAGGGGGTATCCCCAGCCCGGACGTGCTCCCCGAGATGAGCGACTCGGTGAAGGTCCAGAGCGCGCCACTGGCACCGGCGGGCAAGAACAACGTCTTCCGTCCGCACAACCCGGACCAGGGCTTCCCGCTGCCTTCGAGCCCGGATGACTGGCGGCCCCAGAACCAGGTGGCGCGGTTCATCTCGGAACCGGATGACGAATTGCTGGACCTGAGCGAGCTGTACCGGGGCTATGAGGAACCGGACGGTGCTCCTCCCTACGACCCGCGGATGCCGCTGAAGTCGCTGCTGTAGGGCTATTCGGTACGAATGCCGTTGTCACGGGCGCTGGAGCGGAGCTGCATCAACGATCCGGCGTGCCCCTACCTGGCGGCCTACCAGGCGCCGGACCTCCGCTCCATCGCACGGTTCTGCCGCCGCTACCTGAAGCTGCTGGAAGGGCTCTTCACCCGGGTGCTGGCGGGCCGCCAGAGCAGGGCTGGTGCAGTCGGGTCGAGTGGCCTTTGATGGCACCAAGCTGCGGGCCTCGGCACGACGGCGCAAAGCGATGAGCTACGACCACATCGATCCGCGCCTTGAGCAGTTGCAGGCGCAGGTGCGGGCTCTGCTGGCCCAGGCGGAGATGAAGGACAGGGCGAGGACCGCCGCTACGGGAAGTAGAACCGAGGCGATTAGGTGCCTGCGGAGCTGCGGCGTGGCGAAAGCCGGATCGCCAAGCTAAAGGGGGCCGAGGCCGGGCTGGAAGAGGAGGCGCGTCAGCAAGCTGCGGCTGCGCACCAATCCGAGAAGGGCCGCCTACCTGCGCCGGAGAGCCGGCGTTTGACCAGCATTTGGGCAGATCGGTTTGGCGACTCGCCAGAGTACTCCAGTGGTGTGGTCCGGAGGAGCGTATCGGTGGGTGGAGGGTGCACCCACTCCGCCGCACCCTTCGCAAGCTCCCCAACGGCGGGGCCGGACCTTGTTGCTGGCCCCGGCGTGAACCCAGGAGGTGAGCGAGGGCACTGCCAGACCCCTCCTACCTGTCACTGAGGGAGCTTGGAGCGCTCCACCCACCGCACACCATCCCACCGGCTCGTGCCGGAAGAGCTCGGACCCTCGCAGCTGTCGCGATCCCTGCCCTCCCTTTACACGCTACTTCCCCGCGCTGCCTTGGGGCATGCGCTAGCCGTCTCCGCCGGACCTGTCCGGTCGAGCCAAGGCAGCGCCCCAGGCTCGGTATGCTCGACCCGTGGCTGATCGGGTCAGTGCTTGCGAAGTAGCTTGAAGCAGGGTGACGAACTCTCCTACCTGATTCGCCGTGAGCGTCCCCTGGCACGCCAGCCGTTGGTGGAGGCGCTGCTGGAGAAGCGCAGCGGCGACGGGTCTCGAACCGAGTGCGAGGCGGCGGAATGGCTCCTCCGTCGTCATGCCCCCTGGGCGCTCGACCTGCAACGTCCTGCCCGGGAGCTGCTAAGGGCGATCGGCGACAGGCGAGATCAACAGCTGTTCTTGGCCTTCCTGCCGCGGCCGCAGGGAGTTGCCGCGGCCGAGCTCGCGGCCGAGGCGGGGGTCTCGGTGGCCGAGGCGCATCGGGCTGTACGCCGGGCCGCGCGTCGGTTGAGGGCAGCCCGGGACCGTGCCCCTGGTCCGCTGACCTGGGTGCTCAGGACGCTTCGAGAACGCCTGGGCGACGTCACAACGAGCGAGGTGGCGGCGACCTGGACCGCCCATCTGGGTGCGGCCACATCCCCCGCCTCCGAGCTCCTGCTGTGGCTCGCCGGACCGTATCAGCCGATACCGGGGAGGCCCGGCTGGCTCGCCCTGGAGCCGGCGGCCACACTGACCGGCACCTTGCAGAGCCTGGCCGGCGACGGGGGAGTCAGGCGCTTCTCGGAGGTGGCGGCCGAATTGAAGGCCCTGGGGATAAACGGGGATCAGCTCCGAGCGTGGCTCACCGCCAATGGCGCGATCGTGGTTCACGGTCTCGCGGTCCTCGGCTCGGGCCCGCTCGGGGATGCCGTGGAGCGCCTGCTCGACGCCCATGGCAAGCCGCGCACCCTGGCGGCTCTCGCGGCTGAGTTGAGCGGAGCCGGCAGGGTGGTGGATGTGGCAGACCTCGAGCGAGCCATCCGGGGCCCCCGGTTCAAGCGCACCAGATCCGGTGCGGTCCTGCTGGCGGCTTGGGACTCTCCGGGAAGGGCAGGGGCCAAGTCCAAAGCTCATGCCGGACCCGAGAGGTCGCGATCGGCCCCTGCCGGTCGCGCGGGCGCCGAAGGTGGGCACGCACAGCGGATGTGGCTCGCCGTCCCCATCGACAAGCTGGCTCTGAGCGGTGCCGAGGGGACCGCTCCCAAGTTCCTCACCGAACGGCTGGGCCTGCGCCCAAACAGCCTTCGTGTCTATGCCAGCCGCTGGGGGCCTGTCTCACTGGCCCACCAGGGGTCTCAACTGGTGCGGGGCTCGGTGCGGGCGGTGGCACTGGCTTCGGGGGCGCGAGTCGGCGATACTCTGATGCTCGGATTCGCTTCGGCTGGCGATCTCTTGGTGGAGGTCAAACCGGGCGAGACGGCTCAAGCCGTTCCAGCCGACTCCCCGCAACGATCTTCTCGGTGATGCTCACTGGAGGCACATCATGACCACTGACGCGACCACCCTCGAGGGGGCGCTGACCGCGGTTGAGGCGGATGCCGACGCCGCCATCAAGGCACTGGCAGCGGCCACGAAGGCTGCACGGAGGGTTAAGTCGGCGGCCGCGCTGGGTCAGATAAAGGAGCTGGAGCAGTTTCTGGCCGGCGCTGCGGGGCTGGCCGAGGCCGCTTCCGAGGCTGTGGCAGTGATGGAGCGGGCTTGGCAGTTCGACGCCCGCGGGTGGTTCGCCTCTGGGGATTACGCTCGCGAGCTGCTGGCCGCGGCTTCGGCCAGCGGGGTCAAGGCCTACCAGTCGGACGACCGCATCCTCTGTTACCCAGCGATCGTGCAGGTGATGCCCGATGCGACGCTCTCGGTGGACAAGCAGAGGGATCGCCGGGTGCGCCCGTCGGTGGCGGTTCGTCACCTGGCCGCGCTCCAGCAAAGGCCTCCGAAATTCAAGCCGGAGGTCTTCATCGAGAGCCTGGCCGCAGCCTACGACTACGTGGTCGGAGCCAAGGGGCTGCGACCGGGTGCGCCCGCCAAGCTGGTGGACCTGCACCGGGTGCTCACCTTGCTCCCGGGCACTGTCCGCGACTACACTCGCCAAGAGTTCGCCAGGGATATGTATCTGCTGGACCAGAGTGGCGTCGCGGAGGTCAAGGATGGGCGGCGAATGAGCCTCCCCGCCAGTGCATTGACCAGAGGGAGCGGGGTGCTGGCGACCGTGACTCGCGGCGGTCAGAGCAAGATCTACGCTGGCATTTCCTTCCAGGAGTAGCCAATTGATCCCGACCGCCGAGTACATCCCCTTCTTGGAGCGGGAATACCTCAATGGGTATGTCGACCAGGGCGGCACCGCCGTCAAGTTCGTGGTGCCCGAGGACGACGACTCGGCGCAGGAGTTCATGGACTCCTTTGAGACCGGCGCTCGCAATACCGGCTACGCAGTCTGCCGGGTGGACTCGGCTGAGACCAGAGTCCACCTGCTGGAGCAGGTGTTCTTCGCCATCGCACGCCAGATCGACTGGGATGAGCTGGCGGGGATGGCGACCCGCCGGGCCCTTCGAGAGGCCGGCTATCCCGAATCAGAGGATGGCGGGCTGGCCATAGACCGGCTGGCGGCGCACTACCAGGTGGAAGTGGGCGAGCTCAAGCGTGATGTCGACCGCCAGCTGCAGCGGCTGGTCCACCACGACTACGCCATGGTCAACGAGTTCCGCACAGCCATGCTGCGGCTGTGCCAGGCTCAGGTGCGCAGCGGCCAGGTGGTCGGCGCCGAGCACGCGGCGGTGCTCGACTGGCTTCGCGGCGACCTCCGCCAGATATCGGTTCTGAGGTCGGCGCTGATCTTCCGGCGCATCGATCGGCACAACGCCCGCCACATGCTCTTCTCGCTGGCCCACTGGCTCTCCGTCAATCAGCGCTCCGGCCTGGCCGTCACCCTGGACATTCGCCGCCTTGGGCGGGCCCGACGCCCCAGCGTGTCCGAGCGTTCGGGGAACTACTACACCCGGACCGCCCTCCTCGACGCCTACGAGGTCCTCCGGCAGCTGGTCGACGACACCGACGAGATGGCCAATTGCATGGTCGTCGTGGTGGCGGCCCCCGCCTTCCTCACCGACACCCCCCGTGGCCTCGACGCGTATCAGGCACTGAAGCTCCGCATCTTCGATGAGGTGCGTGACGTGCATCGCGACAACCCCTTCTCCTCGCTGGTCAGACTGGGGGCAGCTTGACCGTCACCACCGCTGTGGAGCGGAGGAGGGCTCTGGAAGCGCTCCGGGCCGGCGTCCCCAACCGGGACGCGGTGGCCGCGCTCGGGTCGATGCAGCAGGGCGTGGAGGACCGCTTCAGCCAGCTTCTCTCCGCCCTCGAGACTCTCCCCGATGGCCCGGCGGCTGGCGGAATCCTGATCGGGGGAGGTTTCGGCTCCGGCAAGAGCCACATCCTGGAGCACGTCGCCCACGTGGCTTTGTCGAAGGGCTTTGTCGTGTCCAAGGTTGTCATCTCCAAGGAGACGCCCCTGCACGACCCGGCCAAGGTTTACCGGGCTGCGATCGACTCGGCAATGGTCCCCGGGCGCCCCGGCTCGGCTCTCGATGAGATCACGGGCGGCCTCCGCGTGGACTCCGCGCCGTACGCTGCCCTCTACCGCTGGGCTCACCGGCCCGATTCCGCGGTCGACAGCCGCTTCGCCGCCACCCTTTTTCTCCACGAGTACGGGCGGGGCGATGAGGAGTTCGTCGACCGGATCGTGCGCTTCTGGGCGGGGGACCCCCTGCCCGTCTCGGACCTCAGGCGCAGGCTGCGCGAGGCGGGCGCCGCGGCCACCTATCGGCTGGGCCCGATCCGGGAGAGGGAGCTGTCCCGACAGCGGTTCCGCTTTGTCTCCCGGCTCATTCAGGCGGCGGGCCATGCGGGCTGGATCGTCCTCCTGGACGAGGTCGAGCTCATCGGACGTTACGCCTTCCTGCAGCGCGCCCGGTCCTACGCCGAGGTGGCGCGCTGGGTCCGGGGCGAGCGCGAGGACAAGGAGGCGCCAGTGGGCGCCGTGCTGACGACCGTCGATGACTTCGAGGCTCAGGTACTGGTGGGCAAGAACGACGTGGAGCTCGTCCCCAAGCGTCTGCGCGCCAAAGGGACCGCGGAGGCGGAGGATCTGGCGCGCCAGGCCGAGATCGGGATGAGGATCCTGGAGCGCGAGCAGGTTCCCCTGCAGCCTCCTACCGTGGAGGATCTGGATCGCACCTATGCCCAGCTCAAGCAGATCCACGCCCAGGCCTACTCGTGGGAGCCGCCGGACGTGGTGGGGCTGGAGCGCCTGCCCTCCAACCGCATGCGTCAGTACGTGCGCAGCTGGATCAACGCGTGGGACCTGCGCCGGCTGTACCCCGCCCATCAGCCCGAGATGAGCATCGGGGAACTGGAGATGGACCTTCGGACGGACCCTGGACTTGAGGTCTCCCCTGGGAACGACTGACGGTGCTCGCTGACGACCTCGGCTCCATGCTGGCCAGGGATCGTGGCGGGGGGCTCACGGTGGCCGAGCTGGCAGGGCGGCTCATGGTGCCGGAGAGGCAGGTGGCGTTCACCTTGCTGGCCTCCCACCGCAGGTTCCGCAGCGACCGAGGATCGCCGGCTCGGTGGTGGTTGGCCCAGGTCCCCGTGGTCCAGGATCGAAGCCTGGCACCACCCGCGAACCCCATCCCCGCCCTGGGCCTATATCCCTGGCAGCGGGACGCCCTCAAGGCCTGGCAGGGGCGTGGCGGGCGGGGGGTGGTGGAGGCGGTCACGGGGACCGGCAAGACCAGGGTGGGCCTGGCCGCTGTGCTCGACGAGCTGAATCACGGGGGTCAGGCGGTGGTGCTGGTTCCGACCGCGGAACTGCAGAACCAGTGGGTCGCCGAGCTCGAAGCGCTCCTGCCTCCCTGGCGGGCGGTGGGACGGCTGGGATCCGGCGGGGGGGCTGACCTTGGCACCCACGAAGTGGTGGTCGCTCTCGTCAACAGCGCCCGCTCGATCGATCTGCGCCCGATCCGCCAGGGAGGGCTTCTGGTGGCCGACGAGTGCCACCGGTACGGCAGCTCCGTCAACCGGTTGGCGCTGGACCAGCGCTTCCGCCACCGACTGGGATTGAGCGCCACCTACGCCCGCGAGGATGACGGGAACCAGGCCTGGCTCGACCCCTACTTCGGCGGGACTTGCTTTCGCCTCGGCTACTCCAGGGCGAAGGGCGAGGGGATCACGGCCAGGTTCACAGTGAGCCTGGTGGGAGTCTCGTTCTCCGCTGAGGAGCGGGCCTGCTACGACGATCTCACCGACCGGATCGGCGCCCTGGGGGCCAGGTTGATCAAGAGGCACGGGATCCCGGCCCACCCCTGGACGGCCTTCCTGATGGCGGTGCAGAGCCTGGCCGAGTCGGGTGCCCCAGGCAGCACCGTTGCCCGGGTCTACCTACTGGCGATGCGAGACAGGCGCCGCCTGCTCGCCGACACTCCAGCCAAGGACGAGGCTCTGAGGCTGGTCGCGCCCGCGCTCTCATCCGCCCAGAGATCGATCGTCTTCACCCAGAGCATCGCCGTCGCAGAGCGGGCCTGCCGGACCTTGGCCGCCCACGGCCTGCGGGTGGCGCCGATGCATTCCCACCTGCCGGGTCCTCTGCGGCGCCAGACGCTGGCGGCTTTCGCGAGTGGTGCGCTGGATGTGATAGCGGCGCCCCGGGTCCTCGACGAGGGCATAGACGTGCCCGCGGCCGACCTGGCCGTGATCGTTGGGGCCAGCCGGTCGCGACGGCAGATGGTGCAGAGGATGGGCCGTATCCTGCGCCGCAAGCCGGACGGCCGACGCGCGCGCTTCGTCGTCCTCTTCGTCGAGGGCACCGTGGAAGATCCCCGACAGGGTGCCCACGAGGCCTTCCTGGAAGAGATCGTCGAGGTGGCCGACGAGGTCTGCATCTTCACCCAGGAGACCATGGACCGCGGCCGAGAGGCGCTGCTACAGACCTTGCGCCGCTGAGTGGAGTGGGACTGCCCGGCGTAACCTGGGATCCCGGCTCGTCTGCAGCGCATCCGGAGGCTGAGGCGAGCCTTGGCCAGGGGCCCGACCGCGGCTTTTCTGACCGGAGCCCGAGCCGTGATCAGTCGATGGCTCGGAGAGTCACTGATCCGCTCTGGCGCTCCCGCCTGCCAAATCCACCTCCAGAACGCCCTCCATCGCCAGGTCTGCCTAAAATAGGGGCATGCCAGTCGGATTTAGCGGCCAGGCGCCAGTCGCCATGCGCATCTCGTCCCGTGCCCACTACGGGCTGCGGATGATGACCGAGCTGGCCAAGGCCCACGGGGGCCCACCTCTCAGCCTGGCCGAGATAGCCAAGACCGAGTACCTTCCTCTGGCATATCTCGAGCAGCTGGTTGCTCCCCTGCGCCGGGCCGGGCTGGTGGAGGGCACCAGGGGCCTGCATGGGGGGTACCGGCTCAGCCGACCGCCGGAGGCCGTGACGGTGCTGGAGATCGTCGAGCTGATGGAGGGCCCGGTGGCACCGGTCGAGTGCCTGGCGGAAGGGTACCGCCAAGGCGACTGCCGACGTGAGCCGGAATGTCTTAGCCGGCCCCTCTGGGGTCGGTTGCAGCAGGCGGTGAAGCAGGTGCTCGGGGGCACGACCCTCAGGGACCTGCTCTCCGACCCGATGGCCGTGGAGCCCTGGTGCCCCGGCGAGGGTCTGTCCGTCGCAATCAAGGAGGGAGTCCGTGTCTGATTCGAAGGTTCCAACGCTTGAGATCCGCGACCTGAGAGTGGCGGTGGACGGCAAGGAGATCCTCCGCGGGGTGAACCTGGAGGTGCCCAAGGGGCAGGTCCATGCCCTCATGGGGCCGAACGGGGCGGGGAAGACCAGCCTGGGATATGCCGTGATGGGGCACCCGAAGTATCAGGTGACCCAGGGAGAGATCAGCTGGGCCGGCGAGAGTGTGCTCGGCAAGCCGCCCGAGGAGCGCTCGAGGATGGGCCTCTTCCTCAGCTTGCAGTATCCGACCGCCATCCCCGGGGTCACCACCACCAACTTTCTGAGGGCGGCGCTCAAGGGGCAGGGGAAGGAGCTTCCGGCTCGCGACTTCCTGAAGCTGATCCGTCAGGAGGTGGCGGCGCTCAAGATGGACCAGTCCTTCATGTCCCGCTACATCAACGACAACTTCTCGGGCGGCGAGAAGAAGCGCATGGAGATCGTCCAGATGGCGGTCCTGAAGCCGGAGATGGCGATCCTCGACGAGACCGACAGCGGCTTGGACGTGGATGCTCTGCGCACGGTGGCGGAAGGGGTGAACCGGGTGCGGGGGGACGGGATGGGCATCCTCATCATCACCCACTACCAGCGCATCCTCGACTACATCACCCCGGATCGGGTGCACGTCATGGCCGCGGGGCGGGTGATCGCCTCGGGAGGCGCCGAGCTGGTCAAGGAGATCGAGGCCTCGGGATACGACCCCATGCTCCGCGCCGCGGGGATCGAGGACGAGGCGGCCGCCGCGGTCTCGGCCTAGAATACTTAGTAGTTGAGTCGGATTTTCCCCTCGGTGGGGTTGAGAGGCAAGCCGATATGACAGTAGCCGCGAAAGACCTGACCAAGGATTACAAGTACGGCTTCAACGACGGCGACGAGTTCGTCTTCCGAGCCCAGAAGGGACTCACCAAGGAGGTTGTGGCGGACATCTCCCGCCGCAAGGATGAGCCCAGCTGGATGTTGGAGTTCAGGCTCAAGGCGCTGGAGCACTTCCAACAGCGTGCCATGCCCAGCTGGGGGGCGGACCTGAGCGGGATCGACTTCGACGACATCTACTACTACGTGCGCCCCGCCGACGAGCAGGGCAGGACCTGGGAGGATGTCCCCGAGGGGATCAAGAAGACCTTCGACAGGCTGGGCATCCCCGAGGCGGAGCGCAAGTTCCTAGGGGGAGTGTCCGCTCAGTACGAGAGCGAGGTCGTGTACCACTCGATCCGCAAGGACCTGGAGAAGCTCGGGGTTCTGTTCTCGGACTGCGACACCGGGCTGCGGGAGCATCCTGAGATCTTTCGCAAGTACTTCGGCACCGTGATCCCGGCCAATGACAACAAGTTCGCCGCCCTCAACTCGGCCGTCTGGTCGGGCGGCTCATTCGTGTACGTGCCCAAGGGGGTCCGGGTGGAGGTTCCCCTCCAGGCCTACTTCCGCATCAACACGGAGAGCATGGGGCAGTTCGAGCGGACCCTGATCATCGCCGAGGAGGGCAGCTTCGTCCACTACATCGAGGGCTGCACCGCCCCCACCTACAGCAAGGACTCCCTGCACTCTGCGGTGGTTGAGATTCTGGCCATGCCGGGAGCGCACGTGCGCTACACCACGATCCAGAACTGGTCCAACAACGTCTACAACCTGGTCACCAAGCGTGCCATTGCCCGGGAGAACTCGGTGGTCGAGTGGATCGACGGCAACCTGGGCTCCAAGGTGACCATGAAGTACCCGAGCATCTACCTCATGGGCGAGGGCGCCCATGGCGAGGTTCTCTCGGTCGCGTTCGCCGGCGACGGCCAGCACCAGGACGCCGGAGCCAAGGTCATTCACGTCGCCCCCAACACCACCTCGACGATCGTGAGCAAGTCCGTGAGCAAGGGGACCGGTCGCACCTCATACAGGGGCCACCTCAAGGTGTACCCCAAGGCCCACGACGTGCGCTCCAGCGTCCGCTGCGACGCTCTGCTTTTGGACGAGACCTCCAGGTCGGACACATACCCCTACATGGATGTGGAGGCGCAGGACGTCCAGATCGGCCACGAGGCCACGGTGAGCAAGGTTGGTGACGAGCAGCTCTTCTACCTCCAGTCGCGGGGGATCACCGAGCAGGAGGCGACAGCCATGATCGTGAACGGCTTCATCGAGCCCTTCGTGAAGGAGCTTCCGATGGAGTACGCCCTGGAGCTGAACCGCCTCATCTCCCTGCAGATGGAGGGAAGCGTCGGATGAGAGCGGCAGGCCACTGTACTAGCCGCGCTCAAGCGGGCCAGGCGCGATGACGCAGCTGGTCAGGACGACCCAGCTGACCAGAGACGACGCACCTCTCGGGGAGTTGGCAGGGGGCGATCCGCGCTTTCTCAGAGCCCTGCGAGAGGCGGCGCTCAGCGCCTATCGCGAGGCCCCCTGGCCGTCGTCGTCCCGCGATGAGGATTGGCGCCGGACTCCCCAGATCGACAGGCTGGACCCCGCCTCGTACGCGCTTCCTCCGGCCACGGACGCACCAGGTGTTCAGATCTCGGATCAGCTGGCCCGTGTGCTCGATGGCCCCATGGCCGCTCTGGGACGGGGGCGCACGCTGGTCACCGATCAGAGCGGAAACCTGGCGCCCTTCGGCCCCAGTGAGGACCGGGATTGCCTTCCTCTGATGGAAGGCCTTGCCCGTGGCCCCGAGGTCTGGGAGCAGGTGATGGGCAAGCTGGCCCAGCCCGGGCTGCGCAAGTTCGTGTCGTTGAACACGATCCTCCTTCAGGGCGGTGCCGCCGTGCACATTCCGCGCGGGGCTGAGGCGGCGCCCATCCGCGTGATCCATTCCGTCGACCAGGGCAGCGCCTCCTTTCCCAGGACCCTGGTCTTGGTGGAGGAGGGGGCCAGCGTCACCCTGGTCGAGGAGTGGGTTTCTCCGGACGACGACCATGCCCTGATGGCGCCTGTCGTGGAAGTGCTGCTGCGGCCGGGGGCACATCTCACCCACGTGGTGGAGCAGAGTTGCGGCAACCAGACGGTGGTGCAGTCCACGATCCGGGTCAGAGCCGAGCGGGACGCGCGCTACGACCTGCGCTTCCTCCTCCTGGGTGGCAGCTGGCAGAAGACCTACTTCGACATCGACATGGAAGGCCCAGGGTCCGAGGCCAAGTCGAACGGGCTGTGCATCGGCCGCCGCCACCAGCACTTCGACGTGCAGACGCTGCAGGATCACATCGCCGGCAACGCGGTGAGCGACCTGCTCTACCGGGTGGCGGTGGCGGAGCGGGCCCGCTCGGTGTTCGCGGGACTGATCCGGGTCGAGGAGGGGGCGCAGAAGACCAACGCCTACGTCCAGAACCGCAATCTCCTGCTGAGCCGCGAGGCGAAGGCCGACAGCAACCCGACCCTGGAGATCCTGGCCAACGACGTGCGCTGCACCCACGGCTCCACGGCGGGGAGGATCGACGACAACCAGCTGTTCTACTGCAAGTCCCGAGGCATCCCCCGGGAGGAGGCGCGGCGGCTGGTCATCGAGGGATTCTTCGCGGATGTGATCGACTCTTTCCCCGAGGGGACGGTGCGCGAGGCTGCCGACTCCTTGGTCCAGGGGGCCATGGAGGAGCTGACTCGCTCCGGAGCCCTCGCGGCCGACAGCAGCTCGGCCTGATGGCGGAATGGATCAGGGTCTGCGAAGCGGAGGCGATCCCGAAGGGTCATGCCGCGCGGGTCGAGGTCGGGGACCTTCCGATCGCGCTCTTCAACGTGGGCGGCGAGTTCCATTGCCTGGACGACACCTGCAGCCACGCCCTGGCCTCCTTGTCCGAGGGGGAGTTGCATGAGGACCAGTGCACCGTCGAGTGCCCCCTGCACGGCAGCCAGTTCGACCTTGTCACCGGAGATCCCGTCTCCTTTCCGGCGGTGGAGCCGGTGATGGTCCACCCGATCGAGGTCAGGGACGGTGAGCTCTGGGTCTGCCTCGAGGGGGGTTGAGGTGACTGGGTTGGCGGTGGATATGGGCCAGGTGTTGGACGTGGGCCGGGTCCGCCGGGACTTCCCCATCCTGGACGAGCGGGTCAACGGGCACCCCCTGGTGTATCTGGACAGCGCTGCCACCTCCCAGAAGCCGGAGCGGGTGATCGAGGCGATCTCCGACTACTACCGCCTCGCCAACGCGAATGTCCACAGGGGGGTGCACGCTCTGGGAGAGCGCGCCACCGAGGTCTTCGAGGGAGCCCGCCTGGATGTCGCCCGCTTCATCGGAGCGGACCCCCGGGGTGTCGTCTTTTTGCGCAACACGACCGAGGGCCTGAACCTGGTGGCGCAGGCGTATGCGCGCAATCACCTCTCTACTGAGGACAGGATCGTGGCGACGGTCATGGAGCACCACTCCAATTTGGTCCCCTGGCAGCAGGTCCGGGATCAGACGGGCTGCCAGCTCGAGCTGATCACTCTTACCCCGGAGGGAAGGCTCGACCAAGCCTCGGTGGAGAGGCTGTTGCGACCACCGACCAGGCTGCTGGCGGTGACCCACGTCAGCAATGTGCTCGGCACCATCAACCCGATCCGGGAGCTGGTGCAAAGAGCGCACGCGGAGGGGATTCTGGTCTGCGTGGACGGCGCCCAGGCGGTCCCCCACATGCCCGTGGACGTCACGGCGCTGGGGGCCGACTTCTACTCGTTCTCCGGTCACAAGATGCTCGGACCGACGGGGACCGGCGTCCTCTACGCCAGGCCGGAGCTGCTGGACGCGATGCCGCCATTCTTGACCGGTGGCTCCATGATCTCGGTCGTGACCCTGGAGCGCACGACCTGGAACGAGATCCCCCACCGCTTCGAGGCGGGAACGCCGGACATCGCGGGGGCCGCCGGGCTCAGGGCCGCGATCGCGTACCTGGAGGGCGTGGGCATGGAGGCGATCCACCGCCACTCGGCCGAGCTGACCGGCTACGCCGAGGAGGCGCTGTCCGAGGTGCCGGGCCTCATCCAGTACGGGCCCCAGGGCGAGGATCGCACCGGGATGGTCTCCTTCAACCTGGAGGGCGTGCATCCCCACGACGTCGGGACCATCCTCGATCGGGAGGGAGTCGCGGTGAGGGCCGGCCATCACTGCTGCCAGCCGCTGATGCGAGACCTGGGGGTTGCGGCGACCACCAGGGCCAGCTTCTACCTCTACAACACCCGCGAGGAGGTGGATCTGCTGGTGAGGGCACTGGGCGAGGTCAGGCGGATCTTCGGAGACTGACCTCGCCAGTCGAGGGTCGTCGCCCGCGGGGATGGGTCCCGGCATGACTCGTCCTGGCCACACCAACCGGGCGATTGGGGCTTCCGCGGTCGGGCGCCATCGTCCGCGCCGCAGGTGTCCGAGGGTTGTGCGGAGAGCTCAGCAGGGCTGACGCGATTCGGTAACGACCATTGCGGTGCGCCTGCCCATGATGCAAGCTGGCGGCTGTGCGAGGAGGCGGGAGTCCTCTGCACTTGGCGAACCAGCACCTGGGAACTGACCATGCATTCGATCTCACTACGCTTCTTCACCTTCTCCTTGGCATTGGTGGCGATCGGAGCGGCCGCGGTGGCTCTGGTCGCCCACAGCCCCCAGGGGGCATCCCGACCGGTCCCCAGCGCCAACAGGAGCGTGCATGACACGGGAGCACTCTCCACTTCGCCCAAGCCGAGCCAACCACGGGCTGAACCGACTGAGGGTGCTCCGGTATCCCCATCGGCACCCGCCGCAGCCGCGGGCAAGGGCGGGCAGGTCACCCCGCCGCCGGCGGCGGGCGGACCCTACCCATTCCCCCTGGATGCAGGTTCCACCGTGGTGGAGGGTCAGCTCAAAATCGATCCAGCCACTACCGAGGGTGGCTCCGCGGCGACCGTGTCTGTCACCGCACCCAGCGGAGGTTGGCTTGCGGACCAGGCGATCTTCTTGTACGTGGGCCATTCCTATCAGCTGAAGCTGGCGGGGCCAGGGGTGACCGCAACCCTGACCGTTCCCGCCAGTGCACTGGTGTCGCCCGGAGTCGAGGTCAGCGGGTTTCAGTTTCCGAGCAACAGTCCCGACGAACCCATCGATGGCTACGGCACAGTCGAGCTCGGAGTCCGGAATTGATGGGCACCAGCCTCGCCAGGAAGATCGGATGGAAGAGCCGAATGGGGGTGAGCAACCAGGGCCACTGGCGGCTCAAGCTGGCTTTTGGCGTGACGGTCGTCTCGATGCTGTCCCTGGTGGCGGTCCCCATGGCGGTCCGGGCAATCTCGCAGGCAGCCCAGAGCACGAATGGCCCGGTGGTGCCGCTCTACGGACAGCAGTGGAGCCCCTGGGGGCCACAGGACCTGGGGACCAGTTCCAGCACCATAGCGAATGAGGGATGTGCCCTGACCGCCTCCGCAATGCTGCTCGCGGCATATGGCGTTAACACCAATCCTGCGGCCTTGAACCAGTGGCTGATCAGCAACGGCGGCTACGTGGACCAGGACCTCCTGGTGTGGGGGGCAGTGGCCCAGTTCGCGCAGGCGCAGGGCGTCGACGTCAGCTTCGTGAGTTCGCAGGGGTACAACCTGGCGGCCATCGACAGCGCCTTGGCGGCTGGCAATCCCGTGATCGCCCAGGTGACGCTGGACGGCAACATGCACTTTGTCCTCATCACCGGGACCGGGCCCGACGGCACCCTGTGGATGAATGATCCCTGGACGGGGGATCACACAACCTTTCAGTCGCGGTACGGCAGCCCCGCCACCGGGATCGACTCCATTCGAATCTACTCCGGGCCGCCGGCGGCATCGGCCACCATGACAGCGATGAGCGCGGGAGTCTCTGAGACGATCACGGTTCCCTCTGGCGGACTGGGTACCACTGGCAACCAGGTTCTGGTCGTTCCATATTCCACGCCCACTGCCAATTGGCCGAGCGGCACCGAGGCGACGATCATCAGCCAGGGCGATGCGGAGCTCCAATTCACCGCGCCGACAGCGCTGAGTGCCGGATATGTAGTCTTGGAGACAGGCTACGGCCAGCCCAACTATTGGTTCCCCTTCACGGCAACAGGCGCGGTGCCCGTGACGGTTTCAACGCTCAGTCCGGACTCTGGCACGGCCGCCGGAGGAACCTCAGTGACCATTGAGGGAACGGGGTTAGTGGCGCCCGTTGACGTGACCTTTGGGGGAGTTCAGGCCACATCCGTCGTTCTCAATAGCGGCACGCAGGTGCAGGTCGTATCCCCCCCCGGGACTGGAGTGCAGGCTGTCCAAGTTGGCGACTGGATGGGCACTGCCAACTCGGGCCCTCAGACCAATTTCTCCTACTCTGCGGTATCGCTGCCGGCGGTCGGAGGCGTCAGTCCGAGTGGAGGTAGTGGAGCGGGGGGGATGGAGGTTGTGATCAGTGGCAGCAATTTTGTGGGGGTGAGTGGGGTTCTGTTCGGAGCGACCCCGGCCGAGGGGTACCAAGTTGAGTCAAGCAGTGTGATCGATGCGGTGGCGCCTCCGGACCCGACTGGGGTGGTGTCCGTGACGGTGGAGACGGCAGTTGGGAGCAGTGGGGCCACGGCAGGCTCTGACTTCACGTACTCGGACCCCAACGGGCATGCCGCAGTGGCGCAGGGCGACGGTGTGGTTGACGTCTTCGGGCTGGGGGCGAGCGGTGGGCTCGAGCACTACTGGTACTTGCCCGGTGGTTCGTGGGCGGGGGCACAGCAGCTTGGGAGTGGTCTGAGTTCGGTGCCGTCTGCAACCACCTCAAGCAGTGGTGTGGTTAGCGCGTTCTGGCAGGGGACGGATGGGGGCCTGTGGTAC
>DAHWNZ010000027.1:0-32021 GCA_027339635.1 Candidatus Dormiibacterota bacterium
CTGGCCGGCGCGAACTCCAGCACCCGGCAGATCGGCTCAACTCCCCAACGCTCCCTCATCTCGGCAATGAACTTCACGGCTTGGGCGGTCTCGGGTCGAGCTCCCGAGCGAAAAAAAGGGATGCCGCTCTCAAGATCTCGTTGGCCCTTCGCAGCTCACGGTTCTCCCGCTCCAGCTCCCGGATCCGCTCCCGCTCCAAGGTGGTGACACCGCTCCGCAGCCCTCCATCCACCTGGGCTCTGCGCACCCACCGCCGCAGCGTCTCCTTGGTCATCCCCAGCTTGGATGAGATCGACTCAATCGCCGCCCACTCCGAGGGGTATTCGCCTCCGTGTTCCAGGACCAGCTTCACCGCCCGCTCCCGCAGCTCCTGCGGGTACCTCGTCGTGCTTGTCATCTCTCCATCCTCTCAACGAATGGAGTCTCCAACTTTCCCGGGGCGGTTCATGGAGCCTGTCCGCGAACGATCGTTTATGCAACATTATGCTCGCCATCCCCGCCTCTGCGGAAGTTGGTTCTTACCGTCCAAGCATCTCACGGTCAGGAGCGGGGCTGGCCTTGCTACCCCGGCCACTCCTGACCGGGGTAGGCCGGGGAGCGGCAGCGAGGGGCCGGAGGGAGCAACCGGGTCTCCCGGGGCTCACTCCAACCGCCTCTCCCGCAGCCTGCGGCTGCATTTCACGCCCTAGACAGGCGCGAGGGTTTAGGTTTGGTCGTGGCCGCAGGCTGCGTTAGGAGTATCCCGCATGGCGTCGGTCGACTATCTGACGCAATGCCGCGCTTTGCTCTTGGTCGATTCGTCTGCGGTCAAGTTCCCAGCAAAGACCCAATCCAGAGGCCAAGGCGTGGATGCCGAACACGCAAGCCCCTGTGACTAGCCATACTGCAGTGGTGAGCGCGATCGGTGAGCCGCTCATAGAGACCCACACGACCACACACGCCCCTACGAGATCTGGGAGCCTACTCATTCCCGGGATCTTCCCGACAGCTCGGTGAGGTCCAAGCAAGTATCGCACCAGCAATGTGTGGATGCTCATGAGCACAATGAAGATGCCACCGATGGCGCTAATACCGATGAGCGCACTGGTCTCCATTGGGGAACCCAGAACCCGTGCTAGGACAGCAATGCCGAATCCGACCACCCCACAAGCGGTCAAGAGCACTACGGCGTCACGTCTATGCACCAGCAGAAGCCAACGCGCCGAGACGCCACTTGCCCCATCCCCCAGAAGGCGCTCTCTCATCCGGAACCCATTACTTCGCACGGCCATTCAGTTCCAGTATGTACTCGCGCCTATGTAGAGCCCCACATTCGCCGCACACGCAAATGCCGCGCCAGCCCAATCAAACACCTTAGTAGCGTCAAACGCTTTCACGATCACGCTCCATCCCCCGCTCACTCCGAAGCCAAGAGCGCACGCCTCAGCTCCGCCAGACAGGGACACGTTCACCCGGAAGTCTCCGTTGTACTGTGATGTGTCGATGTAGTGAACCCCAGGCTGCACATAGCTCCACTCCGTAGTGCACTCCCCGGGATTGGGCCCGCAGGGAATGGTCGGTACCGCCCCGCTCTCAGTCTCAGTGACCGGTCCGGCCTGAACCGTTGGCGCTGCCATGCCCAAGGTAGCCGCTGACACAGTTCCCCCCACCCCTTCGGAGAGCCCCAGCCCGGCCAATGCCATGATCGCTGCGACAGTGGGCACCCGCAGCCATCTCAGGCCAGTCATCATCAAGCCTCCAGCTCCGCGCTGCCCGTCCTTTACGGCACAGAGTAGCACCGGCGGCGGCGGGTTGGGAAAAGCTGACCAAGTTGTTCCTCCTGACCCTAGGAGCGTGGGTCAGTAACGGGTAGGGGCAGGGAAGGGATCGCTCCCGGAGCGGTGCGACCAGAGATCGTCCGGCGGGCGCAGTCGGACCAGTTTGCTGGTGTTGGGGCGTTCCAAACTCCGACCATGACCCGTATGAGGGGTCGGATGATCCACCTCTGGCTTCCGGGGTTCAAGCCATGTCCAGCGATCGGGGTCGGACCCCGCTGTTGGCCAGCTTGCGGAGGTTGTGGCAGAGCGCGTGTAGGGTCCACTCGCCAATAGCCCCCTCCAGACCGCGCAAACGAAGTGCTCCAGCGTGTTGGCGAACTTTCATCTCCCCAAAGACGGGTTCAACGATGACTTTCCGACGTGCGTAGGCAGCCTTTCCCGGCTTGGTTCGCAGCCGCCGTGCCATTCGCTCTCTGCCGGTGGCGTTCTTGGGGATGCGTCCTCGGGGTGCAGCCGCCACGACTTCGCCGTGCTTCAACCTGCCAGTGGCGATGAGAACGTCCACTTCCTCGTCATCCAAGGCGGTCAAGTTGTCTTGCGAGCAGTAGCCGGCGTCAGCCAGCAGCTGTCGCGGCATCGCCGAGATCCCAGCCGCCGCCAGGGCCGCTTTGGTCTCCGCCAGCATCGGCAGTAGCTGCTCGACGTCCCCGGCGCACTGGGTGACCTTGGTGGCCAGGATCACTTGCCGGTGTTCGTCCACCACGGTTTGCGCGTTGTAGCCGTACTGGAAGCTGCCATCACCCATCTTCATCATGCGTGACTCGGGATCAGTGAAATTGCGCTGCGCTCGAGGTGGAGTCACCGCCTTCGCGACCGCTTTCTCTACGGTCGTCTTGGTCTCCTGTTCGCTCTTGCCCTGCTGCGCACACCGCTTCGCGGCAGCTGCCTCCGCTTGCTGCCGCGCTTCCTCCTCAAGGATGGTCTTGGCTTGCTTCAGCTTGGCGATGCGGCTCTCACGACGCTGCAGCTCAGCGGGGATCTCGTCGCCCCGATTCTGCTTCCCGTAGCGGCGGTCCTCGGCCTTGTCCTTCATCTCCGCCTCTGCCATCAAGGCCCGCACCTGAGCCTGCAACTGCTGCAGGCGCGGATCTATGTGGTCGTAGCCCATAGCCTTGTGCCGTGATGCCGAGGCCCGCAGCTTGGTGCCATCCAAGGCCACTCGACCCAACTGCACCAGCCCGGCCATGGCGCACCCCGCCAGCACCTGGGTGAAAAGCCCTTCCAGCGCCTTTAGGTGGCGCCGACGGAACCGTGCGATGGAACGGAAGTACGGCGCCTGGTTGGCCGCCAGGTAGCGGCACGCCAGATCGTTGATGCAGCTCCGCTCCAGCGCCCGTGACGAGGTAACCCCTACCGAGTATCCGTACAGGAGCACCTTCAGCAGCATCCGCGGGTCGTAGGGTGGCGGCCCGCCGGGAGAGGTCGACCGTGCTCAGGGATGGTCCTTGTCGAGTTCGTCGAAGAGCTCGCTGGCTGGCCGGGTCAGGCCCGCCGCCAGATCCGCCTCCGCCTCTCGCATGCTGGCGATGAATTCCGGGGCGTTGGCGAGGATGAAGTCCTCGATCTCGGCCGCGTCGATGGGCACCAGCGCGGCCAGCGGCCGTCCATGCACCGTCACCAGGGCAGGCCTCCCCGTCCGTGCCACGTCCTGGACCACCCGACTCGTGTTGCGGGACAGGTCCCGCATTCCCACAGATGTCATTGTCAAACAATTGGCGCACTTCTTCGCAACGGGGGTCGCGGAGGACCTCTAGGGGCGACTCGGCGCAGTACGCACGCACTCCCGGCAAGCCCGGAACGGCCTTGCCAACTCGCCTCAGGGCTCGCGGACCGCGGCCCCCTCAGCACAGAATGTGCGTTTAGCATGCTGGGCTGGAGTTGGGGAGATGGAGGGATTGCGGTTCTGATGACCGTCCACAAGATCGCTGCCGGGGACACCGCGGGCTAGGTCGCTTACCTTGCCAGCCAGGGGCCGGAGCGCTGTCGCGGCGACTACTACCTGGGCCATGCGGGTCAGCCCGCCGAGGGGCCCGGGGAGTGGCTCGGCCAGGGAGCGGTCGCCCTCGGCCTCTCCGGCGAGGTGGACCGCGACCACTTTCTCCGCCTCTGGCAGGGCCAGGACCCCCACTCCGGCGAGCAGCTGGTCCGCCATGCCCACGGCGTCCACACCGCCGCCGTCGACTGCACCTTCTCCGCCCCCAAGTCCGTCGCCATCGTCTGGGCCCTCGGCGATGACAACACCAGGGACGCAGTCGAGCGGGCCCACCAGCAGGCAGTCCAGGTCGCCTGCGCCCACCTGGAAGCCCATGCCCCCATGGTCCGCCGCCGCATCGCAGGCCTGGTCCGCCACGAGCGCGCCCAGGGTCTGGTCATCGCCCGCTTCCGCCCCCACACCTCCCGCCAGAGCGCGGCCCAGCAGGCGGCAGGGGCATCCCCCGACCCCTAGCTCCACGACCACTGCGTCATCGCCAACTGCGCCCTCCGCTCCCAGGAGAGGGAGGCCAGGACCGGCCGCTGGGCAGCCATCGACTCCCGCGCCCTCTATCGCATCGCCGCCGAGGCTGGCGCTGTCTACCGGGCCGAGCTCTCAGCCCTCTTCCAAGAGCAGGGGGACCCGACCGAGCGCCACTGGAGGTACTTCGAGGTCTCGGGCGTCCCAACCAAGGTCCGCCAGGCCTTCAGCGCCCGCTCAGCCGAGGTCGAGCAGGCCATCGCCGCCTTCCGCGCCCGCCATGGGAGGTCCCCCACCGACGAGGAAGTCAGAGGGCTCGTCGTCCGCTCCCGCTCCCCCAAGACCGCGGTCCCCGAGGACGCGTTCCAGGCTTGGAAGCAGAGGGCGAAGGCCATCGGCGCCGATCCCAGGAGCTGGGCCCCTGAGCTGCGCCCCATCCCGCAAGCGCCATGGGCTGAGACCGTGGACGCCGTGGTGCAGCCCGAGAGTCCCCGCCGCCTCACCCAGGCCGCCGCCACGGTCGACAACCGCACCCTCCGCACCGCCGTCGCCGAGGCCGCCCAACCCCGCCCTACGGTTGGCCTACCAAACCTCGTCTCGGCCACCCTATTCGCGCGTGCTCTTAGTCCAGCCCTTTACCTGTCCATTCCCATAGGGCAACTCCACGGCGCTTCCCAAGAGCCTATCCCCGGCTACGCTCCCCCCATAACCAACTTGCTGTCGCGGCCTGCAAAGACCGCCAGCGCCAGCCCCATGATCCCCACGTCGCGGGCCACGATGTCCGAGAACCCGGCGGTTATGGTCAGGGAGACGACGATCTCGAAGAGCAGCAGCACACTCACGGCCGCAGCCACCCGGGGCATCACCCCCAACGCCAGGGCGACCCCGAGGAGGGTCAGCACCCAGCCGTGAACTAGGACCAGGCCAAGCGCGAGCTGCGAGGTTTGAGAGATGAGGGGGACATATCCGGTCCAGAGGCTCGGTTGGACGAGCTCATGAATCCCGAACCAGAGCAGAACCAATCCCAAACAGACCCGCGCTAGAGTCGGTGCCCAAGTTTGGCCAAGGACCAAGGCGCCGCCAGCCGAGGGCCGGGACATGATGGCCGCCGGGGCCGAGCTCGGAGCCGACGACACGGCCCGCGCCGCCGCTCGATTCTGACGATTCCGACGGGCCAAGGTCAGGGCACCACGTGTCCACTAGCGTCGGTTGCGATCAGGCCGTCGTCGCCGAAATTGTATTCCGAGTTGCCGGAATCGTCCCCTAGGTTGGCCTCCACGAAGTAGATGTGGTCCGACGCGGGATAGGTCTTGGAGATCGGCGACTGACCCCCGCCGCTGACATAGAGGGTGAAGTTCACCGAGCCGCCGGCTCGCTTGGCGCTGTACGTGAAGCCGGCCATGGCTTGACGGGCCATGGCGCTGGGACTGCCGGGATACAGCTGGTAGGTGTACGCGGCGTACGAGGTCTGAGACAGGAGTGGCCCAGGCGTCGCCTGTGAGCCTGGCGAAGACGTCGGGCTGGCTGAGGGGCTCGGCGTTACCTTGGAAGTCGCCCCGCTTCCTGATGAGGGCGACGACTTCGGCCCATGGCCAGTTGTCAGCGCGCCGCCTCCGGCTAGGCCCAATGCGCCTGGATTGGTGTACCCGTGTACCGCCAGGATGGCGGCGGCGGCGGCCGCGACGGACAGTGCGACGGCACCGCGTTTACCCAGTGCCTCTCCGGCTATGCGCATCTAAGAGTCTCCCAAACTAGCTCCCCGCCAGCACATGGTAAACACCCCGACCTGGGAATTGGCTGGGAGTCTGCGGCGCCTATCGACCTACCCATTAATGTCGATGACCGCCAGGTGGTGGTGCTGCTGCAGGTAGCTGCGGATGGCCAGCAGAGCGGCCACCCCCTCACCGACGGCTGAAGCCAGCTGCTTGGTGGAGCCGGAGCGGACGTCGCCAGCGGCGAAAAGCCACGGCGCGGAGGTGGCAAAGGTGTCGGACGTCTGCACGAACCTCCAAGGATCCCTGTTCGCCAACCCATCGGCCAGCCCTGAGTTAGGGTCCTGACCGATGAAGATGAAGGCCGCCGCAGGGGTCCATGTGATCTCTTCTCCGGTGCGATCGTCGACGGCATCGACGGCCTCCAAGCGCCCGTTGCCCCGCAGCCGCCGCAGGCTGGTGTTGGTGTGGATGATGAATCTTGGGTCAGCTCTGGCTTTGTCCTGCAAAAGCTGTGACGCAGTCAGTTCCGGCCCCTTCTGCACAATGCGGACTTGCTTGGCGAACTGCGACAGAAACATCCCCTCCTCCACGGCCGCGTTGCCTCCCCCGACCACCAGGAGCTCTTCGGCACCGCGATAGAAGGGGCCATCGCAGGTAGCGCAGAAGTGCACCCCAGCACCTATCAGGTCTTCCTCGCCCGGTATGCCGAGGCGGCGGTAGGTCGAGCCCGTGCAGAGTAGGACGGAGTGGGCCGACAGCTGCTGCCCACTCCCAAGGGTGACCTCGGCATCTTCACCCAGACCTCGCAGGTTCGTCACGCTGGTGCCGGCGACAAGCTCAACGCCATAGCGCTGGGCCTGCTTCACGAAGCGGTCCATCAACTCGGACCCGCCGATGCCCTCGGGGAAGCCGGGATAGTTCTCAATCCTCTCTGTTAGGCTGGCGTTGCCTCCCAGCCCCGAGGAGTCAACCACCACGCAGTCGATCCCCTCACGAGCGGCATAGATGGCAGCCGCAAGGCCGGCGGGCCCCCCGCCCACCACCACCAGGTCATAGGAAGAGCGCTCCGCCGCGACCTTGATCCCCAGCTTGCGGGCCAGTTCCTCATCGGTGGGCTCGAGGAGATGACTGCCGTCTTCGAAGACGACGGTGGGGATCGTGCGCCCGCCGGACTGCAGTCCTTCCACGAACGCCAGCCCGGCTGGGTCGGCGTCTATGTCCACCCAGGCGTAGGTCAACTGGTGATTGGCGAGGAACGCCTTGGTCCGCCGACAATCCGGGCACCAGGGGGCTCCGTATACCGTAATCTGGGACATCCAGCTCTCCTCGGCTCGCGGTCCGGCAGGCGAGTGTCAGCGATGGTGCCGCTCACCTAGACTGTCGGGGTTGGGGACATTATGAGGGCATGCCGGTTGGAAGCTCGTCGCGACCACGTGCAGGCGATTCTGAGGGCCATCCGGGACCTCAACGAGACGATGCAGCGGCACACCGACGCCACCTGCAGGCACCTGGGCATGAGCAGGTCGGAGGTGCGAGCGCTCAACCTGGTCGCTCGTAGAGGCACGGCAACTCCCACTGAGCTCGGGACCCAGCTGGGAGTGACCAGCGGCGGGGTTACCGGTATCCTCGACCGACTGGAGGCCTCGGGGCACCTGCGCCGGACTGACGATCAGAGGGACCGGCGCAAGGTCAAGGTGGAGGTCACGGAGAGCGCGCGCAGGGTAGCTCACCGGACCCTGGACGACCTGAATCAGGCTCTGCGACAGATCTTGACCGGCCGTTCCGCGGACGATCTTGAGTTACTCCTCGAACTGCTGAACCAGATCGAAGAGCGGATAGCCCAACACACGGAGTCGATGGACCGGCGACCGGCGGTCTCGGCACGCTCGGAGGCTGCGGGGGCCACTGGGCCAGAGGCTAGCCACGCTGGGCGAGTGGTGGCGGGCGGACGTCGGGGCTGACGGCACTGCTTTGAGCCGGGGAGGGCGGACACCGACGATCCAAGCTGTCGCGGCCGTCGGCCAACCATATTCCACGGATGGCCCTGGCTGAAGCGGCGCTCCTCTGGGAGCAGTCGGTTGGCAAGACCTCCTGGGACACTCGTGTCATCGGGGCGGCCTGCAGATGGTACCGGCCCAGACGCGTTCGGGAGTAGACGCACCCGGTCCCAGGTGCGCCGCCACAGGACTGCCCAAGCTGGCCACGTCGTGACATCACCTGGAGCGAACTGTGTCTCGTTTAGTAAGATACTTCTCACGAGAGGTAATCGCGGCGAAAGGAGCTGAGAGATCCATCCCTGTGATCCGGTGCACTTAACCGCTCGAAGACCCTCTAGGAGGATTTCCGGGGATCAGCCGTTGGGAAGGAAATTGATGACAGCTGGCGGGCGGGCGATCCCTTCAGCCGAGCAACGGCAGTTTGAGGGGGCTTACCGGCTCCCGTGGGTGGCCTGGGTAGAGGGAGGTTTTGGCGGGTGATCCGCTTCCTGTATCTGGTCGCCCTCATCATGAGCTGGGCCGGCGTGGCGTTCTTCAACCACCGCCTGCGGACACAAGTGTTGGGCTGGCGTCTGCTGCGGGCCATAGCGGTCACGGTCCCCTTGTTCTTGGTCTTCGACGCGGTGGGAGCCTCACGGGGATGGTTTCGCAGCAACCCCCATCTGAACTCGGTGATATTCCCCCCGGGGATCCCCTTGGAGGAGCCCATCCTGCTCGGGTTTCTGGTCCTGATCTCAGTCACCATCCGCTGGGCGGTCAGACGGGCGGGCGTGTGAGACAGTACACCCTCGCCGCCGTCGTGGTCTTGGCCTTGGCGCTTCTGCTGGCAGGCTGGCGAGGGCACCTGGCGGAGCGTTCGCTCTGGGTGGGGCTCGCGATCTTCGCCGGCATGACGATCGGCGGCGACGTCGTGCTCACTGCCGTCGGCGTGTTCACCTACGCTCCCCAATTCCTCAGCGGCATCCGGATCGACCGGATGCCGCTCGAGGATCTCCTATACGGGATGGCGCTATACCTCACCGCGGTCACGGTGTACGCGTGGTGAAGGCGCTCTTCTGGTCCAGCCGTCCGGCCAGCTGGATCAACACCGCGCTTCCCTTCCTCGCCGCGGCACTGTCGGTCAGGCTGGCAGTGAGCCCCCTCCTGATCTTTGGGGTGGCCTACTTCCTGCTCCCGTACAACCTGCTGCTGTACGGGATCAACGACCTGTTCGACTATGAGTCCGACCGTCGCAATCCCCGCAAGGGAGGTGTGATTGAGGGCGGCCTCCTGCCACCTGCCAGGGCCACCCAGCTGTGGCTTGCGATCGCGCTCACCAACCTTCCCCTACTCGCCGTCTGCGGGTATTTGGGAGGCTTGCCCTTGGTGGCAGCCCTCGCGTTCACCTGCCTCGCCGCGGTCGCCTACTCGGCGCCTCCCCTGCGGGCCAAGGTGATCCCGGTGCTCGACTCCCTCACCAGTTCATCCCACTTCGTGCTCCCGGCGGCGTGCGGCCTGTTGGCTGGTGGATTGCCCTTGGTGGCGTTCCCGTGGCGCCTCCTTGCGGCCTTTTTCCTGTGGGGTGTCGCCTCCCAGGCACTGGGAGCCATACAGGACGTCGAATTCGACACCCAGGCCGGCATAGGGTCCATAGCTACTGCGCTTGGCGCCCGCAGGACCGCCGCGGTGGCGACCGCCGCCTATGGCCTGTCGATCATCCTGGTGAGCCTCGGGGGTGGCCTGGAAGTGGTGGCGGCGGTGACCCTGGTGCCCTATTCCCTGCTCGCCGCCTCCTGCCTGGTGGGCATCCCAGGGCTGCAGGCCCGTCGCGCCTGGCGCGGCTTCTTACAGATGAACCTCCTCGCCGGCTTCGTCATCACCCAGCTGTTCTTGCGCCAGTGGGGCGTTGACCGCATCAGCGTCATCGATTTGCTCGCGTGGGGATCCGCGCTGGCGGTGGCCGTCTCGCTGCTCGTCATGACCTTGAACCGGGCCGCCCTTCGAAAGGGACCCAGCCCCTCCGGAGGAGCCAACCTGCCGTCGCTCACCGTGATCGTCCTGGCCCGAGCTGGGCGGCGTCGGGCCGGGGCCTGCATCGAGAGCCTTCGGGCCCAGTCCTATCCAGGGCAGTTGCGACTGCTGGTGGTCGAGTCCGCAACGGCATCGAGCCTCGAAGCTCCCCAGGACGCCTCCCCAGCGGATGGGGTTGAGACCATCGACGCGGGTCCGCCTCCACCGCTTTGGAGCGCAACCTGCTGGGCCGCGGAGCGTGGCCATCAGATGGCCACCTCGGACCTGCTGGCCTTCGTCGACGGCGACACCAGATTGAACCCTCACGCGCTGGCCGAGATGGCTTCGTCGCTGGGCGCCAGCGGCGCTGGCTTGGTGTCCCTGCTGCTACCTCAGGGGATGAGAGCTGGCGCGGCCCGAGCCCTGGTGCCCGCGCTGTCCTTTGCCCAGAGCTGCTGGGTCCCCAACTTCCTGCAGAATGTCTCCGCCCTGCGCCGCCTGACCTGGGCTTCCCCAACCCAGATGACCTTCGGCTCATGCCTGATGGTCGACCGCGCCACCTGCCGCGGCCGTCGCAGAGCTGGCCACCCGCAACGAGGACTCCCTGACATCAGGCACCTCATTTCAGAGAGTTCGGCCCCGGTCTTCCTGCTGGACGGGAAATCCCTCGGCCAGTCCGACCGGTACCGCTCGGTGGCAGATGTGGCGAGCGTCTGGCGCGGGGCACTATACCCGGCCGTGGGCAACTCCCTGCCGCTGGCTCTCTGCTGTCTCATCGGGACTCTGACCGTCCAGCTGCTCCCCCTCGGGCTTCCCTTTGCGGCCTTGGCGACCGGCAGCTCCGCAGCCCTCTGCGGTTCTCTGTTGGCGCTGGCCCTGCTGGTTGTGCTGCGGGTGTCACACGCCCGCCAGGCTGGACAGCCCCTCAGCGGGATAGTGTGGCACCCCCTCACATGGGTCGCTACCCTCGCCTTCCAGATCGCCTCGATAGCGAAGGGCCTGCAGGGCGAGCCGTCCGACGCCAGGGTCGGCAAGATGGCGGGGAAGCCGATCGGAGCCTGGCTTTGACAGCTGGACTGCGCTCGGCGGCACCCGTCACGAAGAGTCGCACGCGCCCGCTGCGGGCGGTGGTGGTGGGGTCAGGGCTCGGCGGACTTGCCGTGGCCATTCGCCTGCTGGCGGCCGGGCTCGAGGTGACCGTCGTGGAGGCCGCGGCAACCCCGGGTGGCCGGGCCGGACGGATTCGTGAACAGGGATACACGTTCGACACCGGCCCTTCGCTGATCACCATGCCCCAGCTCCTGGATCAGCTCTTCCAACTGGCGGGCACCACAACCGAGGAGCAGCTGACCCTGCATCGTCTGGAACCCTTCTACCGGATCCACTGGCGATCCGAGCCGCGCTTCTTCGACTTCGGGTCCGACCCGGAGCAGATGCGAGAGCAGATTGGGCAGTTCAGTACTTCTGATGCCGGGCGGTATCCGGCTTTCATCGAGCAGAGTCGTCGGATCTACGAGGAGGCGATCCTGGGAGCGGGCACCAGCAGCTTTTTGAGACTTCGCGACTTCGTTCAGCTGGTGCCGAAGATGATAGGCCTGCGCGCGCTGCGGTCGGTGGAGCACTTCGTTGAGGCCTACTTCGACGATGTCCACGTTCGTCAGGCCTTCTCCTTCCACCCCCTCTTCATAGGCGGCGATCCGTATCGAGTGCCGGCGGTCTATGCCGCCTTGGCCTTCCTCCAAATCGAATCCGGAGTCTGGTATTCGGACGGGGGCGTGTACAGCCTGGTCGAGGCCCTGGAAGGACTGGTGCGGACGGGGGGCGCGGTACGGTACGGGGACCCTGTGGTGGAGATCAGGCGGGCGGACGGCCGCGTCACGGGAGTTCGGACCGCGTCGGGAGCTCTCCATCCTGCCGACTTCGTCATCAGCAACGCCGACGTGGTGGAGACCAGCCGGCTGCTGCTCGGCGATCGCCGAACGTCCGATCCCCAACTCACCATGAGCTGCTTTCTGCTCTATCTGGGCACGGATCGGGTGTTTCCCGAGCTGGCCCATCACACCCTGCTGGTCGGTGACGACTACCGAGGCTTCATCGGCGATGTCACCAGACGGGGCCGCCTGGGGGCCTCGCCCAGCCTCTACCTGCACGCCCCAACCAGGACCGAACCGGAGATGGCACCACCAGGCGCAGACGCGATCAGCGTGCTGCTCCCAGTCCCCAACCTTCGCTCCGGGATCGACTGGAGGGCTGCCGAAGCTGGTGTCAGGGAGCAGGTTCTGGCCGCGATGGAAGGGGTTGGCGGCCTGCACCTGGCAGGGCTGCGCGAATCCCTGCGGTTCGAGCGCAGCTGGACTCCGGTCGACTTCAAGACCGCCCTTCGCGCTCAGTTGGGCAACGCCTTCGGACCGTCACCAACCCTGCTGCAGTCAGCCTATTTCCGCCAGCCCAACCGGGATCGACGGGTGAAGGGCCTGTACCACGTCGGCGCCGGCACCCATCCTGGGGCGGGGATCCCGGGAGTGCTTATGGGTGCCGAGGTCACCGCGCAACTGCTCCTTGAGGAGGCCCGGGCGTGGCGGTCGTAGTCGAGCCGGCGATCCGCGAGTACCTGGAGGAAGCGGTGCTGACCACCAACCGGGTGGCGCGCACATTCGCCCTGGCAACCCGGATTCTGCCCCGGGATGTCCGTCCCGACGTTTACCTGCTGTACCTGGTGTGCCGTCAGCTCGACGATCTGGTCGACTTTCAGGACCCAGACGCCGGTAGACGGCTCGACTGCGCGGTGGAGTGGGCCACGACCGGTACGGTCAGAGGACCCGAGGCCGAGATCTTGGACTACCTCTTTCAGCGTCACCCGGATCTCCCCAGGGAGGCGGTCTTCGACTTCTGCCAAGGCCAGCGGCGCGACATGCGGCCCTTTCTGATGGAGACCGAGGCGGAGCTGGACCTCTACTCGTATCAGGTGGCCGGCACCGTCGGCCGCCTGATGGCGACACTGCTTGGGGTCTTCGACGAGAAGGCGGACCAGGCGGCGCGGGCGCTGGGGATAGCGATGCAGCGCACCAACATCCTGAGGGACATCGATGAGGATCTGGCGCGCGGGCGGACCTATCTGCCCCGCCAGACCATGGAGCTGGCCGGGGTGCGGGACCTCGGGTCGGATGATCGCTCGCTGCTGTTGCGAGTGGAGATCGCCATCGCCGACCACTGGTACGAGCGGGGACTACCCGGTACCTGCATGCTCAGAAGGGGGAGTCGGTCCGTTCGGGCAGCGGGGCTCATGTACCAGCAGATCCTGCGCCAGATAGAGCGGGACGGAAGGGGGGCAGTACGCCCGTGCCGCTCCGTGGTGCCATCCCATCGGAAGCTGCTCGGGGTGATGCAAGCCCTGATCTCATCCTGACGGGAAAGTGGCGACTGGGATCACCGGGGGCAGCTGTATCTGGGCTCACGAATAGTGCGCCACGCGCCGCGACCCACCGCGCTCCGGTAAGGAGCGGGCCATTCCGGCCCTGGCGCCGCCCTGGCCGGGACTGGTGTTGGCCCGCGACCCGACTGGCAGGCTACCGGGTGGGTCGCCCTGAGGTGCTCCTCGCCATCTGCGGCTCGGCTCCACCAGCTGTGAGCCCGGGATGGGGGGCCTGCTGCGGATAGACACTCCCAGACCCGGGCGGCGAAGCCTGTGGCAGGTGGGGCTCGGCGGTCACATCGGACGGGCCAACCCCGGCCAGTAGGCGGCGCACGCGCAGGCCGGCCCAGCCCAGCAGACCCTCCGGCATGGCGATCACGAGGTCGAGGACCTGGACCTCAAGTCCCAGGGTCAGGGCCAAGGTCAGTGGCAGCCCGGCCAGTGCCAGGCCCGAAGCCCACCACACCTGGGAGGTTCCGAACCCCCCTATACCCTGAATCGGAAGGGCAAACAGGAGCGTGCGCACGGCCAGTGCCAGCCAGACCTGCCACAGGTTCAGGTGGGCCCCCAGGGCCAAGAACAAACAGAGATATTCCAACGCCGCGAGCAGACGCGCCAGCGCCGTGGCCGAGACCAGGGCCACCACGCTGCCTGCGCTGCTGAGGTCCGCCAGGGCCAGCTCCGCCCTGGTCGCGAAGGCGCCCACGATGGGCAGCCGCTCCGCCAGCCCCAGCAACCTCACCCGGGTCGCCCTGACGAAGAAGAGCAGCAGCAGCAGCAAAAGGGCCGCCGCCATGAGTATGGCGGTCAGCCGCAGAGGGCGGGCCAGGGTTACCCCCGCCATGTCCGCTGCGACCAGGAGGATGATCGCCAGGCTCGCCAGATCCAGCAATCTGGCCACCAGCGCGACACCTGTGCCGCGGGAGACAGATGTGTCCAGGTCATAGCGGGCGAACCACACGAAGGCGGCGTCGGACCCCGGCCCCGGCAGGACCTGGCCCGCGCCCCAACTCGCTGCGGTGACGCCCACGGTCGCTGCCAGGGAACCTCTGCCGAGCAGAATGTGGTAGCGCCAGGCCCTGGCGAGGACATAGCCGGCCGCGATCAGAGCGGCCAGGAACAGCAGTGGGACCGACACATGGGAGAGGGCGGCGGCCACTCTTGGGACGGAAACCTTGGTGAGAACCAGGGCCAAGAGGCCGATCCCGACCACGGTGCCCAAAAGAATTCTGACCCGCGGGTGGCGGAAACGATTGAGAACCGAACTCATCACCCCCCAGTCTGCATCAAGCGACCCCCCAACAGGATGAGGCGGGCCTGAGAGTGTGCGCCCCCACCATCGGCTCCAGCGCCACCAGCTCGCCCGTCAGACACTGGTCAAACTCCATGCTCCCGCTCTTGCCGCGGTGCGCTCGAGGGGGCCACCCCATCTAGAGCCCGGCGCAGCAGTGCCAGCCCATGGGAGTCAAGGCCGGCCAGCCTGTCGCCGGAGGTGATCTGTCCCCCGGTCGCCATCACGTGGGCAGCCCAGCGGTCTCGCTCCGGCATGCGCTTGCGCGCGATGAGCATATCTGGATCGTTGATCCAGAGCCGTCCGTGCATGGCGGCACGGGCCCGGCCGGTGTGCATGGCGGCGGCCAGAGACGGCTGGGACAGGTCTTGATTGACCGGTTCAAGATGGAGGGCTATGTCCGGGCTCACCCTCATGGCGTCGACCAGTCCGACGCTTGGGAGCAGGGGAGCCCCACAGCCGAGTATGGTCGCCCCGGTGCCCGCGGCGCTAACAATCCTGGCCATTGCCTCTCGATATTGCTCGAGCAACCGGGGCCGAACTCCACGGGAGCCCGGCATGGTCGCCGCGTAGAGAAAGTCGAGTTTGAAGTATGAGCACCCCATATCGGCGAGGCGACGGACCTGGTCCTCCAGGTGCGCGGACGCCGAGGCGTTGGTGGTGTCCAGTACCCCCACTCTCTGACCCCATGCCCGGGGGTGTACGAGACCCGGGACCAGCCAGTCGGGATGCTCCTTGGCGGTCTCGCTGTCAGCGCCCACCAGGAACGGAGCCAGCCACAAGCCGAGCCGCCTACCGCTCTTCCGGACCACCCGCGACAACTCTGCCAGATCTCCGAACCCAGGCCTCTCCCCCGACCAGTCGCCAATTCCCATCTGCCAGCCGTCGTCGACCAGGAACACGTCTATGGGCAGATCCAACCTCTCCGCAGCCCCGAGATTCTCAACCACGTCGGCGGCGGTCACCCTCCCCCGGTAGAAGCCCCATGAGCACCAGGCGCTGGGACCCCGGGATTTGGCCCGCGGCCCCTCCGTCCCGAATCTGCTGCAGGTCGCCTTCAGGGCCGAGTCGCCGGAACCCGGCAGCTCCTCTCTCCGGAGAGTTCCGTTGGCCTCTACCGACATCCGGCCCCCAAGTTGCCACAGGCGGATAGATGGCACCTCCGAGGTGGGATCAGGCGCCGACCAGACCACGCAGGGCCCGCCCGGGGCCAGTTCCACAACCATAAACCCCTCACCCTGGAAGCAACCCACGGGGGCCACGGCGCCACAACGAAAGGACATGGCAGCGATGCGGGCTGAGCTGGGGCGCGGTGAGGCCTGCTGCAACCCGTACCAGCCGGCCGGACTCCAGGACTGCCACCCTGATTCGTACACCCTAGCCCCGTCCCCGAGGCCGGGGATCTCTTCGACCAGAGCGAAGCCGGGCGAGGCCCTGAAGGTACCGTGCCCGCCGCCACCCGCTGGGCTTGGGGCCGACGCCCTACCTCTCCTCGGAAACCATGGACTCCGGCACCGAGTTGATCTGGTACGGGAGGTCCGTGATGTCGAAGTAACGAACCGACTTGTGCAGCCGCTTGGCGATTCCGACCTGCACCTTCAGCCCCAAGGAGAGGTCACCGAACACCCACATCTCCTCGCAGCGAGCGATGAGGTTGTTCATCGCCTCCCTCACCAGATCTTTGGGGACTGTGTGCAGGAGGTAGTAGTCGAAGAGCATGAACGGCGTCACCGGCACCCGGCCCTCGTCGAGGACGTACTTGGTCAGCTGCTGCCGCCAGAAGAAGTTGCGGTTGCTCATCGCCACATATACCAAGGGTTTGGGTCGGCGCAGAGTGCGCTCCGCCTGTTCAGCCGGGCTAGCCCTGGGAGTGGGCGTGAATATGAGCTCGAGAATCTCGTCTGCGGATCGCGCGCTGCCGATCCTGGGCGCGCTGGCCACGTCCCTCTCGCCTACGCCCGGAACTTCCGCCGCCGCGGGGACGTCCCGGGGCCGCGAGCCGCCACCGCGCGCATGCTGCTTCCCACCCAAGATTCGTTGAGATTATACGCAAGCGTGCCCGTTGGAGAGGGCACCGGGCCCGCCCTAGAGAAGTTCCCGCAGGAGGTTCAGCGCCGCCCCGAGCTGGTCCTTGTGGGCTGGCACGTTCAGCCATCGACTGGCTCCGGAGGGATGAGGCAGGGGAAGGGTGAGTACCCCGCCGCCGTCGACCCGGGCCCGGCCAATCCCGGCAGTGACCTCTCGCCCGACCGAGTCGAACACAGAGCCGATGAGCCCGCCCAGGGGCCGGCTGCCGAGAAAGCGACTGATCGCGAGCTGTCCGACCGGGACGATCAGGCGGGGTTGCAGAATTTGCAATTGCGCCTCCAGATGCCCGCTGCAGAGCTGGATCTCGGCAGCGGACGGCTTGCGGTCGCCGGCGCCCGAGGGTGCCCTCCCCGGAAAGCACTTGGTGATCGAGGTCAGGTAGACCCTCGACCGAGCTGAATCCTCGTCGCCTAGGCCTGCCTGTGCCAGCCACCGGAAGAGCTCCCGTCCGGCCCGCCCACTGAAGGGCCGACCGCTGACCTGCTCGACACTCCCCGGTGCCTGCCCCACCAAGACGACCCGGGACAGCACAGGCTGGGCCAAGACCGGCGAGCAGGTCTCAAGCAGACCGGCGTCCACGCAGCGCCTACAGCGGAGAATCTCCCGGCTGAGGAGTTCCAGGCTGAAGCTGCGGGAGGCAGAATATGCCTTCGTCGCGGACGCTTGATTGTCTGGCATCGAGTGCTATCCTAGGACCAGCCAAACCGCCCCGTGGCGGACCCCGGAAACATCAGGGCACCCAGATGCCTCAAGGCTCCGACCCCCGACGCTGGCCCGATCAGCAGTCGCCTGATCCTGGTTCTTCGACCCAGCCTGGCTGGTGGGTGTCTCTTTGGGAAGAGAGGCTGCCCAGGGAGAAGACGAGCGTCGGCCCCCGGCTGTCCGCAGCCTGGCTCGTTCGCCAGTGGGGCGGGCGCACACTGATGGCCCTGGTGCCGATCCTGGTGGTGGCGGCTGTGGTGTTGGGAAGTTTCGGCTACAGCCTCCTCGGTGAGGTGATCGCCGGGGTCATACTCCTCATCCTGGCGGCGGCGGTGCTGGTCCCGATGGTTGAGCGCGCTCGCGGCAACCGCCATTCCGGCTGGCACTGATGGATGCTCCGGAGCGGGGCTCCCTCCATACCTCGATCAGGCACCCCGGCATGGACTGGGCCGAGGCGGTCCGCAAGCTCGCGGCCGAGCTGCGCCGGAGGGCGGATGGGCCTGGAGTCGAAGGCATGGTTGCCGACGGGCTGCTGCAGTTGCTGCATGTTTCAGCGCAGGTGATGACCGACTGCGGCATGCGCCTGGAGGAAGCGATAACCCCGCCCCGGATGCCCCGAGCGAGGCGGGCTTCCCCGCGCAGGAATTCCTCAAGGCCGACCCGAACACACAGGATCCGTCCTGACGCCTGACAGGTTCCGCTCACCTCAGTGGACTGTCTGCTGAGGTGGCCTGGTCGATACCCCTAGCCCCAATCTGATTGGGCCGCGCGGGTGGCGGGCACCCCTGAGCGGGGACCAGCCTCCGCAATCCCCCTGCCATACTCGCGCTGGGATGGATTGGGGGCCAGGTCGAACAGTCGAAAGGACTCCGCCAGCTCCAGGCCAACCTGCTTGCCCACCTGTCTTGCTCTCGCCAGCATCGGTTCGCGCATGTCGCTGGCATCGAACTGGCTGCGATGTTCGCCTAGAGCGGCGAGCTTGTTGTCCAGATCCTGAGCTTCGATGGGCACCGCCACATCTGAATTCGACCCCGATCCCACCAGAACGAACCTTGTGTTGTGCGGCTTGAGCCCCTCCTCTCGGAACAGCTCGGGAAAGCTGCGGATGTCGCGCGCGCTCGGAAACACGGCATCCAGGCAGGCGTCAGCCGCCGCTCGGTGGTCCGGGTGGTTTATATACCCCCGCCCAAAGAAGCGGTTGGTGGGATCCATCGTTACCACCAGCTCGGGGCGCAGCTGGCGCAGGACCCGCACGATGTCGCGACGCACCTCCAGTGTGTTCTGGAGTTGGCCGTCCGGGTGGCCCAGGCAGATCACCTGCTCAACTCCAAGGTGTGCGGCGGCCCGGCCCTGCTCCTCCAATCGAACCCTGCTCAACTCGCCTGGAGGCACGGACAGGTCATCCCCCCCGGCGTCCCCGTCAGTGACCAGGCAGATGGCGGCCCTGGTCCCCTGTCGGACCCAGGCGGACACCACGGCGGCGGCCAGGAAGTCGCAGTCGTCCGGATGAGCGACCACCACCAGGGCCGCCTCAGGGACATATTCAAAGATTTCGAGGGACGGGGCAAAAGACTCACTCATGCAACCGCTATCCTCCCAGGAATGAGCACTTCCATGTCGAGCCCACGCATCGCCACCTTTTCCATAGCGGCCACGGACGGCACCGACTGGGGGGTGGCCGTCGCCTCCAAGTTCTTGGCGGTGGGAGCAGCCGTCCCAGCTGCCGCCAGCGGCTCCGGCGCCATAGCAACCCAGGCCCTGGCCAACACCTCGTACAAGGTGGAGGGGCTCAGACTGCTGTCTTCGGGCGTCGGGGCTCAAGACGTGGTGGAGCAGCTCACCGGGGCGGACGAGGGCCGCGATCATCGCCAACTGGGCGTCGTGGATCGTTCCGGCGGCGCCGCCACCTACACTGGATCGGCCTGCTTCGATTGGGCCGGGGGCAAGGTGGGTCCGGGATGCGCCTGTCAGGGCAACATTCTCGCCGGCGAGGCGGTGGTGGACGCCTTGTTGGACCAATTCCGCAGCAGCGGTGGGTCCCTGGCCTCACGGCTGCTGCGGGCCCTTGAGGCTGGTGACATGGCCGGTGGCGACCGGCGCGGGAGACAGTCGGCGGCGATTCTGGTGGTGCGCGCAGGGGCTGGATATGGAGGCTTCGACGACCGCATGGTGGACCTGCGCGTGGACGATCACGAGACGCCGATCCCCGAGTTGGTTCGCCTGGTCGACCTCTGGAGGGTCCACTTTGAAGAACCCGACGCCTCCGAGCTGCTCCCCCTGGATGCCGAGGTGGTCGAACGCCTGCGACAGGCCCTGTTCAGCCGTGGCCTGGTCGCTGCAGGCGCCCCGCGGGAGCAGACGCTGGATGCCTTTCAAGCGTGGGCGGGGATGGAGAACCTGGAACAACGTTGCCAGAGTCGCGATCTGATTGATCCCCTGGTGCTGCGGGTGCTGGCGGGAGAGCTCAAGGTGCGGTGAGCGAGGGGTGCGAGGAGTCTCCCTGGCGGACGCCCGATCGGTCCGGCCCCACCTCTGGCTGACGGCTGCCGCAGGTGCATCTTGCGCCAATTGGGCTCCAGCGGGGTCCGGTAGCTGTTGAGAGCAGACGGGGAGGATGGCGCCGGCCACCGTTCCCAGAGGCATCTGATGGGCGCCGAGCCGGTGCGAACGAAGCGGCGTTTGGGGCGCGCCCAACTCTGAAGACCAAGGCCATCAGGCGATGGTTGGCAGATCCTGGGGTCCGCTCGCCCTGCCTCCGGCGCAGTGGTGCCACACCAGCCGCCCCATTCGGGGAGGGCGAACGGCGCAAACCGCCGGGGAGACGGTTACGCTCCGATCAGCTCCCAGACTCGACCAGGTCGCGCCCCTGGTAGCCCCACGAAGCCTGCCCGCTCGGCGGGCCGGCGGGTCCATCGGCGGGCTCCAGCCCACTGCCCCAGCGCGCTGGGTTCCTCCGGGCCAGCCAGTTGGGAACCAGCTGCACGACGCCCGCGTAGAGCAACCAGCCGAAGAACAGTGGAAGCCCGAAACCCCAGATGTCCTTCGCCAGATAGAAGTGGAAGTCCTGGTCGTCGACGTGCTGGAGGGCCGTCATCATCAACCCCACCAGGCCAAAGGTTACGTTGATCATGACAAACGACTGGGCGATTATCCGGGGCCGCTCCAGACGCAGCCGGTCCATGGGACGCAGCTCGCCGCTGGGCGCGGGCTCTCGGCGCCACCCCCACCACAGGTTGCCCAGCATGATGGCCCAGAAGATGGCCCCGACACTGAACACCAGGATCCCGAAGTCGACCATGTCCTGCTGTACCGCCACCGGCAGGCCCGCAGTCCCGGCGTAGACACCTTCGTTGAGAAGCAGGCCACCCCCTGTGAGAAAGAACCCTCCCAGTAGGAATCCCAGGGTTATGGCGGTCCAGTTCCTGACCCTCACCCGGCTCACCTCATAAGTCCCCCCGAGCGCGCCCAGCACCTTCCAAACCATGGGGGTACCGAGCGCCCACATCATCCACGGCGGCACGATTGCGGGAAGCCAGTCCACGGCCATGTTGTAGTGAAAGTCGTAGCCGTCCCAGGTCCGCAGGATCAACATGGCCGCCCACACCGCCATCGAGTAAACCAGCAAGTAGAAGGCTGCCCCGGACACCAGTTCAAACCGCTTCTCGACCACCTTCTGCAGGCCCCCGTCGGGCCCGATGAGCCAGCCCGTGACGCGCAGATATAGGGGAATACCGAGCACCAGGATGATGAGCACGGGGGTGAACCAGGGCAGGATGTCCATCAGCAGGTTGAAGTGGAACACGTAGGGGTTGGCGACCTTCAGGATCACCATCAACGCCCACACCACGAGCACGAAGGCTGCCCCCAGCACGATCGAGGCGGCCACCACCTCGAAGCGCCGACGAATCAGGGTATCCCAGCTCATTTCGCTCTCATGTTAGCGGGGTCGACCATTAGTCTTCATACCCCCAGCCCACGAAAGATGAGGATCAGGCCGACCAGGAGCAACACCGCTGAGGCTATCGCCAGACAGCCGAAGTCAAAGCTAAGCAGCAAGCGGTAGCGGGTCCTGATGGGCCCCAGGGCGGGAGAGCGCAGCTGCTTCGCGCGGGGGTCCAACCGGCCCGTTCTAGGAGCGTCGGGGTCCTCCTTGGTCTGCTTGGCCCAGATGCTGCGCAGGCTGAGGCTCGCGCCAAACGCAAGGATGAAAGCAACCGCAAGGGTTATGGCCCCCAGCCCGACACTTCCTCCAGCCGCGACGGCCCCGACAAGGACCGGCACCTCCATCAGCGGCCAGCGACCCTGGCCGCCGCGCTAGGTGAGCTCGCGATAGTCGCGCCTGGCGTCGCGAATCCATCCACCCAGTGCGATCAGGGTGATTAGAAGTCCGATGATCAGGACCGCCAGCTTGGTGATCACGCCGATCAGGCTCATCGAGATACCCAGCGCCAGCAGGATCGGCCAAAAGCTCGGGCCGGGCAGGTGCTCCTGCTCGTGCTGCTCGGCCCCCTCCATCCGATCAGCCTCCTCAGCCATGGGTGGTGCCGAGGTAAAGTGCGGCCCAGCCGAAGGCCACCGCCATCATCAGGATGGCGATGAGGGTGAGCGTGATCCCCAGGCGCATGTTGGCGCCGGCGCTCTTGCGGTGCATCAGCTCCCTCCCGCCACTTGCGTCCGTGTTGGCGGCAAATGGGCCCCGAGCAATGCCCCCAACCCGCCGACGGCCCCGCCGCCCACCTGCACAGAAGTGCGCGCCCTGGAAACCGCCACCCGGCTCGGATGCGCGGTCAAGGCAGCACCGCCCCCGGAGGGTTGATGGCATTGCCCTGCAGCCGGAAGTCCCGCAGCGGCCGGTTGCTCTCAATCGTGGGGAGGTCCTTGTCAAAGTCCTCGGGCGGCGGCGGAGAACTCGTGAACCACTCCAAGGAGTTCCCCTCCCAGGGATCGTTCACAGCCGTCTTGGGTCCGTGCAGGGAGATCGCCATGTTGTACAGGAAGACCATGATGGCTATGGCGATGATGTAGGAGCCGATGGTCTCCAGGAGGTTCAACGGGCCCCAACCGCTGGCCGCGCTGTAGGTCGCAATCCTCCGGGGCATGCCCATTATGCCCAGGAAGTGCATCGGCATGAAGGTCAGGTTGAACCCGATCATCATGAGCCAGAAGTGGCACTTGCCTAAGCGCTCATTGAGGTACCGGCCGAACATCTTTGGCCACCAGTAGTAGAGGGCAGCGAACACTGCGAAGAGGGACCCACCCACCAGGACGTAGTGGATGTGCGCCACCACCCAGTAGGTCCCGTTCAACTCGTAGTCGATCCCGAGAGACGCCAGGAACACCCCGTCCAGACCCCCGATCAAGAACATGAGGATGAAGCCGACGGCGAACAGCATCGCGGAGCTGTAGCGGATCGAGCCACCCCACATGGTCCCGAGCCAGTTGAAGATCTTGATCCCGGTCGGGACCGCTATGACCATCGTGGCCGCCATGAAGAAGATCTGCACCGGAAGCGGCAGGCCGACCGTGAACATGTGGTGGCCGAACACCATGAAGCCCAGGACCCCAATGGCAGCCATGGACATGGCCATCGCTCGGTATCCGAAGATGGGCTTGCGGGTGAAGACCGGCAGGATCTCGGAGATGACCCCGAAACCGGGCAGGATCATGATGTAGACCGCCGGGTGCGAATAGAACCAGAAGATCAGCTGGTAGAGGATCACGTTGCCCCCGTGGGCGGGGTTGAAGAAGTTGGTGCCAATCTGGCGGTCCATGAGGACCATCGCCCCCACCGCGGCCAGGAACGGAGAGGCCAGCAGCACCAGAGCCGAGGTGACCTCGATGGCCCACACGAAGAGCGGGAGCCGAAACCAGGTCATCCCGGGGGCGCGCATCTGGTGAATTGTGACCAGGAAGTTGACGGCTCCCATGACGGAGGCGATGCCCACGATGTAGAGGCCGAGGATCCAGAGGTCCTGGCCGGCCTGGGGGGTGTAGAGCTTGGAGTCGGCGAGAGGCGCATAGCCTGTCCAGCCGGCCGAGGCAGCCCCCCCGAAGAAGAACCCGCTGTACATGACAAGCCCGCCCAGCGGGATCAGCCAGTAGGCGAAGGCATTGATCCGCGGGAACGCCATGTCCTTGGCCCCGATCATGAGCGGCAGCATGAAGTTTCCGAACGCGCTCCACACTGGGATCGTGAACAGGAAGATCATGGTGGTCCCGTGCATGGTGAAGAGCTGGTTGTATTGGGATGCCGTCACCAGGGTGTTGTTGGGCTGGGCCAACTGCGTTCTCATCACCAGGGCCATCAGGCCGCCCACCAGGAAGAAGGCCATCGTGGTCCAGAGATAGAGCAGCCCGATGCGCTTGTGATCGGTGGTGGTGATCCAGTCCCAGACGGTTTGGTAGTTCCGGGGAACCGGACGGCTCAGAGGAAGGTCGGCTGCTGCCATGTTTGCTAGGCCCTCTTCAGGTGGGAAGGTGTTGGATATAGCTCTCGTACTGCGCCATGGATACGACCTTGACCGTGATCAGCATCTGATCGTGGCCGACGCCGCAGAATTCGTAGCACTGCCCCCCGAACGTGCCCAGCTCATTGCCCTCTATGAAGGCGTGGTTGACGATCCCTGGGAGAGCGTCTATCTTGGCGCCGAGCTGGGGCACCCAGAACCCGTGAATGACATCCAGGGACTCGGTGGAGATCTCGATCGGGACGTTAACCGGGATCTCCATGGTCCTCAGGGAATACTTTCCATTGGGATAGTAGAAGGTCCAGTAGAACTGCCGGCCGATCACCTTGATGTGGATCTCCTGCCGGGCCGCGGGGCTGGCTGGGCTGGGGCCGTGCCGCAGGTAGCCGACGTTCACAACGTTGAGGAAGAACAGGGCCACCAAGACGACCAAGGGCCCGATCGTCCAGGCCAGCTCGACCCGGTTGTTGCCATGAACCTGCTTCGGCATCTCGTCTGGAGACCGCCGCCGGAAGTGGATCGCGGCGTAGAGGATGGCGCCCCCGACCCCGATCAGTACGACTAGGGCTATGGCGGTGAAGACCCAGAAGATCATGTCGATGCGATCGACCGAGGGGCCTCCTCCGTTGAGGAAGTTGGTGTTGCTGGCGAAGACCGGCACCGCCCCCGCGGCCGCCATAAACCCTGCAATCACGACGGCGAGCGTCAACTTGCCGCCGATCCAGCTCCGCCCTGACTTCAACCTTTCCTCCCACGACCGACAACCGGACCTGCGGCTCGGGCCTCCGCCTCCCGCCGACCGCTGCCGGGGAGTATGCCCGCGCCCCGATCTCAGTGTCAATCCTGATTAGGGTTCCGAGATGGATCGGGCCCCTGGCTAAGATGGTTCGGTACTGCATGGCCCCGGTATTACAGGGGGAAGGCGATGGGAACGGACGCGTCGGCGGATCCACTAGGCGTGAGGCAGGCCCTGAGTCCTGGGGGGCCGACGTTCTTCAGCCTTCAGCGGCTGGCCGACCAGGGCCTGGCCGAGACCGCCTCCCTACCGATCACGGTGCGGATCTGGCTGGAGATGCTGCTGAGGCAGGCCGGGTCCACGCATGTGAGCCCGGAGGACGCTCTGGTCCTGGCCCGGTGGGACCCGAAGTCGAATCCCGACCGCGAACTGCCGTTCTTTCCTTCCAGGGTGCTGCTCCAGGACTTCACCGGCGTCCCCGCAGTGGTGGACCTCGCGTCGATGCGGTCGGCGATGGCCGCCAACGGCGGGGACCCGACCCGGATTGACCCCCTGGTTGACGCCGATCTGGTGATCGACCACTCGGTCCAGGTCGACGCGTTCGGCAGCCCTCGGGCCTATGGGATCAACCTTGAGCGCGAGTACGAGCGAAACTCGGAACGATACAGCCTTCTCCGCTGGGCCCAGCAGGCATTCCGCGGTTTCCGAGTCGTCCCTCCCGGGATGGGCATCGTCCATCAGGTGAACCTGGAGTACCTGGGCCGGGTCGTCGCCCTGCGCGAGGTAGGCGGGGAACTGGTGGCCATGCCGGACACCCTGGTGGGCACCGACTCCCACACCACCATGATCAACGCCCTCGGGGTGTTGGGCTGGGGCGTCGGGGGCATCGAGGCGGAGGCCGCCATGCTCGGTCAGCCGATGTTGCTGGCGATGCCGACGGTTGTGGGCGTCCACTTCAAGGGTCAGCTTCCCGCCGGGGTCACCGCCACCGACCTGGTGCTGCGCGTCACCCAGTGGCTGAGGGCCCATGGGGTCGTCAACAAGTTCGTGGAGTTCGCCGGCGACGGCCTCGACAGCCTCTCCCTGGCGGACAGGGCGACCCTCTCCAACATGGCGCCGGAGTACGGGGCGACCGCCGCCCTCTTCCCGGTGGACAAGACCGTCCTCGATTACCTGCGCACCACAGGACGCAGCCCGGAGCTGATCGCCCTGGTGGAGGACTACACCAGGGCTCAGGGCCTCTTCCGGGAGACCGGCGCCGCGCTGCCACGCTTCAGCGAACTGTTGGAGCTTGACCTGGATTCGATAGAGCCGAGTGTTGCGGGTCCCCGCCGACCCCAGGACCGGGTGCCCCTGGGGGAGACCGAGGAGAGTTTCAAGGTCAGCTTCAACCCCGCCTCGAAGAGGACATCGGAGGCGGGCCGCTCCGTGCTTGAGGACGGGGCGGTTGTGATCGCCGCCATAACCTCTTGCACCAACACCTCCAACCCCGGGGTCATGGTGGCCGCCGGCCTGCTGGCGAAGAAGGCGGCAGAGCTCGGGCTGCGACCGCCGGCATACGTGAAGACCAGCATGGCGCCCGGCTCCCGCGTCGTCACGGACTACCTGGGACAGGCGGGCCTGCTCGAGCCGATGGCGGAGATCGGGTTCGACGTGGTCGGGTACGGCTGCACCACCTGCATCGGGAACAGCGGCCCGCTCCCGGAACACGTCGCCAAGGAGGTGAGGGAGCGAGACCTCAACGTTGCCGCCGTACTCAGCGGCAATCGCAACTTCGAGGGCCGGATCCACCCTCAGGTGCGGGCCTCGTATCTGGCCTCCCCCCCGCTGGTCGTGGCCTTCGCACTGGCGGGCACGGTTCGCGTCGACCTCACCCGAGACCCTCTCGGGGTCGATGCACAAGGCAACGAGGTTTTCCTACGAGATGTCTGGCCGGGCCCGGAAGAGGTTTCCCGGGTGATCGAGGAGGCCGTGAGGCCAGAGTTCTTTCACCGCGAGTACCAGCGGATATTCGAGGGCGACGAGCACTGGCAGGGGATGGCCTCCCCCAAGGGCCCGATCTACGAGTGGAACGAGGAGTCCACATACATCCGCGAAGCGCCGCTGTTCTTGGGAATGTCACCTCAGCCGCGCCCGGTGCAGGACATCCGGGGAGCCCGGGTGCTGGCTCTGCTGGGGGATTCGATCACGACCGACCACATCTCCCCGGCGGGGTCGATCGCTCCCGACAGCCCGGCCGGCAAGTACCTCCAGGAGCATGGGGTGCAGCCGCGCGACTTCAACAGCTACGGGTCGCGCCGAGGCAATCACGAAGTGATGATCCGGGGCACCTTCGCCAACGTGCGCTTGCGCAACCGGATGGCTGGCGAGAAGGAGGGTGGCTTCACCCGGATGCAGCCGACCGGAGAGCTCATGACCATCTTTGAGGCCTCCGAGCGATACCGGGAGCAGGGTGTACCGCTGATCGTGATAGGCGGACGGGAGTATGGATCTGGCAGCTCCCGGGACTGGGCCGCCAAGGGCACAACTTTGCTCGGGGTTCGCGCGGTCCTGGCGGAGAGCTTCGAGCGCATCCACCGCAGCAATCTGATCGGCATGGGTGTCCTGCCCATGCAGTTCCAGCCGGGTGATAACGCGGCGTCCCTGGGCCTCGATGGGACCGAGGTCTACGAGCTTCGCGACCTGGACCGGCAGCTGGTGCCCGCCGCCACCCTGAAGTTGCGGGTGACCAGGGCCGATGGGGTGGGAGTGGAGATACCTGTCCTGGCGCGGGTCGACAATCGCACCGAGGTTGAGTACCTCCGGCACGGGGGCGTCCTTCCCTTGGTCCTGCGCCAGTTCCTGGGCAACTGAAAGAGTTGCTGTCCCTGCACCAGTCCTCCCCGGCGCGCCGGGTGCTCGTGGGCCCAGGGGGGCTGTCACAACTCAGAGCCGAGATAGACAGGGCGGAGATGACCAAGGTTGTGTTGGTGACGAGCGCCACCCTGGCCTCCTCGACCGACGTCGTCACCCGCGTGGAAGAGCTCCTGCGAGGCCCCCACCAGGCGACTTTCACAGGCGTCCGGCAGCACACTCCCGAGAACGCCGTCCACCAGCTCGCAGACCTCCTGGATCAGACCGGCGCGAACGGGGTGATCAGCCTGGGCGGGGGGAGTGTGATCGACGGCTGCAAGGCCGCCATCCATGAGTTTGGATCCAACGGGATCTCCCACCTCTCCGTCCCGACCACCCTGTCCGGCGCTGAGTTCACGGCTTCAGCCGGCATCACCGACTCAGCCACCCACCGCAAGCGGGGTGTGGTTGACTTCGCCTCCGCTCCCAGCCGGGTGATCCTGGACCCCGAGCCAACCCTGCACACCCCATCCCGGCTCTGGCTCGCCACGGGCATCCGCGCCCTGGATCACGCGGTAGAGACGGTTTGGGCACCCGAACGAGACCCTCTGACGGGGCATCTTGCCCTGGAGGCCATCCGGGGTCTTCTTGCTAGCCTGCCCGCCTGCGCCCAGCACCCGGACGACATCCCCTCACGGCTCGCCGCGCAGACGGCAGCATGGTGGGCCGCACTTGGGCTGGCGGGAAATACGATGGGTCCCAGCCACCAACTGGGTCGGCTCCTGGGAGCCACCTTCGAGATCCCCCATGGGATCACCTCGTGCGTGTTCCTACCCGCCACCATAGCCCACATCGCAGCCGAGGACGAGAGCCTGGTCGAAGCTCTCGGGCCGGCATTCGGCGTGGGCTCCCCCTCCGAGGTGGCCGACCGCTGCCGCGATTTCATCTCCGCCCTGGGTCTGCCGACAACCCTGGCCGGGGCCGGACTCGACTCCCGCGACCTGCCCCGCTTCCTGGCCCTGGTTCCGGAGGAGTGGCACGCCATAGTCACGGTCTGCGCCTGAGCCGAGGGCTCGCACTTCGGCCAATCGACTCCCTCGAGATGCGCAGCCGGAGCACGTCGGGTCTTGCGAATGGCCGGATCCGGTCATCCGTCTGGGACGATGACCCGGGGCAGCGGCGGGGGCCGACGCGATCTGCTGGTGCGGCTGGCGAGGATGGATCCAGTGAGGATCAGCGCGAAGCCGGCTCCGATGCCGAGCGTGAACCGCTCGTGCAGGATCATGACGCCCAGCAGCACCGCCACAGCCGGGTTGACATAGGTGACGACCGTGGCTCGGATCGGGCCCACCTCGGCGATCAACTGGAAGAAGAGGATGAAAGCGCCAGCGGTGCAGACGACACCAAGGATGCCGATCGCGAGCAGGACTGAGTGGTCCGGAACCACTGTTGGCGCCGTGAGGACTGCGAACGGGAAGTAGGCCACAGCGCAGACGCCCAACGATGCAGCTACCACTCCTAGTCCTGGCAGGTCCGAGAGTCGGCGAGCCAGGACCTGGGGTCCCAGCGAGTAGCAGACGACGACCACGGCCATCTCCAGTGCCGCCAGGGGAGAGAGGCTGCCGAGGTCCAGTCCCAGAACGGCAAGCACACCCCCAAGGCCCACCAAAAGCCCGGCGACCTGGGTGCGCCCGAGGGCCCCTCCTCGTCCGCTGGCGCTGACCAGGATGACTCCCACCAGGGGAACGGCTGCAACCAGAAGGCCGGAGAGGGAACTGGTGATGCGTGTCTCGGCGTCGGACAGCAAGACCCAGGGCAGGGCGATCTCGATCACCGAGTAGGCGAGCAGCCAGCGCCAGCGCGTGGCCACCACCCGCACCTCGCCCCGGGCGGTCGCAACCGGCAAGAGCAGGAGGGCGCCGATAGCCGTCCTGGCGAAAACCAGGAAGACCGGGGAGATGGTCGCGACCGAGATCCTGATCAGGAGGTAAGGCAACCCCCAGACCACGCACATTGCAACGAAGAGCATCAGGCCCCGGCGACTCATTGGAGAAATTGTCGCGGCATCGCCACTCGGCCCCTGGGCACCGTCGCCAGAGGGGGCGGCCGTGGCCCACCCTTCCTACGGCTAAATTCGGGTGAGATGCATTGGAACCGCCAGATTCAACCGAGGGGCCGTGCGGCCCACCGGCCGGCGGTCCGTCGCAAGGGGCTCTGCCGGCTCACGCCTCCCTGTTCCCCACCGCGAATACACGTCGGTAGCGCAGCAGGTTCCCCCCCGCCCGCGCAGGGTAGGCGTCCCGGAGCCTATCCCCGTACTCAGCGAGGAAACGGCTGGCGTCGTCAGGAGGCAGAGCGCCCAGGACGGGGCGCAGCGCGGTCCCCTTCATCCACTCCAACACCGAGTCCTCACCATCTAGAAGCTGGAAATAGGTCGTCTCCCAGACCGTCGTCCTTAGTCCGCAAGCCTCCAGCGCCTCCAGGTACTCGGATGGCTCGTGCGACGAGGGCCATCTCGTGCCTCCTCCCTCCAGCAAAGGACCCCAACGGCCCTGGCCGGCCAGCTCCCTGAGCAAAAGATGGCTCGGCTCGTTGAAGTTGGCGGGCACCTGCATACCGAAGGCGCCACCTGGGGCCAGCCAAGCCGTGAGGCGCCCAAGCAGACCGAGATGACCAGGAACCCACTGGAGAGTCGCGTTGGTGACCATCACGTCCACCGGCCCGGGCGGACAGAAACGTTGGAGGTCGGCCATGCGGAATTCTACCCTGCCGGGCACTTCATAGGCTCGCGCCTGCCGCAGCATCTCGCTCGAGTTGTCGACGCCGATTACGCGTGCCTGCGGCCAAAGAGCCGCCAGTTCGACGGTCTGCGTCCCCGGCCCGCAGCCGAGATCGACCACCAATGAGGCCTGTCGCACATCGATCCGGGAGACCAGATCACGGAAAGGCAGAGCACGCTCGGCGGCAAAACGGCTGTACTGGGCTGGATCCCATGTCATCGACCCCGGTGTACGCGGACGCCGCCCATTGCCGGGGCCAGCTTCAGGGTCGTGCTCCATTCTCATAATGCTGGCAGGCGACCCCGCCCAGGGCAAGCGGCGAGGAACCCGATGACAGCCTCCCCGTGACAATGGGTCGCGACCGCACCCGATGTTGGGGACCGTCGACGGCGCGTTGAGCTCCAAGGAAACGCTCGGGGGTCAATGGGACCTCGACTTCCAGGAGACTTGGTGAGGTCTGCCCGCGTTGGTCGCCTGGGGAAGGTGGCATGTCGCCACTGACGATGGCTGCCGTCTCAGACCTGCGGCCCACCAGCGGCGAGCCCGGGCCCCGCCGGGGATGTGCACCCAACGGGACAGTCGCCAAACCTCACCCACGCCGCGAAATCCCTGATCAGACGGCACAGGAAGGGGTCTCTGGGCTGGCGCGAGGAGGGCTCGGGGAGGCGGGTCACCGACCTTCGGGGTCAGAACATAGCGGCACTTGGGAAGCGCCAAACCTCGATCAGCCCGGCGCTGCGCGCCGAACTGGTAGCCCGTTACGAGGCCGATGCGACGATTAGCGAGCTAGCCGTGTGGACGGGAGCGCACCGTCAGACGATCGTTCGGCATCTCGTCAAGGGTGGCGTCGAGCTGCGTTGGAGCGGCCTGACGGACCAGCGGTCCGAGGAGGCGAAGAGGCTGTATTCAGAGGGACTGACGCTCACCGAGATCGCGGTTTGCTCGGGGGTCGCAGCGAGCACGGTCGGAAGATGCTTGCGTGCGCACGGAGTGGAACTGCGTCCTGCCGCTCGGCGTCGAGTCGCGTGAGTGGGACAGCAGCCAGGACAAAGCTCGTTGGACCCTGCGCCGTAGCGTTCGCTAGTCCGAGGCCTCGTAGGCGGCAGCATCGAGGGCAACTCAGAGGGATGTCGGGATGGCCTGCGCGACCAACGACTGCGAGCTGCTCGACCTAGCCGCGTAGCGGCGCTTCCAGATCTACGCTGAACTTGAGCTGCTCAGAGCTTCCCAGGCGATCCGGTTCTTAGAGCGGCTTGCCGAACGATTAGGCGGCGATCTCGGACCGGACCTTGGCGTCGGCGAAGCGACCGGACACCGGACGACTAACCAGCACTCTGCTGCCCGCGGTGGTCAGAACTCTCTTCGCGTCCCACGGGCAGCTGATGACCGGCTGCTACACCGCTGGCCTGGGCCTGGGCGCGTCGCCTTCGCCGTGCTCGGCGCGGCCGCCGCCTTGATTGTCATCCCCGTCACCCGGCTCCCATCGCGTGAACCAGAAGTCAACCGAACGTGAGCGCATCTCCCGCGTCGCGAGGCACAGTCGTGACGACTGGCCCATGAGGGTTGACCACGAATGTTCAGGCAGGAGCCTTGAGCATCAAGCCCAGACGCTCGACGTGGCGCTCCTGTAGCTGTCGCGCCTGGCGGATGACGTCGAGGAGCTGATCTATCTCTTTGGCCGTGTAACGGCTGGCGAGCTGCTCGGCAGCTTCGGCGCGCAGCGGGGCGATCAGCGCGCTTCTT
>DAHWNZ010000028.1:0-31700 GCA_027339635.1 Candidatus Dormiibacterota bacterium
CCGCGCTGTTGCCATCAGCCACCCGATGGGCTAGGGGCACCGCCCCATCGGCGGCCACGATGAGGATCCAGACCAGCTGTTTGGGGTCGGGGCGGGGATCTTAAAGAAGCCGTGCGCAGCCACAACGGTGGGCTTGCCCCGCGAAGCTTGCCGGTGGCCTTGGCGAAGAGGCCGTTGAGGCGCACGCTGGTGGAGTCATTGTGGAGCTGGGTACAGTCGACCTCGAACTCCCTGACCGCTCTCAAGACCTCTTCGTTGAGCAAGGTGGCCCGGTGCGCGTCGAAGAGACGGCCGAGGGCTCGCCCCACCCGGTCGTCATTCAGTAGCTCGACATCCGCCGGCCTCAGTCCAAGAGCAGCGGGTTCATGGCAAGCCGCCCACTCCCCCAGTGCATACACCGGCTCGTGGTGGAGGCAGCTGTTGCGGATGACCACTCCCAAAGCTCGCGCTGGGGAGAGGCGGGTACGGACGTCGCCGCCTCCGACGGCGGTGTGGAACCACTCATTGAGACTCAGACGCGAGCAGAAGTGGTCGACCAGCGGCAAGGCATCGAGCACCTCGGTATGAAGGTTGAAGCTTCCGCCCCGGGTGTCGCTGTCGCCAGTGGTCACTCCTACCTGGCATAACCTGTAGGCGCAGATGCTCAACCACCACCTTCCCGGTCGTGGCCAGCCGCGAGCAGCGACACGTTGAACGGATCCGGCGTCAGCTGGTGCGCTTGCTGACTAACCCCGAAGGCACCTTGCCAGGCAGGTTGGTGGTCCGCTCTCTACGCTGCGGCGGTCCCAGCAGTGCTTTCCACGCTGACCCGCGTCAGCTGCATAGGCCCTGCGTCCAGTGGAGCTACGGCTTCCAGGGCAAACGGGTCAACCACTGGCCCTCCCCGGGACAGGAGCACATCTCGCGCTCCCAGGTCGATCGCGGCCGGCATCTCAAGCAGCTCCTCGCTGAACTCGATGCCTCCGAGATCCTCCGCGCTTAACATGACCAGGGCTGGGGGCCTGAAAGCCCTCCCAGATGTGCGGAAAGCGGGCTCCACAGACCGGGCCGGGGAGTCAGTGGTTGCGGCTTAACCGGTACCGACCCTGCATGACCCCAGTCCCGCTCGAACCAGCGACTCCGGGCCCAGTTCGGCGATGGCGGCATGGCCGCTCAAACCCAGAGTGAGATCCAACTCCGCCAATAGACATCTCAAAACGTGGCCAACTCCAGCGCCACCTCCCAGAGCTAGGCCGAACACGTAAGGGCGCCCGATCAGGACCGCTCTGGCACCGAGGGCCAGAGCCTTGAGGATGTCAGATCCGGTGCGAATTCCAGAGTCGAACAGGACGGGCATATCGCCACTGGCCTCGACCACGTCAGCAAGGCAATTGAGCGCTGCCCGAGCGCCGTCTATCTGCCGACCCCCGTGGTTGGAGACGATGATTCCGTCGAGGCCAGCAGCCAAGGCAATGCGGGCGTCATCCGGGTGGCAGACGCCCTTGGCGATCACGGGCAACTTGGAGTTCTTCTTAAGCCACGCCAGGTCACGCGCACGCAGTCCCGGGTTGTTGAACATGGTGGTCCAGAGGGCCACCGCAGCCTCGGGATGCTCCTCCGGCGACTCCTTGAGGCGTGCTCTGAACACGGGGTCGGAGAGGTAGTTGGCCAGGCCGGCGCCGTTGAGAAACGGCAGATACCCGTAGGCCAAGTCGACGGGCCTCCAGGCCAGCGTCCAGGTGTCCAGAGTGACCACCAACGCCTCATAGCCAGCCTGCTCGGCCCGGTGCACCAGGCTGAGAGCCACCTCATTGTCGTTGGGCCAATAGAGCTGAAACCAGCCAGTCCCGCCCTGAGACTCGTGGAGGGCTGCCGCGACGTGCTCCAAAGGATGGTTTGCAAGCGTGGACAGCACCATCGGAACTCCGAGTGCGGAGGCGACCCGGGCCACTTCCAACTCAGCGTTCGGAAACACCGTGCCCAGGGCGCCGATTGGCGCCAGCAGCAGCGGGGTGGGTTGGGGTTTTGCCAACAAGTCGACCTGAAGATCCCGGTCCGCGACTCCGCGCAGGTGGCGCGGGACGATTTCGAAACCGGAAAAGGCGTCCCGATTGGCGGCGTTGGTGGCCCCAGTCCCGGCCGACCCCGCAACGTACCCGAAGGTCCTTGGGTCCATCACCTCTTCCGCTGCGGCCATCAGACCGTCGAAGGTGAGAGGAAGACTGGGCACGACGCCGGCGGCGCCCTGCGCGTAAATGTCAGTCTGGAAATCGGCAAATCGGCTCACGGCAAGATCGTACGGCGTGGCCGACACCGGCCGCAGCCTCAGCGAGGCGTTGATGGCTGGTGCGCCCCAGCCGGTGAAGGCACCTTGAGCCCCGCTCCTGGAGGTGAGGACGGCATTCCGCCGATGATGGGGGCAGGACGGTCCGCCGCCCAACGAGGTCCGCGATGGCAGGCGACGTCGTAATGCGGATCGGCACAGTCCGGCAGCGGACAAGTACCCACACGGCGCGGCACCCCGTGCCCGCGGGCCAGGGTGCTCACGCCCCTTCGGTGCTGCACCCGCTCAGCGTGATGTTGGCTTCGGTGCTCGTCTGCGTGTGGCGCTACCTGCGCGCTGACTACGTCGCGGAGGGGACTCAGGGCGAGATCATCAGAGGCTGAATTCCGGAGTTTGCCAACGAGCAGCGTGATCACAGGGTCCGCGCCACCAGGGGCCTCGTGCGTCTCGGCGGCGACCCGACCGTGAGCCGGCCGTGGTGAGCGAGCGCGGTGGCACCGACGATGTCGAAAGCGGCCCATCGGCGGAGATGCTGGGAGTGCTGACATCGCTAGGCTCCGGACCTCCGGGTGTCGGTCCGGGCAACGGGCGTTGTCCCCGAGTCCGCGTCACGCGACGTCTAGGGTTCTGTGGTGCTCCCTCGCGGCGCAGCCCGCGTTTCGAGCCCTCATTCACCGAGTATGCCCCTTGTGCCCGCCTGAGCTGCCCGGCGCCGTACTCCGCTTGCCGTACCAGCCTTCATGTGGGTTCGGGGTTGTTGCGTGCGGCCGATCCGTCGCATTCCGGCGTCTGTCATGCCGCCATCAGATCGCGCGGACCCGCACCTACGACTTGATGCCGCACCGTTCGTCTCGTGCTTTGTAGACCTCGGCGATCCCGTCGAGGCTGGTCTCGTGGTCGAAGGCAGGGCCGGGATTGAACGTGCCCGCGAGCACCCCAGCTCACGCCGGTCAGAAGGCACCTGCCCGGCCACGAGCGCCCCCAGCAAATGACTGACCAGACCGACCGGCCGCGGAGCCAACACACCCTCCGGGACAAGGGCCACGTCCGCTCCCATCAGGCCGAGCGAACGACCCCGGGCCATTGACTGGGGCAGGGTCGTCGCAAGCTGACCGCGCACACGCTCCGCAGGGAGGACAGCTCCGAGCCGACCACCTCCCGGTCCTCGCCCGTCTCGCCGGCGCGGGGCAGCAGCCCAATCGGCGCCGCCTCACGTGGCCCGCTGGTCAGCCATGCCCGGACCACCCGGGTGACACGTTCGGCGTCGGCGGTAGGTCCATTGGCATCCCGGTCCCTTCGCGGCTGCCGGCTGGGACTGCAAACCATCTCGCTGCAGCCGAAACGTCGACCATCCGCCTGCATAGAGTCGATCGATGAGAGGACTCTCCTCTGGGTCAGGGCCAAGTGCGGTGGCTCAGCACCAGGCGATAGCCGTCCGGGTCTTGGATAGTGACTCCCCAGCGGTCCCAGTAAGGGTTGCGAGCGCGCACAAGCTGGCCGCCGGCGGCGACGAGACGGCTGATCAGGTCGCTGTCGAGCGGCCCGCCGGTGTAGAGGACGAGAAGGTCTTCCTCCGTGGGGCGCGGTGGGGTCTCTCCGAGAGGATCGTCGACCAGTTCCAGATGCCAGGCCGCTTCGGGCCACCCGAGCATGAGGAGCGCGTGGTCGCCCTCGGCCTCAATCCCGGTTCGGTAAAGCACTTTTAGAGTTAGCCCGTCGACCCAGAAGCGCTCAGCTTGATCCAGGTCACGGCTGGGACGCGCGATACGCAGGTGACTCGACGGCTTTGGCCTCATCTCGCCAGTGTAGCCAGGGTCTCCGAAACCGAGAGCCGGTCACTCTGTGAGATGGCCACGGGTGTGAGTGAAGAAGGTAGGCGCTGATAGTCAGAGGACTGGGGTCTCGTCGGGGCGCCATCGCCAGGCTTCCTGCCAAGGGTTTGAACTACTCGTCAGCTCCGCCAGCAGGCCCAGCTCCAGGATCTGGTCGGTGGTGACCCAGTCGAAGGCGCCGGCGTCGGCCCCAAACACGACCCTGACTCCGGCTCGTCGGCAGTTTTCCCACGACAGGATCTGGCTTTCCTGCCGGGAGGCTTCGGGCTGCGAGGTCGGGTTCGCCCGAGTCCTGACCTGCGGACTGACGATGGCTGCGGGAGCGCGAACTCTCCAAACCGCGCCGAATCAATTTGGGCGCCGAGCCACGGCCTCCCGGCGCCGTGTTCCACTGCCAGGTCAGCGTGGAATCGCCACAATTGCAGATGGCCAGTGCGCCCGCCGAGAGCCAATGTCGCCACCAGGCCTGGCGCCGGCCACATCTCGCACATTCGGGTTCAGCGACTTCGGACGAAGCCATCCGGCTCCCAATGGGTCGGTCCACGACGCGCCGGGGAACAGCGAACCTCCGTGGTAGACGGGATCGGGACGGTGCTTCTGCGCTCCCCCTGTGGTGAACCACAAACGCCACCGAGTCCCCATCCGCCCACGCCTTAGTGCCTCCGGCTCGGTGTCTAGGACGGCGGGCCAAACGCCGGGCCCGCGGCCAGCCCCGAGCCTGCCACCCCGGACGAGGGTGACGAGCCGCCTTGTTCGCTCCCTCCGGGCAGGTCCCGGCCCCGGGGCGCTCGCCCCTGGGCCGGGACCGGTGCTGGGCGATCAGCTGCCGCTGAGTCGGTACTGCTGCGGGTAGATGATGTCGAAGGAGTCCTGCGGCACGAGCCCCTTCAGGTTGCTCTTGTACATCGTCAGCTGAATCGTCCCGAGCGGCATGTAGATGACCGGCAGCTGACGCGCGAGGTAGTCCTGGTACTTGTAGAGGTCCTGAATCTCCGCCGCCTCGGTGGGCGCCGTGTTGGTAGCCGCCACATTGGCATCATTGGTCGCGGAGGAGTACCCGCCGGAGTCGTCAACGGCGCCCGGGACGAACAGCTCCTCGCCGGTCGGCAGGAAATCTGGCCCATAGGTCCAGGTGAAGCTGAGGGCAACATCCGCCAGGTCCCAGTTGTTGCAGGGCTTGGCCGCACTGCAGCCGTTCTGAATGGTTGACGCCACGTCTGCGGTAGCCTCCTGGTTCAGGGTGAGCGTTATCCCCGCCTTCGCCTTCAGGGTGGACTGCAAAGCCTCCATCTCGTTGCTCAACTCGGGCGTGCCGCTGGAGTAGAGCAGGTCGAAATTCGCCTGCTGGTTGGCCTTGATGCCGGGGCCGCACTCACCCGAGCCCGAGCCCGGACGCTGGCAGTAGCTGACCCCGCCCGGTTCCACCTTCCAGCCGTTGCTGCTGAGGAGATTGACGGCCTTGGTGGGGTCGTACGGGTACACCTGCGGCCCCTTCTCCAGCGGGCTCGTGAAGGGATTGGGTGGATACACCGGCACCGGCCCCTGGTCGATGGAGCCGTACCCGGTCTGGAACTCTTTGATGTACTCCGGCTGGTTGACCAACGACTGCATCGCCTGGCGGAAGTAGAGCTGATCAAAGATCGGGCCGGTGGTCTGGTTGGTGAAGTTGAAGGGGATGTAGTCGAAGCCGTAGCCCCGCCAGGGGGAGAAGCTGTAGCCTCCCGACTTCTCCAGGGACTTCAGCTCGCCGATGTCCTGGGGCGGGATGTAGCCGATGGTGATGTCCCCGGCCCGCAGTTCGTCGAACTCACTGCTCTCGCTGGTGAAGGGCAGCTCCTCAAAGGCCGAGATGGTCGGCTTGGGAGACCCCGAGTAGTGGGTGTTCGGCACCAGTTTCACATATCCGCTGCTGGTGAACTGGTTGAGTGTGAAGGGCCCGTCCACCACCTTCCAGAGGGGGTTGGTGGTGTAGGTCGCCAGGTCCTGCGACTGCACATTGAGATACTGGGCGACCCCAAGTGCCCCGGACGTCCCATTGCCAGGGTTCTGGGGCACGTACTGGGTGGGCGAGGTGTTGGGCAGGGCGACCCGCGCCTGCGCGGAGGTGTCGTAATTTCCCACCGGCCCGTTGTTGGAGAGCTTGTCCCATACCGCCCTCGGCATCGGATACACCTGGCTCAGCTCGTTGTAGAGGAACCAGGTCGGGTTGTACGACTGGTTGAGGGTCATGGTCAGGGTGTAGGTGCCGGTCGCCTGGTAGCTGACGACATTCTCCGGGAAGGCCCCCGGCACGAACCCTCCCCAGCCAGGCCCGGCGGCTCCGTTGGCTCCCGTCACGGTCGGAGCGTTGGGATCGGTGGCGGCACTGAGCAGGTTCATCCAGAACACGACGTCCCGGGCCGTGATCGGGGACCCGTTGGACCACTGCCAGTGCTTCAAGGTGATGGTGACGAAGGTGTTGTTCTGGGAGAAGACCGGTGCCTCGGCCACACTGAGGTCGGGGTTGAAGAGTGGCTTGCCATTGTCCCCGAACCAGTACAGGGGCAAGTAGAGCTGGTTGTCGAACTGGTACAGGTTGGCGTTGGATTCCTCGGCGCCAGGCAGGAGCGGGAAGATGTAGTTGGGAGGTGCGCCGACCTGCTCCGCGTAGGTGATCACGCCACCGGTCTGCGACTTCGTGGAGGTTGAGGCAGCGCCACTGCAGGCGCTCACCAAGACCGCCGTGAGGGCGCCCACGGCCGCGATGGCGAGGCCCGCCCTCCCCAATCCAAATCTCATCAGCTGCTTCCTCCGAATCTTCTAGCGCGGAACGCCCCAGGCTGAGCCGCGCGAATCCGCACCCCATCCCGGTCGGGTTGGATGACTATAAGGCCCGCCGCGTAACCTGTCAAACAATGTTGCTGCGGACCCATGGCGCGACAAACATTTCCGCAACCCAGGAGTGGCTGACGCGCCCAAGGGCTTAGGACAGGTCGACATCTGGGGCCAGGCCCTGGCTCGGACACTGGGACGCTGGAGCCCCGGTCGGGAGCTGGCCCCTGCTACCATCCCTGCACCTTGACAGGTTCACCAGCACAGCCCCCGGCCGGCGGATCAGCGCCCAGGGAGTCAATCCCCGGGGGCAAACCCCTAATCCTGCGGGCGGCAAGGGTGCTGGCGCCGTCTGGCGACTCGTGGGGACCGCCTACCGACGTGCTGGTGCAGGGTGGAAGGATCCGCCAACTCGGCGGAGAGATGCCCGCCGAGTGTGAGCGGATCGACCTGGGTGACCGCAGCCTGCTGCCCGGTCTGATCGACACCCATACCCATGTCCTGCTCCAGGGCAACAGATCCTCTGAGGAGTACGCGCGCCAGATCCTTCAGGAGGACCCTGCGCACCGGGTGGTGCGTGCCGTCCGCTCCATGAGGATCGCCATCCAGCACGGTTTCACCACGATCAGAGACCTGGGCACGGAGGGGGCTGGGTTCGCCGATGTCTCGCTGCGCGACGCGTCCGCCGCCGGAATCGTTACCGGGCCGCGCATGTTGGTTGCCGGTCCCGCGGTCTGCTCCACCGGTTCCTATCCCATTCTGGGATATCGGTCGGACTGGGAGTTTCCGACGGGAGTCGCCCAGTGTGACGGGGTCGACGGCTGCCGCCGGGAGGTGCGGCGCCAGGTGGCGCGCGGCATCGACTGGCTCAAGGTCTACGTGAGCGGCGGTCGGGGCCGGCACCTGACGGAGGACGGGTACGCCGACTCCCCGCCGGTGTGGACCGAGGAGGAGCTGCGAGCCTTGGTCGACCAGGCCCACGACCAGGGGATTCCCGTGGCGGCCCACGCCATGTCGGCAACCGGGACGGACATGGCGGTCGCAGCCGGAGTCGACTCCATCGAGCACGGCACCTCCATCCGGCCGAGCACCGCCGAGAAGATGGCAGACCGGGGAATCGCCCTGGTCCCAACCCTGCTTGCATTCCGGGAGCTGGCAGAGCGGACGAACCCGGCCTCGCAGCCCGGAGCCTCCCGGCAGGAAAGCCAGATCCTATCTTGGGAAAACTGCCGGCGAGCCGGAGTCAGGGTCGTGTTTGGGACCGACGCCGGCGCCTTCGACTGGGTCACCACCAACCAGGTCCTGGAGCTGGGCCTGCTGGCGGAGCTGGGGATGACCTCGGGTGAGGCCCTGCGCGCCGCTACGGTGGACGCTGCGGCACTTCTCCAGCAGGCCCACCACCTCGGGGAGATCACTCCGGGCGCCGTGGCCGATCTCATAGCCTGCCCTGGCGACCCTCTCTTGGACCTCTCGCTCCTGAGCGGAGTGGACCTCGTGGTGAAGGAGGGTCAGCCCCTCACTGTGCCCGCCTGACCCCGTTCCCCTGGAGCTGTGGCCCAGGCGGGTCCGGGACCATTGGGGGCTATCCACGAAGAGGCGTTTGGACACCGGATGGACCAGGCGATTGCGGAGGAGGCGGGTCCCGCTGTGCCGTGACCCGCAGGGTGGTTGCGGCAGAGCCCGAGGTCCAGCCCTGAGCTCAAGGGCGACCCCGAGACATAGAGTTGCCGGCCTCTGTGCCCGACCACTCTCCCTGCTGCCAGACCGCTGTCTCACACGCCGTGATTGAAGGTCGCGGTGCAGCCGCCGTCCACCGGAACGATCGAGCCCGTCATGAACGAGCTCGCGTCAGACGCCAGGAAGATGGCGACTCGCGCTATCTCCTCGGCGCTTGCCTGGCGCCCCAGGGGTTGCTCCGCGGCATGGGCTTCGCGGCGGGCGAGAGCGGCCTCGGCCTCGGCCCTGGGGAGCCTGGCTCGGTGCCCTCCCATGTCCGTGTCCACATATCCGGGACAGATGGCGTTGACACGCAGGTTCTGGTGGCCGTAGTCGACAGCCAGTTGGCGAGTCAGGTTGACAATCGCGCCCTTGGTCGCACAGTACGCTGGCGAGAGGGGCGCTCCCACCAGCCCGTAGGTCGAGGCGATGTTGACGATGACTCCCCGGCCGGTCTGCAGCAGGTGAGGAATCGCGAACCGGGAGCACAGGAATGGTCCCCGCAGGTTGACCGCGACCGTGCGGTCCCAGGAGTCCACGGACAGTTCGTGGAGCTGCACCGCGTCACCCCCAATGCCGGCGTTGTTGACCAGGACGTCGATAGCGCCGAGGCGATCCCTGGTGCGGGACATGAGCTGGCTCACCTGCTCGGGCTCGGCGACGTCGCAGCGCGCGTACTCCGCCGTGCCGCCGGCGGCCCTGATCTCAAGCGCAGTCTGCTCGCCGCGCTCGGAGATGTCCGCCGCCACGACCACACCACCTTCCCCGCCTGCCAGTTTCGCTATGGCGCGACCGATGCCGTGCGCCGCTCCCGTCACCACCACCACCCGCCCTGCCAGCGCGCCACCTGCAGCCATCACTTCTCCCTCCATCCGATCCCAGTTACGACCTTGGCCCCGGCAGGTTACCAGCCGGCCGCACGGGGCCATGTCGCGGAGTCACGGCAAGAGGGGCCGCTTCCCAACGCGGCTGGCCGTGCGCAGCCGAGGCGCGCTGGACGCTCCGCCGGACAGGTCACCCCAAGCCACTGGACGCCCGCCGCTCGGCTGCCCCCAGCACCCGCAGTACGTTGCCGCTTCCCAAGAGCTCCAGCTCCCGGGTGCTCCAGCCCCGCTCTCGCAGCGCCTGAACCAGGGCGGGATACCGGGACACGTCCCCCAGACCTTCGGGGAATCCCCTGCTCCCGTCGAAGTCCCCTCCCACGCCCACGTGCTCCAGACCGGCCACTTCGCGCGCGTGCTCGACATGGTCCGCCACCTGGGCCAGGGACACCACCGGCGCTGGATGCTGGTCGACCCAGGGCCCGAGCATCGACTCCTCCTCCACCTCGTCGGCGGCGGCATCCAGCCCCAAGCGCTCCAGCTGCAGGTCCCTCTCCGCTTTCCAATGGCGGTACTCGGCGGAGACGAATTGGGGTACGAAGGTGATCATGACGATCCCGCCATTTTCCTTGAGGAGGTGAAGCACGTCGTCGGCGACGTTGCGGGGGTGGTCGCAGAGCGCAAGGCAGGAGGAGTGGCTGAAGATCACAGGTGCCTGGCTCAGAGCAAGGGCCGCTCTGGCGGTGCTGGGGGCAACGTGGCTCAGATCAATCAGCATGCCGAGGCGGTTCATCTCGCGCACGACCTCCTCGCCAAAGCCAGACAGGCCACCGGCCATCGCCTGATCCGTGGCGGAATCCGCCCAGCGGAGGCTGCGATTGTGGGTCAGGGTCAGGTATCTCACCCCCAGGCGGTGGTAGTTGCGCAGCACCCCCAGCGACTCGGCGATGGAGTGCCCGCCCTCGGCGCCCAGTAAGCATGCGATCCGACCCGAGGCAATCGCCTCCTTGGCCTGCCTGGCGGTCGTCGCCAGGGACAGTGCGCCGGGGTACCTGGCGACCAGGCGGTGCACGAAGTCGATCTGCTCCAGAGTCGCCGTGACAGCAGCATCGGGAGGCAGATCGGCGGGAACATACACGGACCAGAACTGGCCCCCCACCCCGCCCTCCAAGAGCCGTGGGATGTCCGTGTGGAAGCGGGGCTGGGGCCTGTCCAAAGGCACCTCTTCGAGGTCGTGACCGGCCGCTTGCCGGTGGGCCCAGGGAAGGTCATTGTGCCCGTCGATGATCACCACTTCTGCCACTGGTGTTCTCCTTTGCACCTCAGCCAAGCTCGCGAATAGACCGTGCGCCGGTGGCTCCCCTAGCCGCCCAAGGATAGTTGCGCCGCCGCTCTCGGTGGCTCCCTCCAGGTGAGAGACCGCGCTGTTGGGCTCGAGGGCGCCGTGGCTTTCAGGACACCCGCCAAGGGCCGATGCCGTCATACCCTGACCACTCCAACCTGGGGGGCCGTCCCCAGCTGCCTAGCCTGGCCCGTGGCCGAGAGGTCAAAGGGGCTGCCGCGCAGCGCTCCTGAAGGCCGCGGCGCGGGCGATGTCCCCGGTGCTGAGAACTCCCACAAGCTGGCCCGCGTCCACGACCAGAAGGCCCCGATCGAGGCTGGCACCGGCCCGGCGGATGACGCTGTCCAGGTCCTCGCCGGGACCGGCCACTGCGAAGGCGGCATAGGGCAGTGCGAAGTCGCGCAGCCGCTCGCCGTTGTGCGCCAATCCCGGCGCCGGGAGGTCGGCCAGGCGGACAAAGCCGGTAGGTTTCCCGTTGGGGTCGTGCAGGTGGTAGATGGCAAAGCGATGGGTGGCCGCACCCCCCAGCAGTTGCTCGACCGTCAGCCAGTCGGGCACCGAAGGTACGGGCCCAACCATGGCCGCTGACACCGGGACCCGGGCCAGCGCCGAGAGCACCTCGGACTGACGCTCCTCGGCTCCTCCGGCCGTGAAGAGGAACATGCCGATGAAGGCGAGCCAGACCCCGCTCAGCAGATCCCCCGACACCGCCTCCAGGAGTCCGCCCAAGATGACCAGGCCGGCGAAGACCCGGCCCACCCTGACGGCCCCCCTGATCCCTCTTCGCTTGGATCCAGTGAGGCCCCAGATAGCCGCTCCCAGGAGACGGCCACCATCGAGCGGGAACGCGGGGACCAGGTTGAAAACGCCGAGGATGAGGTTGAGGATCGCCAGCCACGTCACGAGGTTGGTGACGAGTGCGGGGGCGCCGAGCGCCGACAGTCCCGCCACCAGGCCGAAGCCGACTCCGCCCAGCACCAGGCTCGTGAGCGGACCGACCACTGTGATCAGCGCCTGGGAGGCCGCGCTCGGGGGATCGCCGTCCAGTTGGGTGACGCCGCCGAAGAGCCACAGAGTGATGCCCGCGACCCTTACACCCTTTCCTCTCGCCACCAGAGCATGGGAGAGTTCATGCGCCAGGAGACACAGGTAGAACACCGCCGAGCCGGCCAGCCCGCTGATCCAATAGGCCAGCGTTGTCGAGCCCGGCGCGGCCGCGGGCAGGACCGCGGTCGCCATGGTCCAGGCGATAAGGAAGTAGATGAGGATCAGGCTCCAGTGGAAGCTGATCTCCAGACCGAATACTCGGCCCAGCCGCATGGTTTGATTCACCATCTCTGCAACATTAACCTCAAGGTGACCCAGCCCTCGCACTTTTCGGCTGCGGGCCGTTGACAGGGCGGCCGCCGACTGTTAGTTTCCCCAGTGTGTTGAAGACCTACACATGGCACGGAATCAGTTCCCTCAAGATCGACCCATCCGGGCGCCATGGCAAGTAGGCACGCGGACCCTGCCCAGGACGAGGTGACCGCAGCCGGCGTAGCTGGCGGGGCCGATGACGTCCTCCCGCCGACGGCCGAGGCGAGCTCGGTTCTGCGCCACCTGGGAGCCATCACCCCGGCCCTGGCGGCGGCCCTCGGCCCCGACGTGGAGGTGGTCCTCCACGACCTCTCCCGACTCCCCGATTCGATCGTGGCGGTCGGCGGCAACCTCACGGGACGCAAAGTGGGCGGGCCCATGACCGACCTGATGCTCCGGCGCATCAGAGAGCACCGCACCGAAGACATCCTGAGGTACCGGGTGAGCCACCACGGGCGGACCTTCCAATCCTCGACGATCTTTCTGCGAGACCTGGAGCACCGTCCCTACGCCTGCCTGTGCCTCAACACCGACATCAGCGGCATGCTGAATCTGCACCAGGCGCTGAGCGACGTCCTGGGGGGGATGGCTGCCCTTGGTCCGGGAAGGACCGCCCCGACCGATTTGGAGGCCGCAGCGACGGAGGAAGCGGATCCTCCCGGAACTCCCTCCGGCCAGGGGTTCGACCACGGTGAGGTCTTCGCCCGCAGTGTCGATGAACTCGCCGATGCCGTGGTCCAGCAGGCCGTGGCCCGGCTCGGGATACCGATTCAGCTGATGCAGAAGGTGCACAAGCTGGAGGTCGTTCGGGCGGCCGACCAGAGCGGGCTCTTCATGATCAGATCCGCCGTCGACTCCATCGCTGGGACCCTTGGGGTCAGTCGCTACACGATCTACAACTACCTCAACGAGCTCCGCAGCGGCGATGCTGGGGGCGACTCTCGGGATCACCCCATGAGCACCGGAGACTGAACGACTGGGTGGGCGGTGATGGGGCACCGATATGCAGGCGGCGAGCGGACATGAGCCCGGACCGAGAACCGGAGTAAGGGGACCGAAATTGGAATTCAGCTATCTCACCCACCTGGAGTGCGGCCGCTGCGGGAAGCGCCACGATGCCGACGTGGTCCAGAGCACCTGCTCCTGCGGGTCGCCGCTGCTGGCGCGATACGACCTGACCGCGGCGGCGGCGAATTGGGCGAAGGAGGATGTCGCCCAAAGGGCACCCGACCTCTGGCGTTACCACGAGATCCTGCCGGTCAGGAGCCCGGAGCATGTGGTCACCCTGGGAGAGGGCATGACGCCGCTGCTCCCCCTGCCCAGACTGGGTACGGACCTGGGGCTCTCCAGCTTGCACATGAAGGACGAGGGGCTGCTTCCCACCGGCAGCTTCAAGGCCAGAGGAGCAGCTGTCGGCATCTCCCGAGCCCTGGAGCTGGGGGTCTCGCGCGTTGCCATGCCCACCAACGGGAATGCCGGCGCCGCCTGGGCGACCTACGCCGCGCGAGCGGGAATCGAGACGCTCATCGTCATGCCCAAGGACGCGCCGTCGATTCCGCGCGGGGAGTGTGCCATCAGCGGCGCCCGTCTCTACCTGGTCGACGGGCTCATCGGTGACGCCGGGGCGATGGTGGCCGCAGCTCTACAGGAGCAGGGATATGCGGATGCCTCGACCCTCAAGGAGCCCTACCGTCTGGAGGGCAAGAAGACCATGGGCCTGGAGCTCTTCGAGCAGCTCGGCTGGCGGGTCCCGGATGTCATCCTGTATCCGACGGGGGGTGGAGTCGGCCTCATCGGCATCTACAAGGCCCTGTTGGAGTGCCAGTCCATGGGATGGCTGGGTCCCAAGCTGCCCCGGCTGGTGGCGGTGCAGGCAAGTGGGTGCGCCCCCATCGTGCGCGCGTTCAAAGAGCACGCCGAGTCCTCCGAGCCCTGGCAGAACGCCTCGACCATCGCCTTCGGGATAACCGTCCCCAAGGCCCTTGGCGACTTCCTCATTCTCCAGGCCGTCTACGCGACCTCCGGGACGGCGCTCGCGGTCGACGACCAGGAGATACTGGCCGCCCAGGAACGCCTGGCAAGGCGCGAGGGGGCCTTCATCTGCCCGGAGGGAGCCGCCTGTTTCGCCGCGGTCGAGCAGCTCGCCCGGTCCGGGTGGTTGGGCTCAGACGAGGAGGTGGTCGTCTTCAACACCGGCACCGGCATCAAGTACCCGGACACGGTCCGGGTGAATCCCCCTCTCCTCGCGAAGGGGGCGAAGATCCCCATGTCCTAGCGGCGGCCGCTGATCGACACGGGGAGGGACGGCTAGATGGCAACCTCCAACAGCATTCACCAAAGAGCACGAGAACAGACAATTGACAAGGAGAGGGAACTATGAAACGGCTGAAAGCCCTGGCCCACCTGAAGGTCGCCGGCGTGGCCCTGGTGGCAGCGATGCTGGTCAGCGCCTGTGCCAGCGGAGGTGGATCCTCCACGCCCAGCGCGACCGGTAACACCGTCACCTTCGCGGAGGCGGCTGGCGGAGCCCCCAACTACATCATGCCGCTGGCCAGCGGCAGCTACTTCACGACCAGCAATCTCTCCCAGTTCTCCCTGATCATGTACCTGCCCCTGTACTGGTTCGGGCAGAACGGCGAGCCGGTTCTTAACACCTCCCTCAGTGTCGCGGACGCGCCCGTCTTCTCCAACAACAACACCGAGGTGACGATCCACCTGAAGCACTGGCTGTGGTCGGATGGCAAACCAATCACAGCCCGGGACGTCATCTTCTGGATGAACCTTCTGAGCGCCGTCACCGATCCCCAAGCGCCGACGGTGGGCAGCTCCACGGAGCCGGGCCCCGGTTGGGGCGCGGATGTGCCCGGCGGCTTCCCCCAGAACGTGGTGAGCTATTCCCAGAGCGGCCCCTACACGGTCAACCTCCACCTCAACGCGTCCTACAACCCGACCTGGTTCACCTACAACGAGCTGAGCCAGATCTTCCCCATGCCCCAGGCCTCCTGGGATCGCCTCTCCTTCTCCTCACCGGTGGGGAACTACGACCTCTCGGCGCAGAGCAGGATTCTGGCCCCGGCGTCGGCCGGGTTGCCGGCGGGTTCGTATGTGCCCTCCAACCCGGGCACGGCGACGAGCGGCGCGCTGGCCGTGGCCCAGTTCCTGAACAGCCAGTCCCAGCAGATCAGCTCCTACACCTCAGACCCCTTGTGGAAGGTGGTTGACGGTCCCTTCCGTCTCAGCCAGTTCACCAGCAGTGGGTTCGTCAAGATGGTGCCCAACAAGGCGTATTCGGGATCGCCGAAGCCCAAGATCGCGGCCTTTGAGGAACTCCCATTCACCAGCGACAGCGCCGAGTTCAGTGCGCTCAGCAACGGCAGCCTCACGATCGGGTACGTGCCGGTGCAGGACCTGAATCAGCGCAGCGCCTTGGAGAAGCGGCAGAACTACAAGTACAACCCCTGGTATCTGTTCAGCTTCAACTTCGCCCGCTACAACTTCACCAATCCCACGGTCGGGCCCATCCTTCGCCAGCTCTACTTCCGCCAGGCCTTCCAGTCACTGGTGAACCAGCGCCAGTACATAAAGGAGTTCGGCCATGGCGTGGGTGCCGTCACCAACGGCCCCGTACCCTCCTACCCCCCCGGAAACCCCGACCAGAGCCCGCTGGAGTCGCAAGGTGAGGTGTACCCGTACAACCCCACCAAGGCCGTGTCCTTGCTGACGTCCCATGGCTGGACGGTGAAACCGGGAGGGACGACCTACTGTGCCAAGCCGGGCACGGGCAGCGGAGAGTGTGGCGCTGGGATCGCCGCCAACCAGCCCATCAACCTGGACTTCCTCTACGCCAGCGGGATCACCGAGCTCACCAATGAGATGGAGGCGATGCAATCGACCATGAAGTCGGTCGCGGGGATCACGTTGAACCTCGCCACGGAGCCGTTCTCCGACGTGGTATCAACCATTCATGGGGGCTGCACCTCGTCACACCCCTGCAGCAACTGGCAGATCGCGGCCACCGGTGGCGGCTGGGTCTACGGCCCTGACTACTTCCCGACGGGCGGGGAGATCTTCGCACCCGGCGCAGGCAGCAACGCCGGATACTACTCGAGCGCGCAGAACGACGCCAACATCCAGGCCACCCACACGGCTGCCACCAAGAGTGCGGAGACGACCGCTCTCTTCCAGTACGAGGACTACCTGGCGACCCAACTCCCTGACGTCTGGCTCCCCACCAATCCCACACAGCTGACCGTCTACAAGGCCAACCTGCATGGGCTGGTCCCCCAGGGGGTGTTCGCGGAGGTTTATCCCCAGGACTACTCGTTCAGCGGCTGACGAAGGGGCCTTGGCCCCGTTCTGAGTCCGACAAGAGAGGTGAGGAGCCCTGCCCCGGCAGGGCTCCTCTTTGGCCCCGGGCTCGCCGCGGGAGCCCGGGATGAATCCTCACATGGCGTCCAGAGTCGTCCGCCGGCGCAGGTACTCATCCTCATCTATCTCACCCCTGGCAAACCGCTCCTGCAGGATCGCCAGAGCGTGGTCCTTGGATGGTTGCTGCCAGCCTCCACCCCATGGAGACCCCCAGCGGGACCTCCGGTGGAACACAATCCAAAGGGCCAACAGGCCCAGAGGGATCAGCCAGCACAGTCCAAAGAAGAATGGCGCAGGGCCCCAGGCTCCGTTCATGGTCAGACCTCCGTGATCGCGAACAACATGAGCCAATACTCCGGCCCACCTCGCTGCCACGAAATCCGCCTCAGGGCGTGACTTTTGCCTACGCCTGCGGACGTACGGCGGTCTCCTCAGCCGGCCTGATGGCCGGGGGCGACGAGCCCTGTCTCGTAGGCGAAGACAACCAGCTGGGCCCGGTCGCGGGCGCTCAGCTTGCCCATCGCCCGGGACACGTGGGTCCTGGCCGTGGCCGGGCTCATGCTGAGACGGTCGGCGATCTCATAGTTGTTGAGGCCGAGCCCCACCAGCGCCACCACCTCGCGCTCCCGCTCGGTCAGAGACTCCAGGAGGGCGACGTTGGGGGTGACCGCGGCCGGCCGGGTGGCGAAGGTTTCGACCAGGGTCCTGGTGACCGATGGCGAGAGCAGGGAGTCTCCCGCGGCGATGACGCGGATTGCCCGGAGAAGCTCGCCCGGCTCCTCGTCCTTGAGCATGAAGCCGCTGGCCCCGGCTCGCAGGGCGGCGAAGACATACTCGTCTATCTGAAATGTGGTGAGGATGAGCACCCGCGTCCGGCCCAGGGCAGGGTCCGCGGCCAGCTGGCGGGTCGCCTCCAGGCCGTCCAGCGTCGGCATGCGGATGTCGACGACCGCCACGTCGGGCAGGGTCGTTCTGACAAGCGCGAGCAACTCCTCCCCATTGCCGGCCTCCCCGACAACCTCTATGTCGCCTTCCGACTCGGCCAGGGCACGCAGCCCAACCCTGACCAGAGGTTGGTCATCGGCCAGGACGATTCGCAGGGTCATCTGGTCGGGATGGGCAGCTGGGCCAAGACCTGCACTCCCCTCCCCGACCTGGAAACCTCAAACCTGCCCCCGAGGGCGGCAACGCGCTCTCGCATGCCCGCTATCCCATGGCCCTCGCGCAGCGGGCCGGTCGAGGTGGACTCGGAACCGGAGTCAACCACCTCGACCTCCAGGAGGTTGGCGCTTCGGCGGACGGTGACGCCGACCAGCGTCCCCGCCCCGACGTGCCGGGCGATGTTGGTCAGAGCCTCCTGGACGATGCGATAGGTGGTGGTCCCGACGGCGACCGGCAGGAGCCCGAGGTCTTCGTCGATCCTGACGTCCACGACCAGCCCCGCGTCGCGCATTCCCAAGACGAGTCCATCGATCTCCCCAATCCCCGGGGTCGGGGCTGTCCCCTCCGCCATGGAGCCGTCGCGCAGTGACGCCAGCTCGACCCTCAGTTCGCCGAGAGCCTGTCGGCTCACCCGGCGGATGGCCGAGACCGCCTTGCGCACCTCCTCGGGGCGGCTCTCCAGCAGGTGCTCTGCCACACCGGCCTGGAGGGAGATCACGGCCAGGCTGTGGCCGACGACATCATGGACCTCCCTTGCAATCCTCAGCCGCTCCTCGGCCAAGAGTCGCCCCTCCTCCTGGGTGCGGCTCAGTTCTGCCCACCGGGCCCTGGCCGCAACCTCCGAACGGATGCGGCGCCTGACGCCAAAACCCATGCCGAGTGCCGCCGTGACCAACAGCCAGATGCCGAGGAAGATCGCGGCCTCCGGGTAATCCGCAGACGAGATGCCGTGAGCCAGTGCCAGGGCAAATCCCCCGAGGACATCGGCAAGGAGCCAGACCCTCCAAGAGTCAATCGAGGCGATGAGGACGATCATCGCCCAGAAGGGCGCGAGGAAGATCGGGCCGGGTGGGTGGCCGGTCGCCAGATATGCGCAGGCTGCCGCCACGCAGACCCCGAAAACAGGCAGGGGCCAGCGCAGCCGCCCGATGAGGCTGATGAAGGCAATTACCACCAGGGCCGCACCGAGGGGCCCTGCCGACCCGGCCCCCGGTTCCCACCGGGACATCCCGAGGGTTGCACCCAGGCTCCCAGCCCCGAGCAGCAACGGGCCCACTGCGGCCCGGGCGTAGCACTGGGGCCGGGCTTCCCACCAGAGTTCTGAGGCGCGGCGGTGGGGCCGCAGTCTTCCCGCAATCACTCATCAAGCCTACTGCCGATGTCGGGCCAGAGCATCCGCCGGCGGGCGTATTCGGGATACGCAAGGTTGCGGAGTCGGGAGCGGGCAATTGCCCCCGGTAACCGGCTCCAGTCGGAGGAAGGTGGAGCCTGTCAAACGGGGAATGGACAGTGCCGTAGACGGTCGTCAGCCACCGAGCGGCCGCCTGGATGTGGCGCTAGTCCCGGCGAGCAACCGCAGCGGCCACTCGCTCCAGCAGCTCGGTCAGGACGGGCATTGAAGTGGCAAAGTTCAAGCGGGCATGCCCACGGCCAGCCTCCCCGAACGTTGGACCCGGTGAGAGGGCAACACCCGCCCGCTCCTGGAGCCACACGGCAGGGTCAGCGCCAGGATCCAGAGCGCGCAGGTCCAACCAGGCCAGGTACGTCGCCTCCGGCGGGCGCATCACAATCTCACTCGCCCGACTGCTCAGGAAGGATTCGACAAACTCCCGGTTTCGGGCCAGCACCAGGAGCAGCGCCTCGAGCCAGGGATCGGCCTTAGTCCACGCCGTCACGGCGGCCAGCATCCCCAGAACCGACGCGCTGCCCCTCGCATGGGCCGGGAATCTCTCGAATTCATCCCAGAGTCGCTCAGACCCGAATGCGGCGACCGCGCAGCGCAGCCCCGCCAGGTTGAAGGCCTTGCTCGCCGACGACAGGGTTATCGTTTGACTCGCGGCCTCCTCGCCTAGCGAGCCGAAGGCGGTGTGGGTGGCGCCGGCCAGGGTCAGGTCGGCATGGATCTCATCGCTGACAACCACCATGTTGTGCTCCAGCGCGATGGCGCCGATCTCAAGAAGCTCCTCGCGGCTGAAGCTGCGCCCGGTGGGGTTGTGCGGGTTGCATAGGAGGAAGAGGCGCGCCCTGTGCCTCTCCACCAGGCTCCTAAGGCTGGCGAAGTCGATCTCATAGCGGTCCCCGGAGGGCCGGAGGTCGCAGGGGATGGCCTGCCTGCCGGTCTCCTCCACCGCAGAGAAGAACGGCGGGTAGGCGGGGGTGAGAAAGACCACGGCGTCCCCGGGTTCCGTGAGGCCCAGGATGGCGAGGTAGATCGCTTGTACCACATCCGAAACAACGGCCACTAGGGCGGGGTCGACCATCAGCCCGTAGCGAGCGGCTTGGCGAGCGGCGAACGTTGTGCGCACCTCCTCCTCCAGGGAGGGGTCGGGATAGCCCAGGTCATCGGCAGCGATGAGCCCGGTCAGCGCGGCGGTGATCTCCGCTGCGATCGGGAAGTCCATGTCCGCGATCCAAGCTGGCAGCACCTCACCCCGGTCGCGACGCCACTTGACCCCCCGCCTACGAGCCAGCTCCGATCTTCCATACCTGTCGAATTCAAAAGCCATGCTCAGCCCCAACGTCCGGCCGCAGTCTCACCCGGGATTCCACAAACTGAGGGTAGCGGACGGTGCGCCTGATCGGGGGACAGGCCCCGGATTGCGCCCTGCGACATGGGCGCATCTCCGGCCAGCCGCCTGGCGCCACGAGACCAGTCGAAAGCCCTCGCCGGCCGTTCGCGACGAGCTTCGGGACAGGACGGCCGGACTCTCTCGGACCCACTATCCCGAGGCGCCGTCATGATCGTCGTTCCGGGACTCCTCTTTCCCGTCCCCCAGCGCTGGCTCAGGGGACGACCCCGGCAATCGGGGATGACGCCGGGCTCTCCGCACCAGCAGAACCGCCACGGTCACAGCCGCCGCAGCCAGAACAACCCAGACGGCGGCACCAACGTACGGTTGCGACGACATCCCCGGCATGGGCATTGGCATTTCAGCCCGGCTCGTCCCCGTGAATGGTCCGTGCTCCCCGAGCTCCATCCACCACTGCCGTGGGCAACTTCGGGGCGCGAAGGGGAGCGTTCCGCTCTGCTGAACTTGGCTTCATGAGTGCGGCCGCTATGCGCCTCCGGCGCATAGCGAAGGGAACGCAGGCGATAACGAAAATCCCTCCGGGCACGGCCAGCACCAGCCCGGGCGCAACCAGCGCTACCAGGGCACCCCACCCAACGCTGGCCAAACCCATCGCTCCCGTCGTGAGCGATAGCTGAACACTGGCTACCCGCCCGCGCATGGAGTCCACCGTCCGGCCCTGATTGGCGGAGTAGATGGCTGCCATGAACACCGCCTGGGCACCTCCCGCGATGGCGGCCGAGGCGAGATCCACCGCGGCGACGTGGACGAGCCCCAGGGTGATAAGAGGGAGCCCGCTCAGAATCCCCGCCACAATCAGGGTCGTCACCAACTTCGCCCTTGTGCCGAGGCCCATCAGCAGCATCGGGCCGAACACCGATCCGAAGCCGAATGCCGTCAGGAGCAGCCCGTACGCCGCCGAGTTCCCTCGGAGGTTGGCGATAGCGACCGCCGGGAGAATGCCGATGCTGGCCATGGTGAGGCTGCAGTGCAGTCCCACCCAGAGCAGCAGGGTGCCCAGCGGCTGCTCCCTGCGCACGTAGGCCATCCCTGCTCGAATGGGCGCCAGCACGGATGCCCCGAGTTCCGTGCGGGGAGGGGCGGTCACGGCTGACCGCAGGCCCCATAGCAGCACCATCGCCGTGAGGTAAAAGGCTGAGCAGGCCGCGAAGGCTGCCCCGGGACCCGCCAGTGTCAACACCACAGTGCCCAGGGCCGGCCCGGTGAGCTCGGATCCCTGCTGGGCGATCCGGGCTGCCATGCTGGCGTTCAGCAGGCGCCGCTCCCCGACCAGGGCGGGGATCATGGCCTGCCAGGCAGGTCCCTGAACCGAGTTTCCTATGCCCACTACAGCGGTGAGCAGGAGCAGGACCACCAGGTTGAGCTGCCCGGCCAGCACCAGCACGGCGCCGACCGCACACCCCGCGGCGTTCACCAGCTCCCCCGCGGCGGCCATCAGGGCGCGGTTGCGCCGATCGGCCACCCCTCCCGCGAAGAGCCCGAACAGCATCGATGGAACAAGCAGCAGCATGCTCACCAGGCTGGGCCAGAGCGAGGACTGGTGCCCCAGGCGGTAGGCCTCCCACCCGGCCACCAGGATCACCGCGAAGCGCCCCGAGTTGCCGCTCAGCACGGCGAACCAGATCGAGCGAAACGCGGCCACCTCGAAAGCTGCGTACACCGACACCCGCTCGCCCGCAGAAAGTGCTCCGCGAGGTTGGGGTGACTTGCTCGTCAAGGCCGGGCGCGCGCTGAGAGCGTAGGCCGGGGCAAATTGCGCCAAGTCTGCGGCGCAATGCCAGGTGACCTCATTCCAGAGGGCTGCCGGCACCCCCGGATCAGGGCCGCACTCCGCGGAGAACGACCCCACTTTGGCCAGCCTCCTGCTCTCGCCCACGGCCCGTCCTCACGGGAGCTCTTGAGGCACCTGGGGCCAACACGGTAGACGGCAGGGGCAATTGGGATCGACACAGCTTCCCGACAATAGCTTGAGACGGCCTTCGCTCGCTCGGGACACGGCACCTGGCCGGTGCTGAAGTAAGGGCCGCACCCGCGGACCTCCGTCATGGGATGAGGCACTGGAACGGTTCGCCTCCTCTCTTGCCCTGGTCCAACGCTCCACCAACACAATCCGCAGCCGCTTCATCAGGTCTCGAACCGGGCGCGGAGACGACGCATCGACTCCACTCAATGGCAGGTGGGTCGCCTCCGCGAGCTCTGGTCCGGAGCGCCATGGAACGACGAGCCGCGGGCCCAGCGGACTTGATCAGGGAACTCAAGCCCCGAGGAGCGCCGGCGGCGGAGGGCGTTTTCGCCCGTGCTGATGCTGCTCATCCGCGCCGTCACGGCGGACGGCGAGGGCGGACCCGCCATCAGCGCCGCGGTGGGGGAAGGGCCGACGGCCGCCAGCAAGACCGTGGCCGGCCCCGCATGGTGCGAGACCTCAGGTGACGAGGCGGGTCAGCCCATGTGCCGCCTTGTTAGAATCCCGTCTCTATGGAAAGGGCCGCTGGAACATTCTCAGTCGTGATGGTGCCGGGCGGCGACGAACTCGCTTCCACCGTTCGTCGCCTCGACTTCAACAAGACATTCTCCGGCGATCTCCAGGGCACGGGCAGCGGCCTGATGCTCTCCTGTGGCGATCCCGGAGCCGGGGAGGCAGGCTACGTCGCGATCGAGTCCGTTGACGGCCAACTGGGCGGCCGCACCGGAGGCTTCTCCCTGCAGCAGCTCGGAATGATGCACCAGGGCTCGCAGACGCTGCACTATGAGGTGGTGCCCGGATCCGGGCGCGGTGAACTCCGAGGGATCTCCGGCACCTTCCACCTGACCATCGATCCCGACGGCACCCACAGGTATGTCTTGGAGTACCAGCTCCCCGGCTGAGGGCTCCGTGAGGTCAGGGGCTGAAGGGCTGAGGCTCCCTGGCCACGGTCAGGCTCAGGTCGGAATGCAGCAGCACCTCGGCCGGTCGAGGTCGGCCGTTGTAGGCCGAGAACATGGAGGACGCGTAGGCGCCCGTTGCCGCGATGGCCAGCAGGTCTCCTCGTCTCAGCTCGGGCAGATCGTGGACTCCGAAGCTGTCGGTGCTCTCGCACACGGCGCCACCGACCATGGTGGGCGCGAGGTGGGAATCGGCGGCGTTGCCCCGGACAAAGAAGATCGGGTGGCTTGCCTTGTAGAGGGCGGGCCGGATCAGCTCCGACATGCTGGCGTCCACCACCACCAGCGGCCGGCCAGATCGCTGCCGCACGTGCAGCACCGAGGTTAGGAGCCAACCTGCTGAGGCCACCAGGCTCCGTCCCGGCTCCACGGCCGCACGGGCCGGTGCCGAGAGACCAGCCTCGGCAAGAGCGCGAGTCAGAGCTTCCCTGAAGTCACCCGGGGCGGGCGACTCAGCCCCGGGAAATCCGCCGCCGAAGTCGACCGTGTCGAGGTCGTGGCTGAGGGAACGCAGCTCTTCCAGGACGCGGCAGGCGGCGACGCCGCCCGCAACCCAGGCACCGGTCTGGGCCAGCTGCGACCCCACGTGAACATGGATTCCACGGATGCGCACGGGTGAGGCGGCCTCAATGTGTTCCCTGAAGAGCTGCTTCAGCTCCGCCTCCGCCAGCCCAAACTTGCTCTCCGACGACCCCACCTGGAACTCGCCCCTGGTCTCGGGATGGACCTCTGGGTTGAGTCGCAACAGAACCTCCACCGGCTGGGCCCCGGCGCCGACCTGGTGGGCGGCCGCCCTCAGTGCACGGAGCTCATCGGCTGACTCGACTGTGAGCCAGCGCAGCGGCTCGCCCCTCGTTGAGGCCTGCACCGCCCGCCCAAGCTCGGCATCTGTCTTGCCGATTCCCTCGAACGATATGCGGTTGTTGGGAACACCGGCCGCGGAGGCGGCCGCCCACTCCCCCAGGGACACGACGTTGGCGCCAATCCCGTGGGACGCGAGCCGTCTCACGAGCTGAGGCAGGGGGTTTGCCTTCAGGGAGTACTGGACGATCCAGGGGTCGGGGAAGCCGTTCCTCACAGCGCTCGCCCTGCGCTCCAATTCGGCCAGGTCGGTCAGGTAGAAGGGGGTGGCGGCCAGCTGCGCCGCCCGCTCCAGGGAAGCCAGCCTCGCGCTAGTGGGTGTGCTTACCGCCTCAGCTTGGGCCACCACTCAAATCACACCGCTTTGCAGCAATGTGACGACCCCTGAGTCGGCGTCCAAGCGTGCGGCCACACCCATGGGCAGGGTGGCCAGGTGCCTGCCGTGCCCTATCGGAAGGTGGTAGAGGACCGGGATCCCGAGGGGTTTGAGCATGTCCTTCAGCACCTGCTCGAGGCCCAGCGTCGGGCCCGGACGCTTCGGCTCGCAGTTGGCGTGCTCCCCGACGACGATCCCCGCACACCGGCGCAGGGCCCCAGACGCCACCAGCTGCCCCAGGTACCTCTCAATCGCATAGGGTTCCTCATCCACATCCTCGAAGAACAGAACCCTGCCGCTCAGGTCCGGCTGCCAGGGTGTGCCGACCAGGCTGGCGAGCAGGGTTAGGCAGCCTCCCACCAGCTCCCCCTCGACCACGCCCGGGACTATGGTCTCCACGTAGGGGTCGTCTGGATCGGGCCCGATGGCGAACCCGTCGGCACTCGTCACCGCCCGCTGAAAGGCGGTCAGGGTGTAGTCCGAGGGATTGGCCATGGACGCCAGCATGGGCCCGTAGAACGTGACCCAGCCGAGACTCTTGGCGACCACCTGGTGCAGGACGGTGATGTCGGAATACCCGATGAAAACCTTGGGGCGGTCCCCTCGGAGACGCTCCAGGCGGTCGGGGTCGAGGGCCAGAGCGGTCCGCATCGCGCCTGCTCCTCCCCGAAGACACATGACCGCGGAGATATCGCTGCGCTCCAGCATCTCCAAGAGATCGCTGGCCCGGTCCCGGTCTTGCCCAGAGAGGTGGCCATACTGGTCCAGGGCGTGAGGTGCCAACTGAACCTCAAACCCCATCCCCTCAAGGGTGGCCCGGCCCCGGGAGACCTCGGACTCCTCCAACGTGGCGCCGCTCGGGGCCACGACTCCGATGCGCATCCCGGGCCCAAGGCGCCCGGGTCTGGGCCGGGACTCCATCAGTTTGCAATCACCTCCAAGAACCCGCCCATCCAGCCACAGATGCTAGCAGCGGTCCAGCTCAGTTCGCCCGGAAGGAGCGGGTCCGGAGGTCCACCGGAGCGGGCAGAGGCCCTCGGCCGGGCAATGCCCTGCCCGTGCCCCATGTGGTACACCAAGTCGCATGAAGGTTGGAGCCGTGTTTCCGCAGACAGCCATCGGCGCCGACGCGGTCGCCGTGGCCGAGTACGCGCGCCGGGTGGAGGCTCTCGGTTACGACCATATCCTCGCCTACGACCATGTCCTGGGGGCAGACCCGTCTGTGCACCGAGATTGGCGGGGCAACTACGACATCCACTCGACCTTCCACGAGCCGATGGTGCTGTTCGGGTACCTGGCGGGCATCTGCTCCTTGGAGCTCGTGACCGGGATCATAATCCTGCCCCAGCGTCAGACCGCGCTGGTGGCAAAGCAGGCGGCGGAGGTTGACATCCTGAGCGGAGGCCGCCTGCGCCTGGGCGTCGGGCTGGGTTGGAATCGGGTAGAGTACGAGGCCCTCGGCGCCTCCTTTGCCGGACGCGGTGCCAGGCTGGCGGAGCAGGTCGAAGTTCTGCGCAAACTATGGACGAACAGGTCGGTGACGCATCGGTCGTCCCATGAGGTCATCACCGGAGCCGGCCTGGCCCCCCTGCCCCTGCAGCGGCCGATACCGATCTGGTTCGGCGCTCAGGCGAAACCGGCCCTTCTTCGTGCGGGCCGCTTGGCCGACGGCTGGTTCCCCCAGGTGCCTCCGGGAAGGCAGCTGGATGACGCCCTGTCCCACGTGGCCGCCGGCGCGAAGTCTGTCGGCCGGGACCCGCAGTCGATCGCAATGGAGGGCGGGGTAAGCTTCGGCGGCGGCGGTGCCGCCGCTGTAGCCAGAGAGGTCGCCACATGGCGCGAGGCCGGCGCTAGTCACGTCTACATCAACACCATGGTGGCGGGATTCCAGTCGCTGGACGCTCACCTCGCGGCACTTGCAGCCAGTGCCGAGGCTCTGGGCCTGGGAGAGCGCTCTCGGGCCTAGCCGAAGGCGCCATTACGCCCGCCCGGTCCCCGCACCCAGACCGCGGCACAGCACCCCCGGCAGCATCGGTCGGCGGTGCGAGATTTGGGCCCGCCGGTCAGCCGACCGACAGTGGGACCGCCTCCCTTGCCTCGACCACCTTGCCCTCAAGCTCGAGCGCGGGAGCCGCACCCGGAGCGCGCAGGTAAGCGGCGGCCTCAGGCGGCAAGGTCACCGGCTCACGGGAAAGGCGCTGGGCGGTGGCCACCCCCGACTGGTTGATCCTCTTGACCAGGGCGTCCGTGATCGCCTGGGAACGATGCTTACCTCCGGTGCATCCCACTCCGATCCGCAGCACCGACCGCCGCTGGGCGACATAGTGGGGCATCAGTTGGATGATCATGGACTCAAAGTGGTCGAGGAGAATCCGCGCTGCCGGCTGACCGGTGACGTAGGCGGCCACGTCGGCCGCCCCACCTTCATGAGCGCGCAGCTCGGTGACCCAGTGCGGACTGTCCAGGCAGCGGGTGTCAACCACCCAGTCCGCGCCCGCGGGGACCCCCTCTCGATAGCTGAAGTGGAAGCAATCGACCCGCGGAACAGCACGGTCCTTCCAGTCGTCCAGGAGCCGCAGCAGGTACTCAGTGTTCAGACGATCCAGCTCCGCCACCCACGCGTGGGGCCTTCTCGGCACCCTGGCATCCCATGCGCGAGGTATCGCCCCCACGAACAGCAGCCAGTACCGGACTCCGCACTGGTCCAGCTGAACCACGCGCTCCACACCCGCCCGGTTCTGCACCATCAGGATGAGATCCGGGGTCGCCGCCAGGTCGATGGGCTGCGGATCATCCGCCGCCCGGGTCACGTACCCGAGTGCCTCAGCCAGGTCGAGTACGGTCTTGGAACAGGCGCTGCCGCATACCAGGGTCACCAATGACATCTCTCACTCCCCACTTGCCGGCCGGGCTGTCCCTCCCCGGGCACCCCGAGCCTTCTTCCACTCGACTTAATACCGCTCACCCGACGGCCTCCAGCAACGAGGCTCCCAGCCCGGGGTTGGCGGCGCCGCAGCTGGGACAGCTGGCTCCCGGGTCCGGCACGTTCAACCAATACCCGGAGACCAGGTTGTCCGTCGCCGCAACGTCGGCCGCCAGCTCCTGCTCGGTCACCGGCCCCCCTTGCGGATTGGTGCTGAGCCCGGCCAGGATCTCGACTGAAGACCCAGTGGTCCGCACCTGGGCAACCGCAGCCGCGACCAGATTGCGGTAGGCGGCGGCCGACCGCTCCTGCGACTGGGCCTGAATCTCGAGGACGCCTGAGCCCTGGCCCAAGGCTTTGGCCATCTCCCTTGGGATGCCCAGGCTGAGGTACCTGGAAGCCAACGTGCCTCCGCCCGAGCCCAGGGCCTGGACCAAGTCCAGACCTGGGGCGAGGATGGGGGTCTCAGACCGCGACCGCGCCAGGCTGACAAACCGAGCCGCATAGAGACTCACATTCAGCTGCTCCGCCGAAGGCGTGAAGCTCCAGTGCTCGGGGTCGTAGAGCACCGCCGCGGGCTGCCCGCCGGCCGCCGGGGACCACCCGGAAAAGTCCGACTCGCTGCGAAAGCTGACGACCTTGGTCGCCTCCAACCCGGGGTAGAGGTTGCCCGAAGAGCCCACCAGTTCGAAGACCGTGGCCGAACCCAGCCTGGTCGTCACCGGAGCCACGGCCTCCATCTCGCGAATGGCCTGCGCCGTCAGCAACCAGGTGGGCTGCTCCGCCATGCTCGGTGGTGGGGAGGCTTGGGGTCCGGTGCTGGTCGAGGGGGAGATCTGAGGATGCGACCGCGGGCGCACATTCCCGCACCCTGCGGCTGCCAGGGCGATGGCTATCCCAACGCCCATCGCCAGGAGACCAAACCTACGGTTGAGAGCGAAGGGACCCGGGCCAGACACCCTGGCCCGACCAACAGGTCTCCTGCGTGCTATCTCAGGCCGCCGCATCTGGCCCCATCTCCACCGCGCGCCGAGCACTCCAGTTGAACCGCGGCACCACCACCGGGCGCGTGGGCAAGGTCAGGAAGCTCTCGATCATCACGGCCCTGCGGATAAGCACATAGGTCGGATACCAGAGCAAAAACCAGGGCAGGTAGCGGGCGTAGCCGTGGCGCACGGCCATGTAGGCGGTGCAGACCAGCATCGGCGTCACCGCCGATCCGAAGAGGACGAACACGTACCAGATGTTGCGACTGCTGGAGGGCTGCTCTATCGCCCACACCAGCGCGTACAGGTACACGATGGGCCGGACCATCATCATGAAGCGAAAGACCGCGGCCCTGACCGTGGACAGCCAGACCCTGGGGCCCGCTGACGGCCCCTGAAAGGGACCGTGGCGGGCGAAGAGGTGCGCCCCGGAGCGGTACCAGCGCAGCCGCTGCTCGCGGTAGCCGTGAAGGTCGGTGGGCACGTCCTCGTGAATGACAATGTCCCGGTCCAGGACGGCCTTGTAGCCCAGCCTGCCTATCTGCATGGTGAGGTCGGCATCCTCGCCGTTCATCCCGATCACCATCCCCCCGACGGCGCGCACCGGCTCGGGGCGAAACGCCTGGAAGGTCCCGGGAACACAGGGCAGCGCGTCGATCGCCATCAGCCCGGGCCTGACGAACAAGTACCCGTAGAGGCACTCGATGAGCCGCATCCGGTGAATCCAGGAACGGCCCATGCGGGGGAAGGTCGAGCCACCCACGTTTCCCACCGAGGGGTCCTCGAACCATCTGGGGAGGCAGACGAAGGCGTTGTCGCTGATCACCACATCGGCATCGATCCGGACCGCGATCGGCCCCTTTACCCGGGCCAGCGCGGCGTTGAGAGCGGCCGACTTGCCGCCGTGGGCGCAGGCGATGATCTCTCCCCGGGCCGCCTTGAAGTCGGCCATGGCCTGCTTTGAAATCGCCACCGTGTCATCCTCGGAGCCGTCGTCCGCGAGGGTGACGTACACCACTCCCTGGTACCGCTCGGCGGCACGGTCTATCGAGTAAAGGGTGTCGAGGATGCCCGGCGACTCGTTGTAGGCGCACATGATCACGTGGATCGGCGGGGTGGACTCCCCAAGCCTGGGCTTGCGGTGAAACCAATTGAAGATCCGCAGGAACAGGATGAAGAAGGTCCAGATGAGGGCGTAGGTCATGAACCCCAGGAAGATGTAGAGGCCATGCCCGAGATTGCCCAACTTTAGGATCACCGCGGTCAGGATCACGAGCAGCGCCACCACCGCCAACGCCAGCAGGGTCGCCTGGGCGGTCAGTGGTCCGTACACCCGACGCACCACCGGCACCTGACTCGGTCGGGGCAGGTAGAAGGTGGTGAAGAAGACCCGCAGCATGACGGTGGCCCAGAGCAGAAGGTTCAGCAGGATCCCCTCCAGGCCCACGTACGCAATGGGCAGCCTGGTCTCGGCCGAGAGGACCACGACCAGGCAGTCCAGCAAGGCCGCCATTCCGAGGTAGACGAAGGCGTGCAGAGCGACCGCCAGCTTGCGCGCGGGGCTGCCCCGCAGCACCAGCCCCAGGGCGGCGATGGCGGCGGCGATCATCAGCCGAAGCCCGGTCTCCATGTGGTTGGAGTAGGGCGCGACCACGGTCGGTGACGGCAAAACCCAGACCGCCATGCGCAGGACGAAGGACGAGTAGAACGAGGCTAGGCCGGTGCGCAGCGCCACGATGACAACCGCGTAAAGGGTCAGAATTCCGAGAAACCAGAAGATGCGATTCAGCCGCACCGGCGCCGGAGGCGGGATCACCACCAGCCCCAGGCCGTCCCCGGAGTCCACGCTCGGGTGACGGCGCACCGACCAGAAGATCCAAACGAAGGCCGCCAGCAACAGGGCGGCGACCAGCGCCAGGTGGTAGGGTGCGATCATGTCGCGTCCCCCGAAGGCGTCTTCCCTTGATTCCCGGCCCGACTGAGGCAAACGATCGGCTCTCGCCCCGGGCTCTGAGTGAGGCGGAGGTCCCCGGACTGCGGCGGCCGCTTCTGATGCTCACCAGCCGCGCGCTTCGGCTGACGACTGAGCTCGGCTTCGATCCGAGCACCATGACTAAGCTGACCTGGCTCGTGCTGGGCGGGCCGCCACCTGGGACCAACAGTTGGAGTGAGGCACATTGCGTGCCGACTTTCAACTGTGCCAGCTTCGGCGATGTGACCCGGACCATCGACCACCTGGCGGGGTACGCCATGCCGAGCCTCGTCCTCTACGACCAGGAGAACTGGGATCTCACCCCCAGCCCAGAGCGGGCCGTTCCCTGGGACTTCGTGGCCCGCGCGGCAGACCTGGTGCGAGGAACCCCAATCGCGCTCGGAGCGGCGCCTGCCCTCACCCTGGCGCAGCGCCTTCTGCCCCAGGCGGGTTCGGCTGAGAGCGCGTATCTCGGCTGCGGCCTCATCGAGCGCATGGCGCCCCACGTGGCGCTCTTCCACATCCAGTGCCAACGCCTGGAGAGACGGCCAGAGCTCTTCGCCAACTTCGTGAAGGAGGTCGCCTTCAGAGCGCGTGCCGCCAATCCGGAGCTCGTGGTGACGGCCGGGGTCAGCACCAATCCGACCGGTGCCGAGGTCTTCCTGGAGCAGCTGCTCCACTGCATCGAGCTCACCTCGCAGGACGTGGACGGATTCTGGGTGAACGTGCCCCGGCCGGGGCGCCGCTGCCCGCATTGCCGCCCCGAGAACCCAGTCCTGGCGACAGCCCTGCTGAACCACCTGAGGGTTGTTCATCGGGACGGGACTGATCCCTCCGATTGCTTGACGGTCACGATTGCGACCCCAGGCTGACGTTCGCCGACATTCCCAGAAGTCCAGAGCCCAGGTTGCGGTCAAGCCGGACCACGACGTCGTAACTGGCAGCGCCATTGGCGTAGATCGGAGCCGAGTCCACGCGCTCCACCCGGCCTGCGATAGAGCCTGAGCGGCCATTCACGGTCACTCGCGCCGTCTCACCGGGGTGGACCGAGAAGATCTCTGATTGGGGAACCACCGCGACCGCCTCCCAGAATGTCGCCGGATAGAAGGCGATCATCGGCTGGCTGGACGGCTGCCCGCCCACGGTCGGCGCCTGCGGAGCTGGGGGGAAGAGGCTGAAGCCCGCCGAAGTTGGCACCTGGGACCCGACCGGAGCTGGAGCCGTCACCCCCGATGGCCCCGCTATCTCCCCGGCGGTCCCGCCCACGGCGGCGATCACACCGGCGGAGGGCGCGGTGAGCGTAGCCTGCTGCAGCGCCACCTGATCCGCAGCGACCGCGGCCTCATCCCGCGCCACCGCCGCCTGGGCCGCGCTGAGCGCGGTGCTGCTGCTGGTC
>DAHWNZ010000029.1:0-30966 GCA_027339635.1 Candidatus Dormiibacterota bacterium
CCTGATGCTTCGGCACGGCGTCCATCCGAAGGTCGCGGCGGACATGCTGGGGCACTCTACGGTCGCGATCACCTTGGACCTCTACTCTCACTCGACCGAGCCAATGCATCGTGAGGCAGCCGACATCCTGGAGGGTGTCGTCCGGGGCGCCTGAGATCGATTGCTGTCGTTCTGCTGTCACTCACCAGTCGGCTCTCCCTATGCAATGGTCCTTGGGAGGAACATTTGATCTCAAGATGGCGGAGGGAGAGGGATTCGAACCCCCGGAAGCGTTGCCGCCTCAGCGGTTTTCAAGACCGCCGCAATCAACCACTCTGCCATCCCTCCTAGCTACTAGGAAATCGTACACGGACGAAGTGAAAGGCAACACCCGGGCACAACGTTGGCCAAAGGCACTAGCAGAAATGGGTAATGCCGGTCCTGGGAGTGCCACCCTGTTCGACTCCGTGGATGCCGCGAGCGGCGCGGTCACCGACCCTGACGCTGGGCTTGCCTTCTACGGAGATGCGCTCGGACACAGTCTGCTTTGGCGAGATGACGACATCGGCCAGGCCGGGACTGAACTCCCAGGGTCCGCCATCGAGCACGTGCTCAGCACCCGGTAACAGTACGGACCGAGCTGGAAGGGGGAGTCAGCCGCCCACGCCGCAGTGGCGGTTCGAGCACCTGGTGATCGGGTGGTTTCGGGGCCAGCCAACACGACTGCTGTGCCCGTCGCCGTTGTCGAGGATCCATCCGGCAACTTGCTCGTCATCCTCGACTCGTTGAACGCCGGGCACAAGACCGGCGACCCCCGGATGGTGACGGGTGGACCCAGCGCCCAGTAGACCAGGGCAGCTATCCCGGGCGAATCCAGGGAGGCCGGCCAACGGCCGCGGTATTGGAGCGGGCGGCCGCGATGGTTGAGGCAGCGATCCTCACGTTCTCTGACCATCGATGCGCTCGCGGCGCATGGAGTCGTGCCCCCTACCATGCCCATCGCCCCATGCGCTGGGCCCCACGAGCGACATGGGTAACCCTGATGTCGTGCGTCAGTCGAGTTCGGTCATCCCACCAAGGTACGGTCTCAGCCGCTCTGGAATGACGACGGACCCGAGTTCCGTCTGGTACGTCTCGAGGAGGCAATCAAAGGTTCTGGGAAGCGCCAGGGCGCTGCCGTTTAGGGTATGCACGAACTCTGGCCGGGAGCCGGGCGTGCGGAACCGAATCCCAGCCCGACGGGCCTGGAAATCACCGAAGGCGGAGCAGGACGACACCTCCAGATACCGGCCGAGACCAGGGGCCCACGCATCGATGTCATACTTCTTCCACTGCGCGAACCCCATGTCACCGCTGCACATGAGGCGCACTCGGTAGTGCAGACCGAGGGCTCTGAGCACCGACTCGGCGTCACTCACGAGACTCTCCAGTTCGTCCAGAGACCGCTCGGGGTGGACGAACTTTACCAGCTCCACCTTGCTGAACTGGTGGAGACGAATGTAGCCTCTGGTGTCACGTCCAGGGGCCCCTGCCTCGCTGCGCCAGCACGGCGTCCAAGCCACGTGTCGGATCGGCAGTTGGGACGCCTCCAGGATCTCCTCACGATAGAGGTTGGTCAGAGGAACCTCCGCCGTCGGGATGAGGAAGCGATCCCCCTCCACCACATGAAAGGCGTCCTCTTCGAACTTGGGAAGGTTGGCTGTGCCCACCATGCAGTTGCGGTTGACCAGATACGGTGGCGCCACCTCCTGATAGCCGTGTTCTGCCGTGGCCATGTCCAACATGAAGGTGCTGAGAGCGCGTTCCAGCCGGGCGCCCTTCCCCCTCAGCACGGCGAAGCGACTGCCCGATATCTTGACCGCTCTATCGAAATCGAAGATTCCCAGTGCCTCACCCAGGTCATAGTGAGGCCGCGGGCTGAAGGGGAAGGAGGGAGGCTCTCCCCAGGTGCGGACGACCCGGTTGTCATCGTCGGAGGTGCCGTCGGGGACCGACTCGTGAGGAGGGTTGGGGACCGTCAGCAAGAGCTGGTCGAGCCCCTCCTCCATCTCCTTGCGGCGCTGGCCCGTCGTCTGAATCCGCAGCTTCAGATCCGCAAGTTCGCTCCGCAGTTGCTCCACCGGAGCCGCCTTGTCCCCCGCGATCTGCTGAAACCGGAGGGAGCTCGCCTTGAGCTCGGCTCTGAGCGACTCCTCCTCGCCCAGTGCCAGCCGGTGTTCCCGGTCGAGGGCCAGGATCTCGTCTATCGGAGCGGTCTCTCCCTTGCGCAGCGCACCCGCCCGCACCAGATCTGGGTGGTCGCGGATGTACTGGAGCGCGAGCATAGAGATAAAGGTTAACGGTTGACCGCGCCTATCCTTCCCGGGGTCGCAGGGTGGGGAAGAGCAGCACGTCGCGAATGCTCGGCGCCCCGGTGATCAACATGACGAGACGGTCAACCCCGAGACCGATTCCTCCGGCCGGTGGCATCCCGTGCTCCAGCGCCTCGACGAAGTCCTGGTCGAACGGCTGAGCCTCTGGATCCCCGGCTCGGCGGCGCCGAGCCTGCTCCTCCAGGCGCTCCCGTTGCTCAATCGGGTCGTTCAGCTCGGAGAAGGCGTTGGCCAGCTCGCGGCCGGCCACGACCAGCTCGAAGCGCTTGGCGAAGCGCGGGTCCTCCTCCCGCCGCGCGAGTGGGGATACCTCCACGGGATGGCCGGTCACGAATACGGGACTGTCCAACCTGCGCTCCACCAACTGGTCGTAGACCTCGAAGAGAATCCGCCCCGGACCGGCTCCCGCCGGCAGCACGGCTCCCAGCTCCCTCGCCTGCCGCGCCATCTCCGCCGCGTCATCCCAAGCGGCGACGGCGTCGAACCCCGCGAGCTCTTTGACCAGCGAGGCCATGGTCCTGACCTGGTACGGCTGGCTCAAGGCGGGGGATGGTGTGGCGCCCAGGGCCTCTGCCGCCCGGCACGCCCCCGCCACCATCGCCTGGCACAGGTCCATCATCGATCCGAGGTCACCGTAGGCCTCGTACGCCTCTAGCAGGGTGAACTCCGGGTTGTGCCTGGGCGAGACGCCCTCGTTGCGGAAGGTACGGCCGATCTCGAAGACTCGCTGGAAGCCGCCGACCAGAAGCCGCTTGAGGTACAGCTCCAGGGCTATTCGCAGGTAGAAGTCGGTGTCCAGCGCGTTGTGATGGGCCACGAACGGGCGCGCGTCCCCGCCGCCTGGGATCTCCTGGAGAACCGGAGTCTCCACCTCCAGGTATCCTCTCGCCTCCAGGAGCTGGCGCAGGGAGGAGACTATCGCCGACCGCTGGCGGAAGCGCTGGCGCCGCTCTGGGTCCGATAGCAGATCCAAATACCGTCTGCGGTAGCGCAGTTCCGGGTCGACCACCCCACGGTGCTTTGCAGCCGGAGGCCGGAGTGCCTTCGCCAGCAGGGTGAGCTCCTCCACCTCAAGACTGGGCTCCCCAGCCTTGGTCCTGGTCAGGTGACCCGCGGCCCCCACTATGTCCCCAAGGTCCAGCTCCGCCAGCAGGTTGAGAGCGCCAGGAGTCCTTCTGGTCACCAGAAGCTGGAGCCTACCTGACTCGTCATAGCAGTCGGCGAAGCCGATGCCGCCAGAGCGGCGGATTCGCAGCAGCCGGCCGGCAACGGAGGTCGTGGTGCCCACAGCCCCCGGTGCCTCAGGGGCGGCCTCGTGGGCCCGCTCGCAGGTCATCTGTGGGTGAAAATCGACTCCCCAGGGCGGAGTCCCCATCTTCGCCAGAGCGAGAGCCTTGCGCCGGCGGTCCCCGAGGACGTCCCCACCGTGTTCTACGCCCTCACCCGGCCCGCGGTTCACGCCACCTTGAGAATCTGGACCCGACGGGCTCCACCGGGAGTCTCGACCTCCACCTCGTCCCCGGTGCGGCGGCCCATCAGGGCCTTGCCCACGGGGGACTCGAGGGAGATCTTTCCAGATCCAGCGTCGGCCTCGGCGGGGCCGACGATGGTGTAGCTCGTCTCTCCGAACTCGTCCTTCACCTCGACCCGAGAGCCCAGGTGGACAAACCCATCTACCTTCTCCTCGGTGTCGATCAGGCTGGCGTTGCGGATCATCTGCTCGATGGTCATGATCCGCCCCTCGATGAACCCCTGGTCGTTCTTGGCGTCGTCGTATTCGGCATTCTCGCTGAGGTCGCCGAACTCCTTGGCGTGCTTGATCCTCTGCGCTATCTCCGGTCGCCTCTCATTGATGAGGAAGTCGAGCTCCTCCTGCAGCTTCTGCAGCCCCTCAGGCGTCAGGAGTACCGGCTTGTCCTGCATTGCTCACCCGCTCCTTACCGGCGTCAACCGGCCTCATTGGCACCGCCCGCGCCGAATCCAATGGGCACAGGTCGGGAAATGGAAGTCTACCTAAACCTTGACGCCCTCGCAAGCTGCGCTTCGACACAGCCGTAGCCGAACCTTCACCAGTTCGGAATTTGCCCGCCCCTCGCAGTGGTGCTAACCTAGCCTTGGTCGCGAGAGTGGATCTCCTGACCCTCAACTAGCCCCCCCCTCTCGGGGCGTCCCTTTCGGGGGGCGCCCTTTTTTTATGCTCAGGCCCGCGGTCTGTTCATCTCCTCCAGGACCCTGAGTCCCTCCAGCAGCACCAGGGGATCGATCACATCCACCCCGTCCACCAGGGGCGCGACCAGTGGGGAGAGGCCCCCGGTGGCGACCACCCTGGCGGCCTCCCCAATCTCCCCTCTGATCCTCTTGATGAGACCCTCGGCCTGGGCCGCCGCACCGTACATGATCCCCGCCTGCATCGAGGACACTGTGGTCCGGCCCAGCACCCGGTCGGGGGCCACCAGGTCCACTCGGGGCAACCGGGCGGCACGAGAAAAGAGGGCGTCCACCGAAAGCTGTAGCCCGGGGGCGATGGCGCCCCCCAGGTAGTTGCCGCGGGCATCAATGGCGTCGAAGACCGTGGCCGTGCCGAAGCTCACCATGACCGCCGGCCCTCCGTAGCGATGCCGGACCCCGACCGCCGTCGCGATCCTGTCAGCGCCCACGTCCCGGGGAGGGTCGTAGTGGATCTCCATGCCGGTTCTGGTTCCCGGCCCCACCATCATGGGCTCGACCCCGAGGTAGGTGTGAGCCATCTCCACCAGTGCCTGGTTCAGGGTGGGGACCACGCAGGAGACGGCAACTGACCCGATCTCGGTGGGAAACCCGCGCTGCTGCAGAAAGCTCAGCACCTGTAGCCCCAGCTCGTCCGGGGTGGCGTCGCGCCTAGTGGCAAACCGCCCATGGGCCAGCAGGCCCTGATCTCGAAAGACCCCGATCGTCAGGTTGGAGTTACCCACATCGATCGCCAGCAGCAAGCGTGTTCCTCCCAGGGGATGCCCCGCCGAAGCTCCGATTGCGCTGCCGACTATATGGGGTTCGAGGGCCCGCCGTCGAACCCCTGCGAGCCGGTCCCGCGGCATGTCCGATACTGAGACCAAGCGCACCCCATATCCGCCCTCCACCCGCGGGAGCACCACCAAGTGGCTCGAAGTTGACAACTGCCGCCCAGACCAGGACCACAAGACCCGGGATCTCTCTGCGCATCGGGACGGTGGAGCTGGACAACCCCATCTTCATCGCTCCGATGGCGGGGATCACCGATCGCCCGTTCCGAGATCTCGCCAGGGAGTTGGGCGCCGGCCTGACCTGCACCGAGATGACCGCCGCCGCCGCCGTCGTGAGGGCCCCGGAGGACGCCGTCGAGCGGGTCCTGGACCTGCGGGGTGATGAACACCCGGTGGCGGCCCAGTTGGTCGGCTGCGATCCCAAGATGATGGCGGACGCCGCCCAGATCTGCGTCGCCAAGGGCGCGGACATCATCGACATCAACCTCGGCTGTCCTGTTTCCAAGGTGGTGCGGCTCGGTTCCGGCGCCGCCCTGGCCCGCGAGATCCGTGCCACCGCGGCGGTGCTGGAGGCGATGGTGCAGGCGGTGCCGGTGCCGGTCACCGCCAAGATGCGTCTCGGCTGGGACCACCAGAGCATCAACGCACCGGAGCTGAGCCGGGCGCTCGAGGATGTCGGAGTTCAGGCGGTCACGATCCACGGGAGGACCAGGGCTCAGCGCTATACGGGATTCGCCGACTGGGCCGAGATCGGCAGGGTGAAGGAGGCGGTCCGAGCGATCCCGGTCCTGGGTTCTGGCGACGTGCGCGACCCGGCCCAGGTGGAGGCCCGGATCCGCCAGGGAGTGGTGGACGGGGTCGTCATCGCCCGCGGGATGATGGGCGATTGGCACCTTCTGCAGCAGACCGTGAGCCAGCTCCGCCACGGCGACCCTGGGCCGGACCCCAGCTTCGAGGAGAGGGTGCGCTTGGCGCGCCGTCACTGGCTCTCTGTGGTGGATCACCACGGCGAGCGCCGGGGCGTACGGCTGGCGCGCAAGTACCTGGTCTGGGCCATCAAGGGTTGCAGCGGCGCCGCGCGCCTGCGGGCCAGAGTGGCGGACCTCTACACCAAGGCCGACTTGGAGGAGCTCTACTTTGAGATCGTGGCCGCCGGCGAGGGTCCCCACGGCTGGCAGCGGCCCATCTTCGTCAGCGGCGAGGGGTGATGTTGCCGTGACCGCTGGAAAGCGGCACCTGGTCTGTCCTTACGGCTGTCAGCCAGGCCGCTTCGAGCTCATCGGCGGAGCGGTCTTCGTGGATCCGCGCGGCCTCTACCTGAGCCACGAGGAGAGGCTGGCGTCCTTCCGCTGCGAAAGCTGTGGGTCGGTGGCTGTGGACCTGGCCGAGGCCGCCGCCGCACGCGCCCGTGAGAGTGGATCGGCGGGGCAGCTGACGGTCACCTGCCCCGCCTGCGGCACACGGTTGTTGCCCCCTTTGGAGATGGACCCTGGATCCCAGCTGGAGTGTCCCAACTGCGGAGCGGTCTTCTCCTTCGAGGAGGGGTCCCAGCACCTCCTGGGCAACTTCAGCGAGGCGCCGGAGGACATTTCCGCCCCCTGACCGGTCGATCGGTGGGGCCCCAATCCATCACCGGACGCCGCTTCGCGCCCTAGCAAGGCTCGCTCAAGTCATAAAGACCGACTGGTCAGTCGTTATACTCGCGATATGCCGAAGGTCGGTGAGGAGCACCGGGCCGCCCGGCGCCAGCGACTCATCGACGCCGGCTGGCGCTGTCTTGCCCACACCGGCTACCGCGACCTCACTGTCGACCAGGTGTGCCGGGAGGCGGCGGTCAGCAAGGGCTCCTTCTACGGCTCCTTCGCTCACAAGCGGAGCCTGCTGCTGGCGCTGCTGGAAGACGACTCAGCTTCCCTGAGGGCCGCCATGATGGATCTTGAGACCGGGGAGCCCGACCCCAGCCGAAGGTTGCGCGCGTTCGCCGCCCACATGTTGGCGCGCGCCGAGTCCCCTGAGCATGTGCAGATGCTGGCGGACCTCTGGGCCGCGATGCTGACCGACCCCGCGGTGCGGGAGACCCTGAGGCACACCATTGCGGAGAGGCGAGCGATCCTGCGCTCCTGGGTGGAGGGCGGCATCGCCAGCCACCGGATAACCCCGACTCCCGCAAACGCTCTGGCGTCCCTGATGCTGGCGCTGGGGGAGGGGCTCACCCTGCACGCCGGACTCGACGAGGCGGGATTCCGCTGGGAGAACATCCGCCTCACGGTCGACCTTATCCTGGCCGCGCTCGAACCCTCATGAGACCCGGATGGCGTTCTCTGGTGGCGCGGGTCCGAAGGCGCCCACCAGGTGGGCCACGCCCCGGAGACCCCGAGCCAAGAGCGGCCCGGGGATGGCTTCGGGCGGCGGGGCACCTGGCCCGTCGGGTGCGGCACACCCAAAGGTGGACAAGGCGGCACGACCGACCCGAGCCCACCCCGGTCAGACCTCCGCGCCGTGGTCTGAACAACGCGCGCCTCACCTGGGAGGGACCATTCTTTGAGGCGGGTTGGACCAACTGGCGCATCCTCGGGAGCCGGCTGGGCGCCCGCATCAGCCGCCTCCCTTACGCCACCAAATGGCTGGTCCTCGGGGCCGCGATCGGAGTGGTGGCTGGCCTCGGCGCCATTCTCTTCTACACGGCGCTGCAGGTGGGCACCCACCTATTCCTCAGTGATCTCGCCGGGTACCACATCCCCACCCCCGGAGGCGAGGGCAACGCTCCGGGGTCCTCGGGGTTCGCGAGACCTTGGGCGATTCCGCTCGTGGTCGGGTTGGGCGGCCTCATCTCCGGCCTGCTCATCTTCACCTGGGCGCCCGAGGCTGAGGGCCATGGCACTGACGCCGCCATCGAGGCTTTTCATCGCAACCCCCGGGGCATCCGGCTGCGCGCGGTGGCGGTCAAGATTGTCGCTTCCGCAGTCACCATAGGCTCAGGAGGGTCAGGCGGCAGGGAGGGGCCGACGGCCCAGATCAGCGCCGGGTTTGGATCGCTCTTGGCCAGGACGCTCGACCTCTCCCCGGACGATGGGCGGCTGGCCGTGGCGGTTGGCATCGGGTCAGGCATCGGGGCTATCTTCAGCGCCCCACTGGGAGGGGCCGTGCTGGCGGCCGACATTCTGTATCGAGATGACTTTGAGTTCGCGGCCCTCTTCCCTGGTCTGGTCGCCTCGGTCATCGCCTACCTCATATTTGGAGCGGTCGAGGGCTATCGCTCACTCTTCACCGTGAGTGGTGGATACCACTTCTCGAGCCCGGGCCAGCTTCTGTGGTTCGCCGTGATCGGGATCGCGGCGGGCCTGATCGGGCTCCTGTATGCGAAGGGCTTCTATCGAGTGGTGGCCCTGAACGCGCGGCTGCCGTTCAGTCGCAAGCTGCGTCCCGCCTTGGGCGGACTTCTGGTGGGCTCGATCGCCCTGGCGCTCCCGGAGGTGCTGGGCACCGGATACGGCTGGGTCCAGAAGGGATTGGGACCAAGCCTGCTGGCAATCCCGCTCTACGCCGTGCTGCTGCTTCCGTTCGCCAGGATCCTGGCCACCTCCCTATCCATCGGCACCGGCGGGTCGGGCGGAGTGTTCGGTCCCGGGATGGTCATCGGCGCGTTCACCGGAGCCGCCGTCTGGAGGGTGCTGGAGCCGTTCGCTCCCTTCGTGCCCCACGATCCGGCCTCGTTCGTGGTGGTCGGGATGATGGCGTGCTTCGGTGGGATCGCCAGGGCACCCCTGGCGGTCATGCTGATGGTGGCGGAGATGACCGGGACCATCTCCCTGCTGGTCCCCGCCATGGTCGCGGTCGCCATCGCCACCTTTATCGTGCGCCGCTTCGACGACAGCATCTACAGAAGCCAGCTTCGCACCCGCGCCGACTCTCCCGCCCAGAGGCTGCAATTCGGCCTGCCGCTGCTGGGCGGGATCCAGGTGAGCACGGTGGCCTCGGAGCCGCTGGTAATCGTGAGGGATTCAATGAGGGCGGCGGAGGCTTTACAGCTGCTTCGCTCCCACACGGTGCCCGGGGCCCCGGTCGTGGATGGGGAGGAAATCTACCTGGGCACGGTGACGGAAGAGGTCATCGCGGGCGCACTCGCCCAGGACGCCTCACCCTCGCTATCGGATTTGGTCGACTTCACCACGCCGACGGTCGCCGCCACGGCCCACCTGGACACGGCCCTCGACTCCATCACCCAGGCCGGGGGACATTGGGTGACCGTGACAGATGGTGCGCGGCACGTGCTCGGTGTGCTCACCTTCGGGGACCTCGTGACCGGCTACCAGCGCGCGCTGTCCAGCAACCTCGGGGTCATGACCCAGGTGAGCGGTCACATCATGAGTCTGGAGGAGCGCATCGGGGAGGGCTCACCGCTCATCGGCCGACCGCTCCGCGATGTGACCATGCCCTCTGGATGCATCGTGGTGACAGTGCTGCGCGGCACGGAGCTGACGTTCGCCACGGCCAGCACGGTGCTGGAGGCCGGCGACGTGGCCAGCGCACTCGCCTCTCCGGAGGAGGCGGAACGCATGCGCCAGCTGATGCGCGGTGCCGAGGGACCGATCGACCCCTCGGTGGAACGCGGCAGCCAACTCATGTGACCCGGCAGATCCCCAGCCGGGACGGCGGCTAACCCTGGAGCGGTCTAGCGGGGCTCCTCAGCGACCGGGCCAGGTACGGCGCTGGTCAGTGTCCGCTCCACTTCGGAGGCAAGCTCCGGGTTGGCGTGAACGGGACATCTGGCGGCGGCGGTACCGGCGTCGGCGGGGGTGGCGGCCAGCGCTTCAACGACCGCCGCCTCCAGCTGGGGGTTGGCATGCACCGGGCATCCACCTCGCGTCGCATTCCCTTCCGACTCACCATCTGAGGCGGCTGGCGCCACGAATCCAGGCGTGGTGCCCTCCTCTCGGGGACGCAGGCGGGCGACGGTGGGAGAGGCCTCCCTGGGCACGTAGCGCCCTCCAGTGCCCCCAGCGGCATATGTCAGGAGCGCCCGGTCAACATCGTCACCCTCCTGGAAGGATTCGTCGAATCCATTTTGGTCGCGCGGCTGGCGGTCCGGGTCGAGGTCGTCCTGCAACGGTGTGCGGTGGGGCTGAGCGTTGGCGGACCGGCCCAACTCCGGTTCGATCAGGGGACCCGCGACCTGCAGGGTGACCACGGTCAGGCGGCGCATCCTGGCGACCTTCTCGACCTTCGCCTTGATCCGGCGGCGCAGATACCCGGCTGGCATTTCATGGAGAAGGTTTCGGGCCTCGGTCGACCATCCGATCTTGCGGTTGTCGAAGGTGAGCTCCTCGGTCACCTCGCCCTCGGACTCGGCCTCCCGCATCAGGGTCTCGTGGTCCACCTGGGAGAAGCCGTCCTGGGTTCCCCCGCAGACCGGGCAGGAGACCGGACGCACTCCGTGAGCTGTGTAACCGCACTCGCGGCAGATGTGCACCTCGCGCTCGTTCTTGACCACCGCGGCAGCCTCTCGCTGGATGCCAATGGCCGAGGACGCCTCGGGAGGCAGGATGTCGCCCAAAGCTGCGGTCACCAAATCCTGGGAGATTATGGAGTGCCCCCGCTCCATCGACCAGCGCAGCACAGCGGTCCTGGCCAATCCCTGGGCCGAGCATGGGATCCTCTCCAGCACCTCGTTCGCCTCCGGGGTCCAGACCACGGACGCCGCTCCCTGGACGTCGATGGGCGGCACATAGGTGCGGGAGGAGAGCATCACACTGCAGGGGGCAAGTCGCAGCAGGTTCTCACTGTTGCCGCCGATGTCCATGCCCTGGTCCGAGTGCACCCCGATCCGGCCGCAGACGAGCAGGGACGCGTCCTTCTCCCGCACGTAGCGCAGAACCTGCTCGAAGGCCTTGCCATCCAGGAGGGTGATGGGCAGGTCGTAGCCCTCGGCACGCGCCACCTCCTTGGCCACCTTCAGATGCGACGAGTAGATCATCGCCAGACCGGTGTCGATGATCTCCTCATGCAGGGCCTCCTGCTCCTTGAAGCGGAAGACCTTGCTCGCCTTCTCCGAGAGGACTCCCACGATGCCGTTGAACAGGACGTAGTGCAGGTACGGGTCATAGACGGACACGGCCTCGACGGGGAGGTCCAGGGCTCGCCCCATCTCCAGCGCCGAGCGCAGACCGGCGAAGGACTGGGGAGAGCCGTCTATGGCGACTACGATTGGTCCGTCCAGCGTCTGCCGCCCCTCGCGGTGGCGGACCACGATGGTGTCGCGGTGGGCCCGCCGAACCACGCGATCCACACAGGTCCCGATCTGGGTCTCCTTGACCTGCCCCAGCCCGCACGCCCCCATGATCACCAGGTCGTAGTCCGACTCCTCGATGTCCTTGACCAGCACCTCCCAGTTCTTCCCGTCGAAGGTCTTGGGGGTGAACGGCACGCCCTCCTGCAGGCAGAGCCTCTGCGTCTCCTCAAGGTAGGAATCTGAAATCAGCCCCAGCCCGGTGGTGATCAGGCTGTCGTGGATCTTGCGCTGACGCTCCAGCTCAACCTCGTCCTGATACTCCTCAGGCAGGGTGTACTCCATCTGCTTGAAGCGGTAGTCGTGCAGCCTTGCGGCGTACACGTGGCTGCCCACGAGCTCCGCTCCGCACGCCTTGGCCAGACGGATTCCGAACTCGGAGGCGGCGGTGGAATGATCGGAATTGTCCAGCGGCAGATAGATCTTGCGGTACATCAGGGTTCCCGTTAAGCGGATGGTCGCTCTGCTGTGATCCTAGCAACTTTGGCTGGGCTTCAGATGCGGGGAGGGGATCCCCCGAGCTGGTCCTGTTGCTCAAGCCACCGTCTCGTCGCCGCCAGCCGACGGCCGCAGCTTCGCAGCGCCCGGGATGTGGCCCTTGGGCCCGGCGCCCCTACCTGCTCGCGCCGCGCCAGGGACGCGCGCGCGCTGAAAAGGTCTTGCTGGCATGGGTCGAAGGGCAGCCCGAGCTCCTGCCAGGAGGAGTGCAGCCAGGAGTCCAGGGGCAGGCCCACCTCTCGGGATCGGTGGACCGCCAGGCCGACCATCTCATGGGCCTGCCGGAACGGCATCCCCGATGCCACCAGCTTCTCCGCCAGGTCGGTGGCCAGCAGCTCGGGATCCGACGACGCCCTCTCCATCGCCTCCCGTTGAAACTCGATTTCCAAGAGCAGCCCGGCAAGTGCCAGGAGGGAGCTCTCGGCCACGTCCACCGCCGCGAAGAGGTGCCTCCTGTCCTCCTGTAGATCGCGGTTGTAGCTGAGAGGAAGGCCCTTCAACAGAGTCAGAAGCCCGACCAGCGAGGCGATGGGGACCGCACTGCGTCCCCTGACCAGCTCCAGAAGGTCGGGGTTCTTCTTCTGCGGCATGAGGCTGGAGCCGGTCGCCCAGGCGTCCGGCAGGGTGGCGAAGGAGAACTCGGCCGTGTTCCAGATGATCAGGTCCTCGGCCAAGCGGGAGAGGTGCACCCCCATCAGGGCGCAGCAGAAAGTCAATTCCACCGCGAAGTCCCGATCCGACACCGCGTCAAGACTGTTGGCGGTGAGAGCGGCGAAGCCGAGCTCGGCGGCCGCCTCTCCACGTTCGATGGGCAGGGTCGTCCCGGCGAGGGCGGCCGCTCCCAAGGGCGACACATTGAGGCGGCGGTGACAGGACCGCAGGCGGTCAAGATCCCGCGAGATCATTTCGAAGTAGGCCAGCAGATGGTGGCCAAGGTGGACCGCCTGCCCGCGCTGGAGATGTGTGTACCCGGGCAGGACGGTGCCCCGCTCCTCCCTGGCTCGCTTCAGCAAGGCGTTCTCGAATTCAGCCCCGGCCCGGACCAGCCTGGTGCAGGCGGCGCGTGCGTAGAGGCGCAGATCCAGGGCCACTTGGTCGTTGCGGCTCCGCCCCGTATGCAGCCGCCTGCCGGGGTCGCCGACCAGTTCGGTCAGTCGGCGCTCGACCGCCATGTGGATGTCCTCATCCGACTCCAGGGTCTGAAACGATCCGCCAGCCAGCTCCTCCGAGATCGCCTCCAGGCCACGCAAGATGCGGTCGTGCGAGTCCTCATCGATGAGGCCGGCGCGGTGGAGCGCCCCCGCATGCGCCCTGGAACCCAGGATGTCGAATTGCCCCAGTTCCCCATCCCACGGCAGGGAAGTCGAGTATGTCTCCAGGGTGGGGCTGGACGGCTGCTGCAGTCTGCCACTCCACGCCTTCGGCGCTCGTGTTCGCCCGGAGTCAGGTGCCTTCGGCATCGCGTCCCACCGTGCTCTGCCCCTGGGCGATCCCCCTTGGCATGGATCCCAGCAGCGGCTTGGACTCCTCCCACAGGTTGCCCTGGATCGCGGCCTGAGTTCGCAGAGGCAGCCCGAAGATGTTCAGGAAGCCCTCGGCCGCCTGGTGCCGGAATCGGTCCGAGGCGCGCTCATATGTCGCCAGCTCACGGGAGTAAAGCGAGGTGGGGCTGCTGCGCCCGAGCAGGGTGATGGCACCCTGGCGCAGTTGGAGTCGCACGTCACCGGTGACGAACCGCTGGGTGGAATGGACGAATGCTTGGAGGCTCTGGCGCAGGGCTGAGTACCACAGGCCGTCGTAGGTCAACTGGGCCCACTCGTCCGCCACCAGGCGCTTGAAGCGCAGCACATCCCGGGCCAGGGTGAGTGACTCGATGGCCCGGTGGGCCTGGTCCAGGATGACCGCCGCCGGGGCCTCGTAGACCTCGCGCGACTTGATGCCCACCAGGCGGTCCTCCACATGGTCGATGCGCCCAATGCCATGCTCTCCACCGAGGAGGTTGAGCCGCGTCACCAGTTCCACGGCTGGAACCTCCACCCCATCGAGCTTCGTAGGAACCCCCTCATCGAAGTGGATCACGACCTCCGCCCCCGCCTCGGGCGCGGCGGCTGCCGCGGAGGTCCACTCGAACGCGTCCTCGGGCGGAGACTGCCAGGGATCCTCGAGTATGCCGGTCTCCACGCTGCGGCCCCAGAGGTTGGCGTCGACGCTGTATGGGCTCTGCTTGGTCGCCTTCACCTCGAGGCCGTGAGCGGCGGCGTAGGCAATCTCCTCGCTGCGGCCGAGACTCCACTCCCTGACTGGAGCGACCACCTGGAGCCCCGGGGCCAGGGCTCCGACGGCGACGTCGAAGCGGACCTGGTCGTTGCCCTTGGCGGTGCATCCGTGGGCCACGGACGAAGCCCCGGTCTCCCGCGCTACCTCCACCAGCAGCCTGGCTATGAGGGGGCGAGCCAGAGCGGTCGCGAGTGGGTAGACACCCTGGTACAGAGCTCCGGCCTGCAGGGTCGGGAACACGAAGTCGCTCAAGAGGGCGGCCTTGGCGTCGACCACGTGGGCCGCCACCGCGCCCGCTCGCAGGGCCCTGGCCTGCAGCTCCTCGGCTGACCTGGCCTCCCCCAGATCCGCCGACAGGGTCACGACCTCGAACCCCCTCTCGTGGGTCAACCAGTGCACCGCCACCGTGGTGTCGAGGCCGCCAGAGAAGGCCAGCACGCAACGGGCCCGGGAATCACTCATAGGTGCGCCACTCCTCGCTCACGGCTCTGCCGTTCTCTGACCCTCAACGGGCATGTGTCGCAGGCTCTCGAGCTCCTCGGCCACCTTGTGGGCCGCGGCTGCGGAACGTGCCTGAATGAAGATTGTGTCATCCCCTGCCACCGTGCCCGCGACCTCGGGAAGCTCGAGGGCATCCACCGCGGCGGCCACCACCGGCGCGGCCCCGACCGGGGTGTGGAGCACGACCATGAGCCCCACCCGCTCCAGGCGCTCCAGTTGGGTCGAAAGCACCTGGACCGCGCGCGTCCATGGGTCTGGCGATTGGGGCGGCGGCAGGTAGCGTCGGCCCAGGGACCCCGCAACCCGCGCCACGCCGAGCTCTCTCAGGTCCCTGCTGATCGTCGCCTGGTCCGCCTCAAGGTGCCGCTCGTGGAGCAGCTGAGCCAGCTGCTCCTGAGTCTCGACTGGAATCTCGCGCAGCAGCCGCAGGATCGCAGCCTGTCGCTGGCGCTTGTTCCCGGCGGTGATCATGTGGGGCGAACCCCGACCACCCTCTGGAAGGACCTCCGCAGCAAGAGCAGCGCCTGCTCGATCTCTGCGTCGGAGATGACCAGGGGAGGCGCTAGGCGGATGGTCTGGTCCCCAATGGGATTGATGAGCAGGCCCTCCTCCAAAGCCGCGGCTCCCACCTGCTGCGCCAGGGCCTGAGTCAGTGCCACCCCGATCAGCAGGCCCCGGCCGCGCACCTCTCCAATCGGGTAGCCCTGTGACCTCAGTCCCACGATTCCCTCCGCCAGCTGATCGCCGGCCGACGCGGCTCGAGCCGCGAGCCGGTCCCTCGCAATCACCGTGAAGGTTGCGAGCCCGGCGGCGCACGCGACCGGGTTGCCGCCGAAGGTGCTGCCGTGGTCCCCGGGCTCCAGGCAGTCCGCCCTAGGAGACACCAGCATCGCCCCCAGAGGCAGGCCACCACCGAGCCCCTTGGCCGCGGTCATGACGTCCGGGGTCAGTCCCAGCCGCTGATGTGCCCACATGGTCCCCGTGCGTCCCATGCCGGTCTGGATCTCGTCCAGAATCAGCAGCGCGTCATGGCGGTCGCAGAGCTCCCGCAGACCGAGCAGGTATTCATCCGCCAGGGGATGGATGCCACTCTCTCCCTGGATGGGCTCGGCGAGCACGGCGACCGCCGGACGCTCGGGGTCCCGCAGGGCCCTCTCGACCGCCGCCAGGTCGTCGCGCGGCACCTGGCGGAACCCTTCCGGCATGGGCCGGAAGGGTTCGCTGTAGTGCGCGTTGCCGGTGGCGGCCAGGGTGGCCAGGGTGCGCCCGTGGAAAGCGCCCTCCAGGGTCACCACCGTGTGGGCCCCGCCGCGATGCAGGCGGCCCCACTTGCGCGCCACCTTGATCGCGGCCTCGTTGGCCTCGGCTCCGCTGTTGCAGAGAAAGACGCGTCCGGGGAAGGCGCTGCGGACCAGTTGCTCCGCCAGCGCCACCTGCGGTTCTGTGTAGTAGAGGTTGCTCGTGTGGACCAGGCTGCGGAGCTGGGCTGAGGCCGCCTCCACCACCTCCGGGTGACAGTGGCCAAGCACGTTCACCGCGATCCCCCCCACCAGGTCCAGGAGCGTGCGGCCGTCGTCGGTGTGCACGAGGCATCCCGCCCCCCTCACCAGGGTGAGAGGGGGACGGCGGTATGTGGCACACAGGAAGGCGGCCTCGCGCTCCGCCAGCGACATAGGGACCGGGTCAGACGCCATCGCCGCCCCCGGGGTCGATCATGGTGCCGATGCCGGACTCGGTCAGCAGCTCGAGGAGGATCGAATGGGGCTCTCGCCCGTCGATGATGTGCACCGCCACCCCCAGGCGTGCGGCCACCAGGGCGGCGCGCAGCTTGGGGATCATGCCCGCCTGGGCGGTGCCGTCGTCAAGGATCCCCTGCGCCTGTTCCAGGGTGAGTTCGCTGAAGAGATGCCCGTCCGCTGCCTGCACCCCGGCCACGTCGGTCAGGATCATGAGCTTGGCCGCTCCCAGGGCAGGCGCCAAGGCACCGGCTACCGTGTCCGCGTTCACGTTGTAGCTCTGACCGTCATAGCCCAGGCCGACCGAGGCCAGGACTGGGATGATGCCCCGCTCGGTCAGCGCCAGCACCGGCTCCGGGTTGACCTCCGCCACCTCGCCAACCAGCCCCAGGTCCTCACCGTTGGGCCCCTGGTGACGCTGGACCAGCAGGGTCGGCCCATCCTCGCCCGACAAGCCCATGGCGCGGCCGCCAAGACGGTGGATCGCCGAGACCAACTCAGGAGAGATCTTGCCGGTCAGCACCATCTTGGCGACCTCCATCATGCGCTGGTCGGTGACCCGCAATCCGTCCACAAATCTGGTGTCGAGGCCAAGGGCGCCGGCCAGCGAGGTGATCTCGCGGCCGCCACCGTGGACCAGGACCGGCCTGATCCCGACAAACCGGAGCAGGACCAGGTCCTGCAGCACGGAGTCGCGCCTGGCCTCCTCCTCCATGGCCGCGCCACCCAGCTTCACCACCAGAAGCTGACCGTGAAACCTCTGGATGTACGGAAGTGCCTCGACCAGGATCTGCGCGCGCGTCGCCGGGTCGACCAGGTCGGTTCGGTCAGGTTGAATAGTCGGCATTGATCCTCACATAGTCCGCGGTCAGATCGCAGCCAAGGGCGACCACTTCGGCCTCCCCGACTCCGAGATCAATAACGATGGAGACGCGCGGCTCGAGCAGCCGTGGGGCGACCCGCTCCACGGCCCCATCGACGACCTGACCCATGCGAAACAGCTCCTCACCCTGGATGGTGAGGCGGCAGCGGTCCAGGGCAAGCTCGGCCCCTGAGCGGCCCACGGCAGCCAGGATCCGCCCCCAATTCGGGTCCCCACCGTGAATGGCGGTCTTGACCAGGGAAGAACTGGTTACGGCTCGGGCCGCGCTAAGGGCTTGAGTGTGGTCCAGAGCGCCTGAGACCGTCACCGAGAAGGTACGGCTGGCGCCCTCGCCGTCCGCGACTATCTGCTCGGCGAGGTCTCCGAGGACCTCCGTGAGTGCCTGCTCGAAGAGCGCGGCCTCCCCGGTGCCGGCGAGCACCTCCGGGCCGCCCGCCGCGCCGTTGGCCAGAAGCAGGCAACTGTCGTTGGTGCTGGTGTCACCGTCCACGCTGATCCGGTTGAAGCTGACGTCGACGGCCCGAGCCAGGAGGGCTCGCGCCAGTTCCGGAGCCACCCTGATGTCGGTGGTGACGAAGGCCAGCAGGGTCGCCATGTCCGGATGGATCATGCCGGACCCCTTGGCGGCGCCCCCGAGCGAGTGCTGGACGCCTCCCAAAGCAAGCCGCCTGGAGGACTGCTTGGGGTAGGTGTCGGTGGTCATGATCGCCCGTGCGACCGCCCCTCCATCCTCACTCAGCTCACTGCCCGCCCTCGCAATCCCGGGCAGGATCCGCTCCATCGGCAGGTGACGCCCGATCACCCCCGTGGACGCCACCAGGACCTCGCCTGGGGCACAGTCGACCTCGTCGGCGGCGGCCCTGGCCATCTGCAGCGCATCCCCAAGCCCGCGCGCGCCGGTGCAGGCGTTGGCATTGCCGCTGTTGACCACGACGGCTCTTGCCCACCCCCGCCTTATGTGCAGGCGGCTGATGACTACCGGTGCCGCCTTGACCGCATTTCGGGTGAACACGCCCGCCGCCACGGCCGGGGTCTCGCTGACTATGAGCGCGACGTCGGGACGCTCGCCTCCCTCCCCGCGGACATCGGCGGCCGCCACCCCGACCTTGAAGCCGTGGGCCGCGGTCACCCCCGTCCGCCGGCGATCGGGCTCCGCCGGGTCGAGATCTGCGCTCAAGGCCACAGCGGATCCCGGTTGAGGCCGGTCGTCGCACCGAGGCCCAGGCGCTGATTCAAGACCTGGACCGCTTGGGTGGCGGCGCCCCTGCCGAGGTTGTCGATGACGGCGCATATGACGACCCTATTGCCTTGCTCCTGAATGGACAGGTAGCAGAGGTTGGTGCCAATGGCGAGCTTGCTGGGTTTGGGCCCGTCGTGGAGGCGGATGAACGGTGTGCCCGCGTAGCAAGAGGAGTACTCGTGCCGCAACGCCGTGATCGCAGCCTGCGACCTGAGTCGGAGATAGCAGGTGGCAACGATCCCTCTGGTCATGGGCACCAGGTGGGGCACGAATGTGACCTGGTGGGGGTTCGGCGACAGGGAGTTGAGCGCCTGCTCCATCTCGGGCTGATGGCGGTGCCCCGAGGCGCTGTACGCCAGCACGGATCCGTCGAGCTCGGAGAACAGATATCCCGGCCCCGCCGTCCGGCCGGCCCCACTGATGCCGGTCTTGGCGTCCACGACAATGTCCTGCTCCACCAGGCCCGACCGGCAGGCCGGACCGCAGGCAAGTATTACAGCCGTCGAGAAGCAGCCCGGTAGCGCCATCAGGCGGGCCGACGACAACGGCTCTGGGTCGAGCTCGGGCAGCGCCAGGACCGCTTCCGCCAGCAACTCCTGGTCCGGATGCTCCTCGCCGTACCAGCGGCGAAAGGAGGCGGGATCGCGCAGCCGGAAATCGGCCGCGATGTCGATCACCAGCGCTCCGGAGCTGAGCCACCGCTGTGCCCTTCGCCCGGACTCCCCAACCGGCAGGGCACTGATGACGACGTCACAGGCGGCCCCGTCCAGCTCCTCTTGCAGGACCAGGTCACAATCCGATCCCGGGTAGCACTGGGAGTGCGTCCTCCCCGCGTGGGAGCGCGACGAGACCTGAACGAGGTCGACCGCGGGATGCCGCGAGAGCAGAGCGGTCACCCCCGCGCCCGCATATCCGGTGGCCCCGGCCACCCCGACCCGCACGTTGACCCGGTCCTCCACTGCCTCTGGCATCGACCCAGTATTGCATATTTATGCGCTTCCATGCATCACCGGCTCTGGAGTCCCGAGATGGTCATAATTCCCCTGTGCTGAGGTGGGGAACTAGCCGCCACCTGCGGGTGCGCCAGCTCTGGGCGGCCGACGCCATGGAGCTGGAGGCATGCCTGGACCAGAGCCCTCTGGACAACGCCTACCTGAGAAGCGAGGTCCACTACGGCGCTCTGCGCCAGGGCGCCATCTATGGTGTCGAGCACCCTCCGGAACGGGGCATCTTCGGGGCCGCCATGGTTGGGCCCCTGGTGGTGCCCTGGGCTCCCGAGGCCCGTGACCTGGTGGCTCTGGCGGACTCCCTCAGGGCCAGGGTGCACCTGATCCAGCTGATCGTGGGCCCCCGCGATCAGGTGGCTGGACTCCAGGACCGGCTCGGACCGAGGCTGCGCCAGCCGCGCCTCATTCGGGCGGAACAGCCCCACTACGCCATCGACGACCGTGCCTCGATCTGCGCCCAACCTGAGGCTCCCATGCGCCAGGCAACCATCTCGGACTACGACCAGGTGGTTGCCGCTGGGGCGGCCATGCATCTGGAAGAGGTCGGATTCGACCCCATGCGATCAGACCCGGTCGGATTCCGCCAGCGGGTGCTGACCATGATCCGCCGCGGGTGGGTCCACATCTGGATCGAGGACGGCCAGCTCATCTTCAAGGCCGAATGTGCAGCGGTGACAGCTGAGGCGATTCAGATCCAGGGGGTCTGGACCAGACCGGAGATGCGAGGCCGCGGGCTGGCGACCAGGGGCATGGCGACCCTGTGCAGGCAGCTGTTGGCCGACGCCCAGGCGGTGACCCTCTTCGTGAACGACTTCAACACCAGCGCGATCCGGGTCTATGAACGCGTCGGGTTCCGCCGGGTTGGCACCATGCGCTCGGTCCTCTTCTGATCCCAGCGGCCTACCCGGCCGGGTTGGAAGCCTGGCTGCGCTGGGCCATCCAGCCTCGGAGCCGGGGCCCGCTGACCATGAGCAGCACACCCAGTGTGATCATCGCCGCCGCCAGGGCGCTGGTGGGTGACAGTCCCTGGCCCAGGATCAACAACCCGAGAAGGAGCGCGACCACGGGGTTGACGTAGGCGTAGGTCGCCACCGTGGAGGTGGGCAGGTGCTTGAGGGCATAGACGTAACACGTGTACCCAAGGATCGAGCCACCCAGGACAAGCCACGCGTACGCCAGCAGCGGGGCGCCGAGGGCCCTGGCCCAGTCGACCGACGCGGCCTCGCCGGTCGCCAGCCCCGCGGCCACCAGACCGAGCCCGCCAACTATCATCTCGATCGCGGAGGCGAGGAAGATGCTGGACGGCATGCTGGCCCGGCGGGAGTAGAGAGATCCGACCGCCCAGAGCAGAGCCGCCAGCAGCAGGCCCGCGGTTGACAGCAGCTGCAGGTGTCCCCCGCCGACGGGGTTGGCAAGCACGGCGACTCCGCCCAAGCCGACCAGTATGCCCACCCAGGCGATCCGCCCCGGGGAAGGCTGCCGCCACCAGATGATCGCCAAAATCGCCATCCAGAGAGGGACCGTGGCGATGATCAGCGCGGCCACGCCTGAGGGCACGGTGAGCTCCGACCAGCTGACCAGGCCGTTGCCCCCCAGCAGGAGGAGCAGGCCGACCGTGCCCGCGCCTCTGATGTGCCGCCACGCAGGGACTCGCCAGCGGACCCCCTCGGTCCGGCCCACGATCGCGTAGAGCACAAGCCCCGCCAGCAGGTAGCGAGTTCCCGCCATCAGAAGTGGCGGAAACGCCCGCACCGCAATTTGGATCCCGGTGAAAGTCGAGCCCCAGACGAAATAGACGACCACCAACGCCCCCCAGGCCCGCACCTGGGTCCCTACCATTGGCCGTCCCCTGCTGGTAAACATCACCCTATGTTTCAACACATTGATTAATATTTCTCTGTCATTCTAGAGGAGCAGCCGTGAAAGATTCAGCAAGGCCAAACAGCCCTGACGAGGTGGACCGGCGGTTGATCCAGGCCCTGGTGGGCAGCGGGCGCCTGACGCTATCGGCCCTTGGGGAACTCGTGGGGTTGACGGCACCCGCTGTCCACGAGCGCCTTCACAAGCTGGAGGCTAGCGGGGTGATACGAAGCTTCACAGCCGTGGTGGACCCGGAGCGCGTGGGGGCTTCCACCCTGGCCCTGGTGTATCTCCGCCTCGGAGGGGATGGACGCTCTCGCCGCAGGCTCGAGGCCCAGCTGAGCCGGGACCCCGCGGTGTTGGAGCTCCACGAGGTGGCGGGCGACGACTGCTATGTGGCCAAGGTGCGCGTCGGAACCACCCACGACCTCGCCGACTTCCTCGCCGCACTGAGAGAGGAACACCCGGGGCTCTCGACCCGCTCCTCGGTGGTCCTGCGCTCCTGCTTCGAGCGGCTTCTGATGGCTCCGATGGAGGGATCTACCGAGACCCCTGGTCGATGACCCTCAGAAGGCGTCGTCGTCCTCGTCTGCGTCGGCGTCGTCCTCCGCTTCGTCGGCGTCGTCCAACTCGGAGAACTCCGTGAAGCCCTCCTCCATCTCATCCGCCACGCGGACGGGCCGAGTCCGCACCAGATCTTCGTCATCCTCGTCGGAGACCTCCACCACCTGGGGCTCGCGAGCTCTGGAGGGCTCCTTGGTGTAGGGGCGGTAATCCACCTCCTTCGCCTTGCGGCTTGGGAAGGACACTATCCCGGCCATCTGGGGCGCCTGCTGGACCTCCCGGATGATCACCTGAATCCCGGCTGAGTCGACGTGGGTGACGGCTCCGGCGTAGCGATTCCCGCCTTCGACCATCCGCGACACTCGCCTGGCCAGGCGAGGCTCCAGAGAGCCCAGCTCCGCTCCCCTCACACTGCGCACGGTCACGTGGCCGGAGGACACGACCAGCTCCACGGGATCTCCAGGCAGGACCGCGGCCGGTGCCGGGCCCTCGTCTCGGACCAATCTGGTCAAGGCGGTCTTTCCAGGCTCCTCGGTGAAGAACTTTATGTCCAGGGCGCCGGCCGGCGGCCCCGCGGTCGGCGCGGGCCCCTGATCCGCCAGCTTGGCCAGCTGGCGCTTGGCGATCGGGTTCGTCGGATTCAGATCCAGGGTCGCCTGGTAAGCCTGGCGGGCCGCCTCAAGCTGCCCCAGTTCCATGAGCGCCTTGCCCAGCCGGTTGTGCGCGTCCTCATCCGGGCCGAACCGCTCCAGCAGCTCCCGATTGGCGGCGGCCGCCTCCTCCCACCGAAACGAGAGGGCCAGCTGAATGGCCTCCTCGACCGCCTGGACCTTCGGCTTGGGGTGATCGTTGAGTTCGGTCACGGCAGCTGGCATCCTCCTTGATCAAGGGCGGGGCTGAAAAGACGAGGGGCATCCGGGGCTCGCGGGTGCTGCCCGAAGCACGGCTCGCCCCGGCAGAGGCTGGGGTGCGGAAATGCTCGCAAGATCGCAAGCGGCCATATGATAACTACAGGGGGCCACCTAGCCGGTCGCTGGAGTGACCTGGCTCCCCTCCCGAGGTCCCAAAGACGATGTCCTCCAACAGTCATCATCCGCTTGAGGTTCAGGTGTTCGCCATCGCCAACCAGAAGGGTGGCGTCGGCAAGACCACGACCGCGGTGAACCTCGGCAGCGCCCTGGCTGAGCGCGGACGGCGGGTGCTGTGCGTCGACATGGACCCTCAGGGCCATCTCACGGTGAACATGGGCGTCTCCAATCCAGACGACCTGAGGCTCACGGTGTACGACCTCCTGTGCGAGCACACCGTCCGGGTTGAGGATGTCCGTCTCCACTCCCCCGGGGTCGGGGTCGACTTCCTGCCCGCCAACGTGGAGCTCGCGGGTGCCGAGTTGCAGCTGGTGACCGAGATCGGACGTGAATCGGTCCTGCGCGAGAAGCTCCACCCCATCCTCGCCGAGTACGACTTCGTGGTGATCGACTGCCCCCCCTCCCTGGGGTTGCTCTCAATCAACGCCCTGGTGGTGGCCACGGACGTCATCGTCCCCCTGCAGTGCGAGTACTTCGGGATGAAGGGGATGCAGCAGTTGCAGCGCACCATCGAGCGGATCCGGATCAAGCTCAACCCGCGCCTTAGGATCCATGGGATCCTGCCCACCATCCACAAGGGGCGCACGGTGCATGCCAATGAGGTCCTTCAGGACGTCCAGGAGCACTTCGGCAACCTCGTCTACCCCTTCCAGGTCGGCGACAGCATCCGGTTCGCCGAATGTCCCCTGGCGGGCCAGTCAATTCTTCAGTACGCTCGAGAGTCTGACGGGGCGGCCGCCTATCGCAAGCTGGCGGACCACGTCCTCGCCACCAGATAGGAGATCTGCGATGGCCTTTAAGCGAGCGAGCCTGAGCGGGTCGGCTCAGCTGTTTCAGCCCACGAAGGTACCCGCCAGAGAGAGCTCCGGTGAGGAGCATGAACTGGGGCAGCCGGCGGAGCTGTTTCCCGAGCCCAGAGAGTTCGAGCCGTCACTTGTGACCGACGCCATTCCTCAACCCTCTGCGCACGGGCACCTGTACCGGCTCACCGACGATGAGGTCGACACCCTGGTGGCCGCCCTCCAGCACGCCAAGTTCCCGCATTCATATCAGCGCCTGCCCAAGCCGCCTCTGGAGGAGTTCGAACAGCTGGAGGCGCTACGGCAGAAGCTGGTACAACAGCGGGAGGAACGCCCCTGAACACGGCCGCCGTCAAGCCCCGCCTGCAGATATCGAAGGTGAGGGTGGAGGGGACCCAGCCCACCAACTGCTACGTGGTCGCGTGCGCCAGGACCAAGGAGGCGGTGGTGATCGATCCCGGCGCGGATTCGGCCAAGATCGTGCAGCAGTGCCAGGGGCTGGCCGTGAAGCACGTGGTCTGCACCCACGGGCATCGCAATCACGCAGGCGCCAAGGACGAGGTCGCGGCCGTGGTGGGAGGGGTTACCGCCATGAGCCTTCTGGACGCCAAGCAGTTCCTGCGTTCGGCCCAGCGCTACTTGGTGGACGGCGACCAGTTGGAGTTCGGGGACTTCGCCATGGAGGTCATCTCAACCCCCGGGCACAGCCCGGGGAGCCTCTGCCTGCGAGTGGGCAACCACCTCTTCACAGGCGACACCATGCGGGCCGGCGACATCGGCCCCACCGACCTGCCCGACATCGATCTGCCTCGCCAGCTGATGGCCGTCCTGTCGAAGTTGCTGGCCCTCCCGGAGAACACGGCGGTCTACCCCGGGCACGGCCCGACCACCACCGTCGGCCAGGAGCGGCGTCAGAACGTGGCCGTGGAGATGCTGCGCCGTGCAGGGTAGGGCCGATCAGTGCGTCCGGCGCCTATCTCCTACACTGACCCCGTGGTGATTGGTAGCCTCGTCCTCACCCTGCACATCCCTGAAAGTCACTCGCTGAAGGCCAAACGCCAGGTGGTCGCTTCCCTCATCGCGCGCATGCGCCGGACCTTCAACATTGCCGTGGCCGAGGTCGACCGACTTGACAGCTGGCAGCTGGCAGTCATCGGGGTGAGCTGCGTGAGCAACGACCGGCGCCATGCGGACCAGATGCTGAACCGGGTGCGCAGCTGGGTGGAGCAGGACGGAGGGGCGGGAGAGGCACTCCTGACCACCGCCGACATGGAGTTGATAAGCCTATGAGCCCGCTGGTCGCGATCATCAAAATCGGGATCGACCCGGTCTTCAAGCTGGGACCGCTCACCATTCACTGGTACGGGGTCGGCTATGCGGTAGCAATCATCGTGGGGCTGCAGGTGGCGCTGCCCTACGCCGAGCGCCACGGCATACCCCGCAGCAAGACCAGCTGGATCGCCTTCTGGGGCGTGGTCGCGGGGCTGATCGGCGGGCGCCTCTTTTACGACCTGCAGTCCGGGGCGCTCTACTACCTGACACACCCCGGACAGATATTCGCCTTCTGGGAGGGCGGGATGGCCTTCTTTGGAGCCATGTTCCTGGCGTCCGCGACCATCCTCTTCCTGGCCTGGCGCGAGAAGGTCAACTTCTGGATCCTGCTCGACGCGGCCGCCTTCTTCGCCGTGGTGGGCCAGCCCATCGGGCGCATTGGGAACATCATAAATGGGGACATCCTGGGTTACCCCTCCAACCTTCCCTGGGCGACGGCTTACACCAATCCCCACACCTTCGCGCCCAAGCTCGATGTGGCCTACCAGCCCGCGGCCGCCTATGAGATCGTCTTGATCCTGATCGTGCTGGGGTTGCTGGTCTACCTGCGCAAGCGGAACGTGCCCGACGGGTGGATCGGCATCACCTACATAATCTGCTACCCGATCACCCAGTTCGGCCTGTTCTTTCTGCGCAATCCCGTGAACGTGCCCATCATCGCCTTCGGTCTGAAGCAGGCTCAGCTGACCTCGCTCGGAGTGCTCATCATCGGATGCCCGCTGCTGATCCTGGCCTGGTACAAGACCAACCGACGCCAACCCGGGGTGGGGGACAGAGTGGCCGAGTCGCCGTCGGCTTGAGCGCCCGAGGAGAAGCCTCAGACCCCTCACCGCTGGGCGCCTTCCAAGCGACCCTCCCCTTCCCCCTCGACCCGTTCCAGGAGGAGGCGATCACCGCCCTGAGAGAGGGTCGCGGAGTGCTGGTGAGCGCTCCCACCAGCAGCGGCAAGACCGTGGTGGCGGAGTTTGCGATCTGGGACACTCTGAACGGAGGAGGCACGACGGGCAGGGTTCTGTACACCACTCCGCTCAAGGCGCTGTCCAATCAGAAGTTCCAAGACCTGAGCCGCATTCACGGGCATGGCACCGTGGGCCTGGTGACGGGGGAGACTTCGATAAATCCGGAGGCGCCGGTCGTGGTGATGACGACCGAGATACTCCGTAACCTCATCTACGACGACCCCGGCTCCCTCGCCACCGTGCGCTTCGTGATCCTGGATGAGGTCCATTACATAGACGAGTATCCGCGCGGCACCGTGTGGGAGGAGGTGATCATCCAGGCCCCTGGTCACATCCGATTCATCGGTCTGTCCGCGACCATCACGAACGTCGACGAGGTGGCCACCTGGATGAGTGCCCGCCGGGGGCCCATGGCGGTTGTGCTGCGGCGCGACCGTCCGGTGGAGCTGCGCACCTGGCTTGGGGTTCGCAACCGGTTCCTGCCTCTCTTGGACGAGCGGGGTCAGCTGGACCGATTGACCCTGGAGGAGGCACAGAAGGAGGCCGGTGGCGACCGGCGCTTCCGTGGCAATCGTCCCCTGCTGGCGTCCGACAACGACCTCCTGCGGGTGGTCGAGGAGCTGCGGGTCCAGGAGATGCTCCCCGCAATCTATTTCATCTTCTCGCGCAAGGGGTGTCGGGAGGCGCTCGCCCGCTGCGCCACCCACTCCTTGGACCTCACCTCCCTCGACGAGAAGTTCCGGATAGACGAGGCATTGGCCGAGCGCCTGGCGGCGGTCGACGACCCCGAGGAGGCGGCCCTGTACAGCTCCGCCCTCAACATGCGGATGCTGCGCGCGGGCTTCGCGGTGCACCATGCGGGGCTCCTGCCGTACGTCAAGGAGACGGTCGAGGAGCTGTTCCAAGCGGGCCTCATCAAGGTGGTGTTCGCGACCGAAACCCTAGCCCTGGGCCTGAACATGCCGGCCAGGGCATGCGTGATATCGACCTTCACCAAGTTCGACGGCCAGGGTTTCGCGGCGCTCAGGTCGGGACAGCTGACCCAGCTTCTGGGCCGGGCCGGGAGGCGCGGGATAGACCCCATCGGCCACGGGATCATCCTGCGTGATCCGGAGGTGGACCTCGGTGTGATCTGCGAAACCCTGCTCGGCAACGACATGTCGGTCGAGTCCAAGTTCGCGCCGACGTACAACATGACGCTGAACCTGCTCAAGCGGCACACCCCGGCCCAGGCGGAGGAGCTGCTTGAGCAATCCTTCGGACAGCACCAGCGGCTGGCGGCGCTGGACAACCTCAGGCTGCGCCGTCCCAATCTCGAGGCACGTCTTCAGGACCTCCAGAAGCGGAGGTTCCGCCACCCCAAGCTGCGGTGCTCGGAGCGGACCCTGCGCCAGTATCTCGGGGCGCGCGCCGCCGTCGACCAGGCCCGCAGCGAGGCCCGGCAGCTGCGTCGCCAGCACTTCAGAGACCGCCGCCAGGGACGGTTCGGCCTGGACACAAGGGATCCAGGGGGAAGGCTGGAGCAGCAACGCCGGGCGATCCGAGAGGCGGAGCGCCAGGTGACCCAGTCGCCGTGCCGGCACTGTCCCCTGTTGGCCGAGCACACGGCAGCCCGCAACGAGGTGCGCGAGCTGGAAGATGCGCTCCGCAACGCCGAGGTGGTGGCGGCGGCCCGGGAGCACGAGTACCGCAACCAGCTGCGCGCCTATCGGGCTGTGCTGGGGGAGCTTGGCCACCTCCAGGCAGACCATCCCACGCGGTTGGGAATGCTGGCTGCAGGCGTCTACGGGGAGAACACTCTGCTGGTCGCCCAGGCCGTCACCGAGGGCTGGCTGGCGGACCTCTCGGCGGAGGAGGTCTGCGCGGTTGCGGTGATGCTGGCGGCCGATGATCGCGGCGCCACGCGGCTGAGACCGCGCCGCCACATGCCGACCAGACGAGTGGACCAGATCTCCCGGCTCCTGATACGGGCCCAGTTGGAGCTCCGAGCGCTGGAGCAGGAGCATGGGATCACAGAGAGCAGGCCACCGTCCCTGGACTATGTCCAATACGTTTATGACTGGAGCATCGGCGTGCCGCTGAACCAGATCCAACCGCCCCCAGGGGTTGAACCGGGCGACGCCCTGCGCGGCACCAAGTCGTGCTATGCGCTGCTGCGGCAGATGGAACAGGCGCTTCGGGGTTGGGACCTGCAGCCGCTGATCCGGAGCGCGAGAGAGACCCTGGAGCGAGATCTGATCCGCCGCCTCTGAGGGGTTTGGCACACTGGTTTCGGCGCACCCAGTCACGGTTCGGCCCAACTCGGGTCCGGCGGCCTAAGATCGACTGCCAGGGCCGCACCCGTTCGGTCGGTCGCACGATGCTCAATAGGAGTCAAAGGTGGAAGAAGCTCTGGTCACCGCGGTCGATGACGGACCTGCTCGACGACTTACCTTGAACTCCCCCGCAAATCGCAATTCTCTCTCCAAGCCCCTGCTGGAACAGCTGAGTTGGGAGCTCGAGCGGGCGGCCGCCACCTCCGGTGTCAGGGTGGTGGTCCTGGCCCACACAGGTCCGGTGTTCTGCGCGGGGGCCGATATGAGCGAGCAGCTCGCCAGCAGCGCCAAAAGCGGGACGAGCCCCGGTGCCGGTGCCCTGGTGCCGATCCTCGAACTGCTCGAGCGAATTCCCCAGCCCGTCGTCGCCGAGGTGCGGGGCCCGGTGCGCGGCGGGGGCATGGGCCTGGTGGCCGCAGCGGATATCGCCCTTTGCTGCACCACTGCCAATTTTGCCTTCAGCGAGATCAGGGTCGGAGTCGCTCCGGCGGTCATCGCGGTGACGGTCCTGGCCCGAATCAGTCGCTCGGCAGCCCTGGACCTCTTCCTGACCGGGCGCAAGTTCGGGGCCGATGAGGCGTTGCGAATAGGCTTGGTAACCAAGGTGGTGCCCGTCGGACACGAGGCGGCGGAGACGACCCGGGCGGTGGAAGAGCTGGCGGCAGGCGCACCTTTGGCCCAGCGAGAGATCAAGCGGTTGGTGAGGGAAGTCCCCAACATGGACCAAGCGGCAGCCTACCAACGGATGGTGGCGCTCTCGCGCAGACTCTTCTCCAGTCCGGAGGGGCAGGAGGGCATGCGGGCGTTCCGGGAACACCGCGCTCCGGTCTGGCCCAGCGACGGGGAATAGGCCGGCCCACGAGCTCGTAGGGCCGAGCGTGAATGTCCCGGTTGGCGTCGCTGGCCAAGTGCTCGCCAACATCTATCCCAACGGCGAGGTCTGATTGAGCCTCCCGCGAAATTCAATATGTGAGGCGTAGAAGGGACTTTCTGCAGGGGCTGAAAGGGGCCATCCCCACACGTCTGATCTTGGGGACAGGTCAGCAGCTCACCGGAGTGGCGGATTGTACCCACCAGAGACAAGAGGGGCTGGCACCCCAGCTGCGTGGTAGGGGAAAATAGCTGTGTAACTCGCGATTTAGCCCCGGCCATGAGGAGATGCCAGCCGTGTACAGCATACAGCCTCCGCTTCCCGGCGAGGACTTCTTCGCCCTCCCGGACAACGACCGTCTGGTCCTGGTGCTCAACACTCTGGAGCTCGATCCTATGCTCACGTGCCTCGGTGAGGGGCCGGTGGGAGCCGGTCGACGGGGGTTTGGGGCACGACCGTTGATCTACGCCCTGATCGCGGCCTGGGTGTACGAGCTGCACTCGATCGCTCATCTTCGCCGCGAGCTGCTGCGCAATCCCAGCCTGCGGGTGCTGTGTGGCCTGTCCGGCAAGGCGGTGCCCAGCGAGGATGCATTCGGCCGCCTGCTTGCTCGTTTGGCCGACAATGTGGAGGCGGTGGAGGCGGTATTCGGCCGCCTGCGGGAGCGGATATGCACACTGGACCCGGACCTGGGCGCGCCCATCGCCATTGACTCCACCGCCATCCACGCTTGGTCAGACGGCAACCGCTCGACTCCGTCGGATGCGGATGCGGCCTGGGGCAAGAAGGGGGTGAGCGCGAAGGGGCGGCTGGGCTGGTGGTTCGGCTACAAGGTCCACCTGGCGGCCGACACGAGTGCGGAGCTGCCGCTCGCTTACACCGTGACTCCGGCCAATGTCGGAGACGGTACCGAACTGGAAACGCTGGTAAAGGTGGTGAAGGAATCGCAGCCTGAGGTTCTGGCTGCGGTCATGGCCGACGCCGCCTACGCTGGGGAGCACAACTCCCGGGTTGTCTGGGAGACTGGAGCTCTTCCCGTGATCGATTTCAACTCTCGCGGCTACGAACTACGGCCCGGCTTCAGCGAGGCACACTGCCCCCTGTGCGAGTGTGGCCAGGAGATGCGGTACCTGGGGCGTGATCGCGTCTACGTCAAGTACCAGCGGGGTCCCCAGTGCTCCTGCCCGAATGGTCCCGCCATCACCCGCTGGCGGATCGAGGACGACATCCGCTGGCATCCTCCGCTACCACGGCACACTCTCAAATGGCAGAGGCTATACCGCGAGCGCACCTCGGTGGAACGGGTGAATGCTCGCCTCAAAGGCCACCTTCGCCTCGACGGGATACGCCATCGTGGTCTGGACAAAGTCAAGGTGCATGTGGGCTTGAGTCTCATCGT
>DAHWNZ010000002.1:0-92487 GCA_027339635.1 Candidatus Dormiibacterota bacterium
GGCTACTCCATCCACGACCATGTCGAGACCCTGGAACGGTACGTGGGACCGGACCTCTTCGATGTGGTGGTGGCCAACAGCAACCTCGGGCTGCCGCTGTCACCAGCGGCGGTGGAGGCTGGGATCCGCCGGGTGACCTTCGATCGCAAGCAGCTGGTTGGCGGCGGAGGCCGCCCCCGCTACGTTCTGGCCGACCTCGCCAGCAACAGGCTCACGACCCACCACGACCCCGACAAGCTGGCCCGGGTGCTGATGAAACGGGTCTGGGGCAAGGTCTGAGCTACACCTTGCCGAGCAGGGCGTTCTCGGCCAGGAGGTTGCCCGGGAGGACCGTCTGGATTGAGGGCTTTGGTTGCAGCGCCTCCCCCACCAGCTCGTCCAGCAGGGTGGCGAAGCTGACTCCGCTGGCCTCCCAGAGGTAGAAGGCGAGCGAGCCCGGGATCGTGTTGACCTCGTTGAGACTGAGCTCGCCGCTCTGGGACAGAAGGAAGTCCACCCGAACGGTCCCCCGGCATCCCAAAGCCGAAAAGGCCTTCGCGGCGAGACGTTGCACCTCGCCCCGAAGGTCCTGGGAGATCTTGGCCGGCAGTTCCCGGCGGGAGTCGCCCTTGGCGCCATCTCCCTTCGACTTCTGGGCCAGGCTCCCGCCCGGGGCGTACTTGTCGGAGTAGGAAAGAACCCCCGGCCCCTTCAGCGGCCGTTCCACCTCGCTCACGAGAGGGTTTCCGCATGAGCGCACGGCACAGTTCAGGTCCTGGGCCCCCCTGACGGCGGGCTCCACCAGAAGCTCGGAGTCGAACGAGAGGGCGAGGCTCGCCGCCTCCGTCAGCTCGTCCCGGCTGGAAGCCAGGCTGACTCCGATGCTGGAACCTCCGTGATTCGGCTTGACGACAGCTGGAAGTGGGACCTCGTCCGCAAAAGCCTGGAAGTCCTGAAGTGAGCGTGCCAGGCGGGCTTCGACGACAGGGATCCCCGCAGCCCGCAGCAGCTGCTTGCAGCGGAACTTGTCCATGGCCAGAGAGCTCGCCATGAGTCCGCTGCCGACCACGGGGATGCGGGCCAGGTCGGCGAGAGCAGCCAGCACCCCGTCCTCGCCCATGCCACCGTGGGTCAGAGGAAAGATGACGTCGACCGCCATCTCCCTTGGCGGCCGCAGCCGGGAAGCGGCTCCCTGACGGAAGCGACCGGTGGCGAGATCCAGCGAGACCGGATCGCCATCCTCGGGCAGGCTGGTGCGAAACCTGGTCAGCTGGGAGAACCCAGGATCGGTGAGCCATACCCCCTGTTTGGTGATGTAGATGGGTATGACCTCGGCTCCCAGCTCGCTCAGGACCGGCATCACCTGGCACGCCGTTATCACGCTGATCTCGTGCTCTGGGGAGGTGGAGCCGAAGACGGCCGCGATCCTGGTTCCCTTGCGCATCAACTTCCCTCCAGGTACTGGTCGGGCAGGTCGTTCTCAAACAGGACGACGCTGCCCACGCCCGCGACCGATGGCAGGATCTTCTGGGCCTCGGCCAGGTCGGCGACCACACTCACCTGATGACCCGGGAATCCGCGCCGGTCGAGCCCCATGCGGATGGGAGCGCTTCGCCGGGGTCCGACCAGGATCACGTGGGTGCAGACGTCGGCAGCCATCTCCCCCAGGTCGATCATGTTCTGCTCCTGCTCCGGCCCCAACTCAATGTATCCAGGGGTGACCAGGACCCTGCGCACTCCGGGCAGAGCCCCAAGCAGCCTCAGTGCCTCGGCAGCCCCGTCAGGATTCGAATTGTAGGCGTCGTCGATGATCGTGATGCCGGCGTTGCGGGTGACCTCCAGGCGATGGGCGGCCCCCCGCAGCCGCCCCACCTTCTGCTTGAGCTCCGCCAGCGGCTGCCCCAGCTCTATCGCCACCGCCAGGGCGCAGAGGAGGTCGGAGAGGAGGTGGCGGCCGTACAGCGGGGTCACGAGGCTCAAATCCTCACCGGAGCTGCCCCGAAGCCGGAAGGAGGTCCCCTCCGCGGTGACCTCCTCGTCCTCCACCCAGAACCGGTCCTGATCCGTCCCCACCTGAACCAGGCGGGCCCGCAGATGGCTCAGCAGCACGTCCTTCTCCGCGATGGCGGACGGCATCACGGCGAATCCCCCTTCCGGGACCGCCGCCAGCAGCTCCGACTTCGCTTCGGCGATTCGCCTGCGAGTGCCGAACCTCTCCAGATGCATCAGGCCGATGGCCGTGAGAATGGCCACCCGGGGCTCTGTGAAGGAGCAGATCTCGGCGATCTCACCGGGTCTGTAGGCTCCCATCTCGACAACCGCCACGCGGTGCTCCGGAGCCAGCCCCTCGTTGATCGCGCGGCAGACGCCGAGGGTGGTGTTGAAACTCTCCGGAGTGGCGAAGCAGGGTGAGTCCGCGCTGTCCAGCAACTGCTGCAGCAGGACCTTGGTTGTGGTCTTGCCGTAGCTGCCCGTGATCCCGATCACCAGGGGCCCAGAGGCTCGCAGCCGAGCCCTCGCCATGCCGATGTACCGGCGTCGCTGCCCAGCCTCGTAGGGGCTGAGCAGAGCGGTCGCCAGGCTGAGCGCGGCCACCAGGACCAGATCCACCAAACCCATCGCGAGGGCGCCCTCCGGGCCGGCCCAGAAGGCGAAGAACAGCGCGACCAGGGTCAGGCCGGCGGCGCTCAGGGCCAGCCTGCGGGCGCGCCTGGTCCAGGTGAGCCTCGAGCGGGTGGCAAACGGCCGGTAGAGGCCAAGGGGTAGGACGGCCGCCAGGATCAGGGCCGGTAGCAGCACCCTCCTGGTGAGCACAGCTCCCGCCAGCGCCAGCGCGATCCCGCCCAGCGCCAGCGCCAGCTGCCAGGGCAGCTTCTCCCGCAGTCGCCGCCTCGCGGTGGGCCAGAGGCGGGAGGGCAGGTACTCGTCGAGCTGAAAGAGGTAGAGCCAACCCAAAAGCTGCCTCAGGGAGGTGCAGACCCCGACCACGGCCAGCACCGCGGCCTGCCACGCGTACAGCTCCACTGGCTCAGACCTCCGCTGCCATGAAGGAGTCGAAGATCACGGCGAACCGGACCGCCTCGTCCGCGAAGGGGAAGTGGCCGCTGTTCTCCAGGACCACCAACTCCGAGGTGGACACGATGGCCCGGAGCCTCTCGGCATGAGGCCTGAGGGGCAGCTCCTGGTCTTGGGCGCCCCAAATGATCAAGGCGGGGATCGAGATCTCGGACGCGATCTCGCTGAGGTCCTCACCGACAGCGGCCACCAAGGTGGGCCGCAGAGCGGGCGCGGCCGCCCGGTAGTCCGGTGACCCGAACCTCTGGATCAGCAGCTCCTGGGCCCTAGCCCCGACCGGATCCGGAAGGGGGCGCGTCAGCGTACGCAGGGCGCGATAGGTCCTGACCCTGATCCCGGGCGCGGCCTGCGCTTCAGGGCGGATGCCGGAAGGCGCGCAGAACAGGACCCGGTCGGGGCCGGGGGCGCCCGCGGCGAGCCGCATGGCGATGGCGCCCCCGTACGAGTGGCCGAGCAGGCTGTAGCCGTCCCTGGTCCGATCGGCCAGCCAGCGACTCACCAGGGAGGCGTAGCTGGCGGTGGTCCAGCCTCCCTGGCCGAGAGGGGATTCCCCGAAGCCGGGAAGGTCCAGGGCGAGCATCCGCCTCCTGGTCCGGCTCAGGCGCAGCAGACCCGCGAATGTCGCAGCACTCGCCCCCCATCCGTGCAGGAGCACGATCGGCGGATCCTCCCCGGGACGATCCAGCCAGGAGACCGACAGGCCGTCCACCTGGCCGCTCGCCCTGGAAGCGGCAGTTCTAGGACCGTCAGTCGGCATTGGCACTGGAGTCTACCGGCAGCGCGGGATCACGCATTCGCGGCAAGCGGACCCAAGGTGGGCGAGAACGCCAGCACCGGGGCCGGACAACCTTAAGCGCTGTCTCAGCCGGTGATCGTCGATTTGTGTTGAGATCGCACGATGTCGAGCTCTATAATCCCGCCTGCCGTGTCCGACCCGCCCTTGGATTCCCGCCCCACCCGGGTACTGGTAGTGGACGACGAGGCGTCCATCACGGAGTTCATCGAACTGGGCCTGCGGCGTGAGGGGTTCGAGGTCCGCACTGCGCCCGATGGCCGGGCCGCGTTGACAGCCGTAGACCAGTTCCGCCCGGACGTGGTGATCCTGGACATCATGATGCCCAGGATGGATGGGCTCAGCCTGACCAAGGAGCTGGCGGGAGACCACCGTCGCAGCCTGATCATCCTCAGCGCCAAGGACGAGACCAAGGATCGCATCACCGGCCTGGAGCTGGGAGCCGACGACTACCTGGTGAAGCCCTTTGACTTCGGAGAGCTGCTCGCCCGGGTCAGATCGGTCCTGCGGCGCCGCCAGCCGGAGCAGGCGGCCCTGCTCCTCGTGGGATCCTTGGAGCTGGACCGGAGGCGTCGGATCGCTCGCTATCAAGGGGAGCAGATCGACCTCTCACCTCGGGAATTCGACCTGCTCTCGTTTCTGGCCGAACACCAGGGCGTGGTCGTGGAACGGGACCGGATCCTGAACGCGGTCTGGGGCGTTGCCTTCTACGGGGACGACAACAACCTGGAGGTTTACGTGCGCTACCTGCGCCGCAAGCTGGGCGACTCGGAGCGCAAGCTGATCCAGACTGTGCGTGGCGTCGGGTACCGGCTTGTCGTCGACTGACGGCCGGGTCCGGTGGTACCACAGCCTGCGCTGGCGCCTGACCCTGAGCTTCGTCGCGCTGATGGCAATCCTGCTGGCGGTCGCGGGGACGATCGAATACTCGCTACTGCGCGGCGCGGTCATATCCAGTCGCTCGCAGACTATGACCACCGCCTTTCAGGATGCCAGAGCGGTCTTGCTTCGACTGGAGCGAACCCGCGCCACCCACGGGCGCAAGCCCCTCGGAGATGCCGCCTTGGCCAAGGCGCTGGTCGACCAGCTGGCGCTCGGCCGCCTCTCCGCGGTCGTGGTCGGCCCCAACCTGACCCGGCTGGCGTCCGCGGCCCCGGGCAACCCGCCCCATCCGCCCGTCGTCGCGGGCCCGAGTGCTCCCCTGGCCGGCCACTCGGTCCTTCTGGCTGCGGCGGACTTCGATACTCGCAGCGCTCCCATGCTGATCACGGCCAGGTCGAGCACCGATCTGGTGATGGTCTTTCCGCTGGCGGCGAGAACCGGGCGCGACCTGGGAGCAGTTGTGCTGTCGGAGTCGGCCGCGCCTCTCGACGGAGAGTTGTCCACCGCCTCCCTGGTGATCGAGCTGGGCAGCCTGGCCGTACTCCTGCTGGCCCTTGGGACCGGACTTTGGATCACAACCCGCTCGATGCGGCCCCTCCAGCAGCTGACGAGAGCGGCCGCCTCGCTGGGAGCGGGAGACCTGAGCCAGCGCTCGGGCCTCACACCAAGGGGCGACGAGGTGGGCGTCCTGGCCAAGGTCTTCGACGAGATGGCGGAGAGCGTCGAGCGCACGGTCAGGGTGCGAGAGGAGGCGGAACGACAGATGCGCCAGTTCATCGCCGACGCCTCACACGAGCTGCGCACTCCGCTCACCTCCATCAAGGGATATTTGGAGGTCCTTCAGCGCGGAGCCATCGCCGATCCCGCCGCCGTCACCAGGGCGCTCGCCACCATGTCCCAGGAGGCAGAGCGGATGCGCCGCCTGGTGAGCGATCTCTTGACCCTGGCCCGAGCCGACCAGGGTCAGACGCTCCAGCTGCGCCCCGTCGACCTGGCCGGCTTTCTGGAAGAATTCCTGGAGGCCCGGGAGGGGAACGTCATCCGCGACCTGGGACCTAACCTCATGGCCCTGGCCGACCCTGACGCGCTCTTCACGATCTGCCAGAACCTCCAGATCAATGCCGAACGCCACGGGGGAGGTCAGCAAGTCGAATGGCGAACCGTGGAATCGCCAGACCAGGTCGGGTTCTGCTGCGCGGATAGAGGTCCGGGCATCTCCGAAGAGGACCTCCCGCATGTGTTCGAGCGCTTCTATCGCGCTGGCGGCTCTCGGTCGCGCCAAGACGGAGGCAGCGGCCTCGGGCTGGCCATCGTCCAGTCATTGGTGGAGCGACAGGGTGGAGCCGTGCGGGCCGACTCGAAATTTGGCGACGGCGCCAGCTTCACGGTCTGGCTGAGGCGGGCCCGAGCGTCGGACTGGCGCCCCGGTCAGAGCTGACCGCCTACAGAGGGCGACGCATGACCACCATCCTGGTCACCCCCGGCCACTCGGACGGCTCGACTGAAAGGACCACCTCCCCATCCGCCGCGCAACTCCTGGGGACCGACTGGCTGGGTTCGCCGTCATCGAGCAGGACCTCGAGTCGTACTCCTCGGGGCAACCGGTCCAGGGCAACCCTGGTCCGCACGAAGGTCAGAGGGCAGCCGACACCACGAAGGTCGAGTCGGGCGGGCTCAGGCGGTCCATTTCCGGCGGCTCCTCCCACCTCGTTCCCTGGGCCCTCTGCCCCAAGCGTTTTCGTAACCATCTCGGTCGTGCTACCGTAGCACTGACATATGAAGCATTTATTGCGACACCCGCTCTCCGCGGTCCTCCTGGTCTTGGTGATCCTCTTCGTTGCCTTTTTTGTGGTTCTGCCCGCCGTCAGCCTCATCATCCACCTGCTCATCGGGCTGGCCATAATCTGGGTGTTGTTCTCACTGTTCCGGGTTTTCCGCCACCACCAGCCCGCGACCAGAGCCTGAGCGCAGGTCGAGGTCGGCCGAAGCACCGAATGCACACGCTCTGGTTGACGACCTGGAGCGGCGTCGAGCGATCGCCGGTGTGCTAAGAGTCTGAAGGCCGCTGGGCGACATCCTCAGAGGCGGTCGAAAGCGCCACTGCGTCTGCCCGCACGTTCGAAGTAGGCGAACAACAGGTAGGCGGCACTGGCCCATGATGCCCCCACCAGCAGCTCCCAGAGGATGTCGGGCGCGGCCGCCGTGAACGACGCGCCCTGCGCCAGCATGCGCCCCGCAGCGATCCCATGGGTCAGGGGCACGATCTGAGCGAGATCCCGAAGAGGCGCCGGAAGCTGGCGCAGAGGCACCTCCACCCCACAAAGCAGGATCATCAAGAAGTAGGCGATGTTGGAGATGAGGAACACGTCTCGAACCCGCAGCCCCACCGAACCCAGTGCCATGCCGAACCCGGTGCAGGATGCGCAGGTCACGATGACCGCCAGGGCCAGCCCGGGCAGGGCGGTCGGCGGTGGGCGGAAGCCCAGGAGCAGCGCCGAAAACAGGAAGCCGAAGATGCAGGTCTGGAGGGCGGAGATCACAACCGGCAGACCACGACCGAGGAACAGGGCCAGGCGGTTCCCGTGGTGGTGAGATAGGTGCGGCGCAGCTCCTCGATCTCAACCGCAGGCCGCGCGGAGGAGGCGGTTGGAGCAGGCACAGGACTGGGAAATATACCCGCTCAGCCCACCCCGGGGAAGCTTCGAACTGGGCTCAGCGCCGACCCATGAGCTGCACCTCGAGGCATGCCTCCATGGGCAGCTCGGCGACCCCCACGGCAACCCGGGCATGGGTCCCCGCCGGACCGAGGATGGCCACCAGGAGTTCCGAGGCTCCGTCCGCTACCTCCGGCTGGCGGGCGAAGTCGGTCGCACATCGCACGAAGACGGTCATGCTCACGAGCCCCGCGATCATGCTCAAGCCGCCCGCAGCCGTGGCAAGGGAGGCCAGGGCACCAAGAGCGGCCTGCCTGGCAGCGACGACCCCCGCCTCGACGGTCATCGTCTCCCCCAGCCGTCCCGTCATCACCCGCCCATCTCTCATTGGGAGCACACCCGATGTGACTATCAGGGATCCCGCGGCGACGAAGGGGGCGTACTTCGCCACCGGCGCCGGGGGGACGGGCAGGGTCAAACCGAGGCCCCTGAGCCTAGCCTCGGGGGAGTCCGCGTTCTGGTCTTCTGTCAAGGGGGAGCCTCCGCATCCAGCCGGCTGCGACGGCGCCGCAGTCCCATAAACATACCGACGAGCAGCACGACCAGGAAAGCGGCCACCAGTGGCGGGACCCAGGCTGGCAGTGAGAGCCTGAAGCCAGATCCCTTGGCAGGACGCGGCCGTTGTGTGTGGCTCGGTGGGGTGCTGGGAGGAGGGCTGATCGGGATCGGGCTGGTCGCCCCCACGGCCTGCAGCGGGACGGGGCCGGGGGCTGAGGTGTCCACCAGTTTGGCGGTTGCCGCGAGGCGGGTCGAGCCATGCCACAGCGCGGCCAGAACGGTTGGGGGATTGGTCCCCTCCACGGAGAGCCCGGTCACGTCATCCGCCGGCAGCCCAGTCTGCCATGGCTGCCAGGTCGACCCTCCATTGATGCTCCGCTGCAGGCCGCCGCCGCTGCTGCCCCCGTTGTCGCCCCCGACGTACACGACCGCCGGGTTATTGGGGTCGAAGGCGATCGTGTTGACGCTCCAGAGAGCTCCCTGAGCCAGGCTGACAGTCTGCCAGGCGCTGCCACCGTTGTCCGAGAGCATGAGCCCCTTCAAGGTCCCGACGAGAATTGGGGGATTGCTCGCACCCCTGGCCAGGGGGCCAATCCCAATCGCGAAGACGGGAGCCCCGCCCGGATCCCCGCCGCTCACGGCCTGCCAGGAGGTGGCCTTCCCAACCGCCAGATTGGAGTACAGGTTGGCGCTCGCGACCGTGCTGTCGGAGCCTGCCAGCACGCCCAGTGGGCTGGCGACTGTGATGCCCACCGAGCTGATGCTGGTCCCCTGCAGCCCGGCCGGTTCCCAACCGACTCCGGTGCCACCCACATAGACCCCGGAATTGGTGCCGAGGACGACCGCATCCGACCCGACCGCGATGGCGCGGACGTCGAGATTGCGCAGACCGGCGTCGTCTTCGCTCCACAGGCTCCCCGCATCGCTGCTGCGGTAGATGCCCCGAGTCTCGGTTCCGGCATAGGCCACGTCGCCACCGCTGCCAAAGGCAACCGTCCAGGTCCAGGCCGTGATCGAGGTTTGGGCCCAGGTCTGACCGCCGTTGGAGCTGCTGTAGACCCCGCGAGTGGTGGCCGCGAGGAGGTCCTGGGGCTGGGCGGGGTCGGCGACCATCTGCCAGACGATCGCGTGCTGTGAGGCCGGAAAGTCAGGTCCTCCAAGGCTAGCCCACCCCGGGGACTGGGCAGTCGCCGGCTGGGCCATCAGGGCCAGCAGGAGGGCCCCTCCCACGAGCACCGTGACGCCGCCGAGCCGCCGGGCCAGAGACCTCTTCACCAGAGCGCCCGTCTCACGATGGTCTGGTCGCGTTCCGGGCCGACCGAGACGAGCTCAACCGGCGCCCCCGCCAGCTCCGCGATGCGCTCCACGTACCGCCGGGCGGGAGCCGGAAGCTCCTCGTAGCGGCGAGCGTCGCGGGTTGAGCACCCCCACCCAGGCAGGTCCTCGTAGACCGGTTCCAGGTGTTTGAGATGGGAGATGTTGGCCATCGGATGGTCCATCGCCTCCCCCTTGCTCACATACCCCTTGCATACCCTGACCATGGGGAGCTCGTCGAGGACATCCAGCTTCGTCAGAGCGATGCTGTCGATCCCGTTCACTCCCACGGAGTAGCGGGCGATGTTGGCATCGAACCAGCCGACCCTCCGCGGCCTGCCGGTGGTGGTCCCGTATTCGGACCCGCGCTCCCTCAGGTACTCACCCAGGGCATCCTCCTGCTCGGTCGGGAATGGGCCATACCCGACCCTGGTCGTATAGGCCTTGAAGACCCCCAGGGTCGCCGTTACGTGGCGGGGCCCGAGCCCCGCCCCGGCGAGGGCCCCCCCCGAGGATGGGTAGGAGCTGGTGACGTAGGGGTAGGTGCCGAGGTCGAGGTCGAGCATCGTGCCCTGGGCTCCCTCCAGGATCACCTTCTCCTGCCTTGACACCGCCTCCTGCAGGATGGGGAAGGGATCCCGGATGAAGCGGTCGAGGCGCTGAGCGTACTCGGTGTACTCGGCCAGGATCTCCGCCTTGGTGAAGGGGGGAGCGGAGTAGAGCTTGACCAGGGTGTCGTTCTTCAGTGGCAGCACGAAATCGAGCTTCTTCTCCAGGAACCGGAGCTTCTGCAGATCTCCTACCCGAAACCCTATCCGCCTCACCTTGTCGCTGTAGGCGGGACCAACCCCTCGGTAGGTGGTCCCGAGTCGGTCATCACCTCGAGCCGCCTCCTCGAGGCGGTCCAGCACCGGGTGATAGGGCATGATCATGTGGGCCCGGTCGCTGATGACCAGGTTGGCCAGGTCGGCGCCCGCCGCCTCCAGGGCGTCTATCTCGGCTAGCAGCACCTTGGGGTCTAGGACCACGCCGTTGCCGATCACGCAGGTGGTTTTGGCATGCAGGATCCCCGAGGGGATCAGGTTGAACTTGAACGTGCGGCCATCGACGACCACCGTGTGGCCGGCATTGTTGCCCCCCTGGCTGCGGAGCACGATCCGGGCGTCCTCGGCCAGCAGATCCACTATCTTGCCCTTGCCCTCGTCGCCCCACTGGCCCCCGACGCAGACGATCACTCCCACCCTGCGGTCACCTACTCGGGCTCCTGATGGGTGTGGTCCACATCCTTGAACGCGGTCTGCCCGGCGTTGAAGAAGAGCTGCAGGCGGCGCACCGGACCGTTGCGGTTCTTGGCTATGTCCAGCTCGGTTATGCCGGGGTCCTTGCCGTCCTCATGCATCCCCGGACGGTACAGGAACATCACGATGTCGGAGTCCTGCTCGATGCTGCCGGAGTCCCGCAGGTCGCTGAGCTGGGGACGGCGGTCCTGGCGCCGTTCCGACTCCCGGTTGAGTTGGGAGACCGCAATCACCGGCACGTCGAGCTCACGGGCCAGGCTCTTCAGCCCTCCGGAGATCTCCGACACCTCCTGGGCCCGGGAGTCCGAACGGCTCTGGGAGCGCATGAGCTGCAGGTAGTCGACGATGAACAGGTCGACCTGGGAGGTGGCCCGGAGCCGCCGGGCCTTGGCCCTCATCTCCATCACCGAGAGCCCCGGGGTGTCGTCGATGTAGATGGCGGCCCGGCTCAAGGTGTCCATGGCCTCTGCGATCCTGGGCCAGGCGTCGTTGCCAAGCTGGCCCGTCCGCAGGCGGTAGGCGTCCACCGACGCCTCGCTGCAGAGGAGCCGCTGCACCAGGGTGTCGCGGCTCATCTCGAGGCTGAACAGGGCGACCCCATGCTGGCGCCGGACTGCGGCGTTGCGGGCGACGTTGAGCACGAATGAGGTCTTCCCCACCCCCGGCCGGGCGGCCACCACGACCAGCTCGGAGCGCTGAAAGCCCGAGGTGACGGCATCCAGTTCTCCGAAGCCGCTGGCGACGCCCGTCACCGACCGCACCTCCCCCTGGTGGAAGGCGTGGCTCAGAGCCTCCCACGTGGTCACCAGCTGCTTGCTGATCGCCTCGAACTCCCCCTTGGGCCGCCCCCGGTCGGCGACCGCGAAGACCGTCCTCTCGGCATCCTCTATGGCTGCTTGGGCATCCAGCCGCTCGTCGAACCCGAGCTCGGCCAGCTTGCCGCCCGCCTGGATGAGCCGGCGCTTGACCGAGTGGTCATGGACGATCCGGGCGTAGTAGCTGACGTTCGCGGCGGTCGGCACCCCCGCCGCCAGGGAGGTGAGCACCGGCAGCCCACCGACGCGCTCCAGGGTCCGCTGCCTCTCCAGCTCGTCCGCCAGGGTCAGGGTGTCCAGGGGAGTTCCCTGGGAGAAGAGGCTCAGCATGGCTCGGAATATGTCGGCGTGGGCATCGAGATAGAAGTCGTCCGGCTCCAGGGTTCCCACCACCTGTCCGATCTGATCTTTGTCCAGGAGCAGTGCGCCCAGCACCGAGCGCTCGGCGTCGAGGTTGTTGGGAGGGACCCTGAGGAGGGCGGCCGGCCGGATCTCCGGCCGGACTGTCACGCGGCGACGACCCGGACCTTGACCCGGGCCTCGACCTCGGAGTGCACCTTGATCACCGCTTCGTACTCACCGATCTCATGCGCGGGCTCGAACTCGATCTTGCGACGATCGACCTGCACTCCCAACTTCGACTCCAGGGCCTCCGCGACATCTATGTTCACGACCGCCCCATAGAGCTTGCCGGTGTCGCCGGCGCGAGCCGCGATCTCAACCAGGGTTGCGCTCATCTGCTCCGCCAGGGCGCGGGCGGCCACCATCTCCGCCTCCTGCCGGTGGCGTTGGCGGTCTCGTTGAGCCCTTATCTGGGCCTCGGCCCTCGGCTGGGCCGGCTGGGCCAGCCTCCTCGGGAGCAAAAAGTTGCGGGCGTAACCGTCCGCCACCTCCTTGACATCCCCCGCCTTGCCGGTCCCGGACACGTCATTGGTGAGTATTACCTTCAATGCGATGACTCCTGAGTGGGTGGAAGCGAGTGAGAGTCCGCCTCTGGATCGGACAGCCCCCCTTCCCCTGACTCCGCGGAACGGTACCACGGCTGGGGCTCCCTCTGGGCGCTGGATTCCCGGCTTGCCCGCCGGAGGTTGGTCAGGCTCCTGGCCATGGAGCTTAGCCTGACCGCGCTGGCCACGCCCCGGGCCAGGTCGCGATCGAAGACGCTGGTGCGCTGCCGAATCTGCGCCTCGACATCGGCCCGCAACTCCTCGGGCACCTGGGAGTTGAAGGTGCGCACCGCCAGCACCGTGAGCGCCACGGTGTCCATCTGCCCAACCAGGGGAACCCACGCGGGAATGTCGACCACGGGGTTGAGGATCACGGCCAGGGCTCCCGCCAGAGCCGCCTTCGGCGCCTTGGGCGTGCGCGGATCCCGCGCCAGACAGTAGGCGAGGCGGAGTTGCTGGGGCAGCTCCAGGATCAGGCTGCGGATGCGCTTGACGCGCGAGATTACGGTCATCAGTTGGTGATTAGGACCCCCGAAATCGGACAACCCCAGTCTAACCTGCGCCGCACACGGCTACCGAGTAGGGCCGCCCGCTTCCCCCGGGCGTGGCCACCACGACGAGCGGTCCTGGTCGAGAAGAATCAGGGCGCGCTCCTCATCGGAGGAGTCCCCGGCCTGCAGCCGGCCATCCAGCAGAGCCTCGACCAAGAGCCGTTTGGCGCGCCCGATCCAGGGACCGTCCGAGAGCCCGAAATGCTGCTTCAAACGGTTGCCTCCGAGCGGGGCGTCCAGACCCCTTGGATGCTCTTCCCCCACCCGCCGCATCCGCTCCTCAAGATCATCGAGCTCATCTGTGCCCGGATACGAGGAGGCACGGGTGTCCGCCCTGGCCAGCTCCAGCAGCAACGGGCCCAGCGCGCCGGCGTCCCGCCAGAGACGTCTCACTGCGGAATCCGCCCACTCCTTGCGGTACTGGATGGGGCGCATGTGCATCTCCACCAACCGCTGCACCTGCCCGACCTCGGAATTGGAAAAGCGCAGGCGCCTCATCACGACTCCCGCTATCTCGGCCCCGACCCGCTGGTGGCGATGGAAGGTGGGTCCGGCCGGGGTCGGGACCAGGGTGTCCGGTTTACCGATGTCGTGGAACAGGACGGCCAACCGCAAGACCTTGCCGGAGGGTGCCAGGTCCAGTGCCATGGCCGTGTGTTCAAACACGTCGCCCAGGTGATACCCCCCCTGAGCCACGGAGTGCATGCGATCCAGCTCGGGCAGGACCTCAGCCAGGATCCCGGTGCGGCGCAGGATGTGCATGCCAGCCGACGGCCGAACCCCCAGGAGCAGCTTGACCAGCTCATCGCGGAGGCGCTCCGCGGAAACGATCCGCAAGCGGTGGCGCGCCCGGCTCATCGCCTCCTCGACACCGTCCGCCAGCTCGAAATCGAGCTGGGAGGCGAAACGCGCCGCTCTGAACATCCGCAGAGGATCCTCGTCAAACGTCTGATCGGGGTCCAGAGGCGTCCTCAGCACCCGGGCTCGTATGTCCGCCAGGCCCCACCCGGTCGGATCCAGCAGCAGGCGCCGCCCGGTGAGCAGCAGGGTGTTGATGGTGAAGTCACGCCGCATCACGTCCTGCTCCAGGGTGGCGGGGGCCACCTGGGGTTTGCGGCTCTCCCTGGAGTAGGCCTCACTGCGGGCCCTTACTAGCTCCACCGTGAAGCGGGACCCCCCGCTCAGAGGAAAGGACACCTGGGCCGTGCCGTAGCGCTCGAAGGCGACCACCTTGCCCCGCCTGCCCCAGCGGCGGGAAAGCCACTGAGCGCCTCGCTCCGCGTCCACTCGGTCCAGGACCAGGTCCACATCCGGCGAGCTCGCCCGCCCCATCACCAGATCCCGAACGTAGCCCCCGACCACACAGGCGCGCGTCCTGAGATCCCGCTCCATCTCCTCCAGCGAGTCGATGAGCAGATCCGGGGCAGGGTCGGCGGGCAGGATGGCGACCTGGGCGCGGCGCTCAGGCATCCACCAGCTCCTCTGCCGGGCCCTGGTCCATGGTCGGCTCCAGGATCTCGTCGCAGAAGGGACAGTAGCTGCGCAGCTCCAGCTCCTCTCCGCACTCCCCATGCAATTGCCCGGGGCTCGCTCCACGCCAGCGCCGCAGCTCCCGTATCACCGGGTCCAGGGTCCGGCCGACCTCGGTGAGCCGGTACTCCGCGCGTGGGGGCCGCTCCGAATACGTGCGACTCTCGACCAGCCCGCCCGCCTCGAGGCGCCTCAGGCGCTCGGCGAGAACGTTGGACGCGATGCCGGGCACGGCTCGGCCGAGATCAGTGAACCGCAGCGGCCCTCCCTGCAGGGCGGCCACCACCAGCAGCGTCCAGCGATCGCCGACAGCCTCCAGCGCCGCGGCCAGAGCGTCCTTCTCCCAAGCGGCCCCCATGTCCTGTGCCATACCACACATCTTGCGACCCTCAGCCCCCCAACGGCCGGCGGTCACTTTGTGAGTAAACTGGTTACTTGCAAGTTACCACCTACTGACTGGAGGCTCGAAGTGACAGATTTCCAAGGGGTCCGCGAGGCGGTCGCGGCGGTTCGGAGCCGCGGCCTGGGGTCGGTGGTCGGGATCGGGTCGAGACCTCCGTTCGGAACCGGGGTTGTGGTGGGACAGTCGCGGGTTGTGACGTCCGCCCACAACGTCCGCTGGGACCACCGACTGATGCACTTCGCTGATGGCTCCTCAAGGCGGGCGGAGGCGACCGTGCGGGACTGGGCTCGAGACCTGGCCGTGATCACAGTCGACACCGCAGACGTAGCGGCCGCCACGTTCGCCGACTCGGCCCCCGGGCTCGGCGAACCGGTCCTGGCCGCAGCCCGCCCGGGCCCGCGGGCACTTCGGCTGACCATCGGCTATGTATCCTCGGTCGGCCCCGGAGGTGGTGACGACGAGGGCTTCGAGCACTCCGCCCCCCTGCCCCGAGGGAGCTCGGGGGGACCCGCGTGCAACGCCTCGGGAGAGGTTGCGGGGCTCAACACCAGGCGCCTGGGCGAGGGCTTCTACTGGGCCCTTCCCGCCGGCCCGGACCTGAACCGCCGTCTCGCCGAGCTGCTCGAGGGCCGGGTCGCACAAGCGGGCTGGCTCGGACTGGCCCTCCTCCCCCCGGAGATGGCTGGGCGGCTGCGCGAGGCCGTGGGGCTGTCCGCGCGGCCGGGGGCCCTCATTAGGGAGGTGGTCCCGGGAGGGCCTGCGGCATCCGCTGGACTGCTGAGAGGCGACCTGCTGGTGGGACTCGACGGCCGCGCTATCGCCAACCGGCAGGACCTGCGTGCGGCCCTGGGCGCGCTCACCCCAGGCTCCTCCTCGCGCGTGCAGCTGGTTCGCGGAACCGATGAGCTCGAAGTGGAGCTGACGGCGGGCGCCCCGCCGGAGGATCAGCCCAGGCACCGGCCCGGGCCGGGTCGCGGCAGGCACCACGGGCGGGGCTGACAGGTTTCGTTCAGTCAAGCGGAACGGACTGTTATCATCCGCCGATGCGACGTGTGTCGGGGGTCTGTTATGAGTCCGAGGTGGCCCACTGCCTCGGCTGACCACAAGGCAGCGCAACCCGCTGGGGCGCACGGTGCGGCTGCTGGGGTGGATGGCCGACCACGACGCCGGGGACTTCGGGGTGCGGGAGCTGGCGGCGGCCGTCGGGATGGCACCCAGCACCGTCCATCGTTCCCTGGGAGCGCTGGAGGACGAGGGCCTGGTCGACGCGGACCCGCAGTCGGGACGCTACCGACTGAGCCTGGGGTTCTACCGCCTCGCCCTCAAGGGGTCGCGCCGCACTCCACTTCGGGAGGTCGCCCGCCCGTTCGTGCTGGAGGCGGCCCGGGCGGCCGAGGAGGCGTGCCAGCTGGCGGTTTACGGGGAGATCCAGCTCGCGGTCATGCACCTGATGGAGATTCCCTCCACCAGGCGGTTGCAGGTTCGCGCCCGTCTCTACGAGTGGGTCCCGCTCACCAACTCCGCGGCCGGGATGGCGGTGATGTCCAGGCTCGACTCGGAGTCGGTGGTCGCCGCCTTCGCAGCCGCCAAGGGTTCCGCGTCGGGTTCCGAGCTGGCCGAGCGCTTGGACCAGGTGCGGCGGCGCGGCTTCGCGGCAGCCGTCGGCTGGGCCGAGCCAGGCTGCGTCGAGCTGGCCGCGCCCTACAACGGCTTTGAGGGTCGAGTCCAGGGAGCCCTCTGCCTGGGGCTGCCCCAGGCTCGGCACAGCCCCAAGCTGGAGGAGGCTCTGGGCAGCCTGCTGATGATGGAGGCTCAGAAGCTCACCCAGGCCCTGGAAGAGGCGGACCCGCGGGCCTGACCTCAGGCAGTCATGGATGTGAGCGGGTCGGCGTCCATGGCCAGCTCGAAGGCCCCCACCAGCCCCTGGTCCTCCCCCAGCTCCGCCCGCAGCAGGCGGCAGTGCTGGCGGGGAGCGGCGAAGCTCCCCCCCACCACACCCCGGACCATCTCATTCCAGAAGCCGGCGCCGGCACCAAACACCCCTCCGCCGAAGGCGATTCCGTCCAGGTTGAGAAGGTTGATGAGGCCGCCGACAGCCAGGCCCAAGTGTCGGGCGGCCTCCGACAGCACCAGAGCGGCCCTGCGGTCTCCGTCCTCCGCCGCACGGGAGACCGCTGCGGCGGTCTCCATCCCGGCCAGGGAGGCGATGGCAGTGCCCGACGCCAGAGCCTCCAAACAGCCCCGGTTGCCACAGGTGCAGACCGGACCGTCGGGGTCGGCCACCATGTGTCCGAATTCGCCGGCCTTACCCTGGGCGCCGCGGTAGAGACGGCCGCCGAGCACCAGGCCGGCGCCGATTCCCGTGCTGACCGTGACGTAGCCGAAGTTGCTGAAGCCACGACCGGCTCCCTGCCGGTGCTCCCCGAGCGCGGCCAGAGTGGCGTCATGGTCAACCAGGCAGGTGCTGCCCAGGGCGGACTCCACCGCGTCCTTCAGGGCGAACATCCTCCATCCAGGGAGATTGGGAGCTCCCTCGACCACCCCTGCGAAGGGATCCACCGGGCCGGGCACGCCGATGGCGACTATCCGATCCCGGGGATTGGACGGGCCGACCTCGTCCACCAGCCGTTTGATCTGGGCGACCACCGCCTCCGGCCCCTGGTGGGCGGTTCGGTCGCGAGCCCTGGCTCGGATCGCGCCGTCCCTGGCGAAGCGGGCGACCCTGACCCAGGTGCCGCCCAGGTCGAGGGCTATGATCGCGGGGGCCCCCTCTGCCGGCATCGCCGCCAAACCTCACGAGCCGGCCGTGGCAGGGCCCGCCAGATCACGCAGTCGGGTCACGTTGGCGCGGTCCGGCCCCTGGTGCTCCAGCCCAGGGACTTCCAGGATGAACGGGGCCTGCCGTAGAAGCGGGTCGGCCAGCATCCTCCGGAAAGCATCCGCCCCGATGAAGCCGTCCCCGATGTTCTCGTGACGATCACGGTTGGACGCCAGGGGTGCCTTGGAGTCGTTGGCATGTATCGCCCACAGCCGGTCGCCCCCGATCTCCCGCCGGATCTCCTCCGTCATGGCGTCAAGCCCACTCGCAGAGGCGAGGTCGTAGCCTGCCGTGAACGCGTGCGCGGTGTCGAGGCAGAGGCCGACCCGGGGGCTTGCGACGGCGTCCATCATCTGCCGGATCTGGGCGAAGCTGCTGCCCACGTTGTCCCCGGCCCCGGCGCTGTTCTCGATGAGGAGGCGGCTATCTCCCCCAGCCGCCTCCAAGGCGCGCCGCATCGCCCGAGACATCTGCGGCAGCGTCGCCTCGAAGCCCTGGCCCCTGTGCGAGCCCGGATGGAAGATGACCCCGCTTACCCCGAATCGATTGGCCAGATCCAGGTAGTGCGCGAGAGCGTCTTCCGAGGAGGCGAGGAGGTCCTCCCTGGCGGTGGCCAGGTTGATGAGGTAGACGGCGTGGAAGAAGAAGGAGCCGAGGCCGGTCTCCGCCATCCGCTGGCGAAAGGACGCCACGGTTTCCTCGGGCGGATCCAGGTGGCGCCAGGTCTGAGGTGCGGTCGGATGGACCTGCACAGCCTCGGCCCCTATCTCCAGGGCACGGTCGAAGGAGTTCAGAATTCCTCCCTTGACGGAGACATGAGCGCCTATCGTCACCACCTCAGGTACCAGACGAGGTCGCGGGCGGCACGTAGACGTCTGCCGGCGGGGGCGGATCGATGGCCGGGATCCGGCCAAAGTCGTAGTAGCGCAATGAGATCGGGCTCCTTCCGGTGACGGTCAACTCCAGCAGGTGGTAGTCCCCCTTGGCGATGTACAGACGCAATGATGAACTGGACGGCCCCTCCTCCACCAGCCATACCCTATCGCCCCCGAGCGAGGCGGAGCGCAGCGAGAGAGGCGCCTTCAGATACTCCCGCAGAGTCGAGCCTATCCCGGAGCCCGTGAACGGGGCGATGCTCTGCAGGTACCGCGACGCCAGGGTCGGGGTCTGCTGCACCCAGGTGGTGGCCGGGTTGAGATCACCGGGAAGGGAGGTGATACCCAGCTGCTGGAGTCCGAGCGGAGATAGGACGTAGACCTTGTCAGAGACGGCCGTGACCTGGAGGCTGAGTGTGGGAGACCCCGGCACGGTTGTGACCACACTGCCGGAGAAGTTTCCATCTGGCAGGGTCGCGACCACGAAGGTGGTCGTCGTGACGCCGGCCTTGGCACTGCCGGAGATGCGAAACGACACGTGGGCCATCACCGTGGCCGATCTCTGGGTGATCGTCTGCACCGATGGCTGTTCCGAGCCGCACGCGGCCAGCAGCGGCACCAGCAGCAGAAGGGGAAGGATGGCCACGAACCGGCTCAGCCTGCTTGGGGACCAAGGAGACGTCACGGGCGGGACACCATGACCGCGATCACATAGAGAGCGTAGAGCCCTATGCCAATTGGAGCCACGATGCGGGCGTCGAGGCCCCGCGGCCCGATCGCGGCCAGGGCGACCAGGGCCCCGCTGGCGGTTGCGGCAGCGGCCAGGAACCCGATCCCAGACGGATTCCAGGGGGTGAAGCAGAGTCCGATGATGGCAGGCACGGTGGCCTGAAACACCATGGCCCCAGTGACATTGCCCAGAGCCAGCACATCCTTTCCCCGGGCAACCCAAAGGGAGCCTGCCACCATCTCCGGCAACTCGGTTGCGAGCGGTACCAGGAGCAGCGCCAGCACCAGAGCCGAGAGCCCCACGACTGCCGCGAGCCCGTGGAGAGCGAGCAGGAACAGCTCACTGGCCAGGGACAGCCCCAGCAGGGCCAGGAGCAGCTGTACGGCCCCACCCACAGCCGAGTTCGAGCGTAGATGGCCGTGCAGGAGGCGGGACCCGAGCAGGCGCTGCAGGGGCTCTGAATCCTGGTCCGGCAGGGTCCCGCTGCGCAGGCCACGCCGCACGAAGAGGGCGTATAGCCCGGCCAGGATCGCGGCATCCACCCATCTCAGCGGGGGCGGGGCGAAGGCGCCGAGGATGAGGAGCGCGTAGCTGGCGATGAAGGTGTAGAGGACGCCCGTGCTGGCCCCGGCGGGGACGGCCAGACGGCACCTGCCCTTGGCAAGGCACACCACGGCCGTGAGGCCCAAGCCCGCCGTCGCCAGCATGAACGGCGCCCCCAGAATGGCTCCGGTGGCGGTGGCGGCCGCGGTCGTCCCGCCTCCTATCAGGGCGACGACCGGGACTATGCTTTCCGGCAGTGCCGTGCCGATGGCGGCCAGGATGCTGCCGGTCGCCTGGTGGCTCAGGCCCAACCTCTCGGCCTGCCACTCGATGGAGTTGGTGAAGAGCGCCGCCGATGCCAGCATCAGGATCAGGCCGGCCAGGAAGAGTCCGGCTATGCCCACGGCATCACGGCCAGCGCATCTGTCCACGACGGCGCGCCAGCACCGCGGCCGCCTCCGAGCCCAGGGCTGCGCCGTGGCGGATGACGTCACCCAGGTCCACCGGCTGCGAGCGTTCGAACGGCTGCGGGCCAGGGTCGGCCAGGGCGTCCCAGATGCGCTGCCTGTACCACGGGAAGAGTGCGGGAGGAAGGTTGTCGGGCTCGGCCCACATGAGGCGGAGCGCCTCCCTGGTGCGGCGCAGAGTTCCCCCGGTCGGGTGGGCTCGGAAGGTATGGTCGATGCCGACCCTGATCCCCCGGAAGTGGTAGACGCCCGTGAGTCGATCGATGGCGATCTGCAGGCCGCATTCCTCGCGGGTCTCGCGCATCACGGTGAGGGCGGGATCCTCCCCCTCCGCGACGTGGCCTCCCGGCGGCTCCCATCCCGGGGGCCAGGGTCGGAGCTGCAACAGCACCCGGCCCAGATGGTCGACAATGACCCCCTGGGCTCCTACCACGCGTGCCATCAGGTGACCAGGCAGGAGTGCGCGAGGGCGGCGCCAAGTGCGGACGAATTGGGGTAGAACAGCCACTCGAAATTTGGGAAGAAGGTCTGGGGAACTGGCCCGGTCACCACGTGCGACCAGAGCCAGTCGAAAGCTCCGTACAGCGGATACGAGAGGGGGCTGAAGCCCCCCAGCAGGTTGGGCAGGACCAAGACCACCAGGATGAGCGTGATGTAGATCCCATTGCGATTGCGCTGGGCCCACAGGAACGGCCCTGGAAACTGCCTCCCCAGGAGCCCTTCTGCGACTCCGAATCCGTCCAACGGAGGGATGGGCAGCAGGTTGAACACGAAGAGGATGACGTTGACGTAGAAAGCCTCAACCAAGAACCAGTAGACGAAGCCCAAGAGGGGCAGATGGAAGCTGGGGACCAAGCAGGTGGCGAGCCAAGGGCTGGTCGCCAGCAGTACCCGCAGTAGCACTCCGAGCCCGGCCGCCACGAGCAGATTGCTGAGGGGCCCCGCAAACGACACCCAGGCCCGCTGCCGGCCGCTTCTGACGTAGGCGGGGTTGAACATGACGGGGCGGGCGAATCCGAACCCTATCACCAGCAGCATCACCAGGCCAAGCGGGTCCACCTGATCGGCGGGGTTCAGACTGAGCCGCCCCTGCCGCCTGGGCGTGGGATCTCCGTATCCCGTTGCCGCGGCAGCGTGGCAGTACTCGTGGACGGTGAATCCGAGTGCGATCCCGGGAATGGCGAAGACGACCAGGATCAGGTAGAACTCGACCCCGCTGCCGACCACCCCAGGTCAGTCCAGCGGGATCTTGCGGACCCGGCGCGAGTCGGCGGGTTCCGGTGCCTGCCCCTGGTGGTGCTCCAGCGCCGCGATAGCCGCGAGCAGCAGTTCCCGCTGGGCGCGGATCAAATGTATCCGGGCCTCCGGCGGCAGTAGCTCCTCCACCCCCCGGGTCGCATGGGCCACCATGTCTCCGAGGACATGGGCGGCCGACTGGCCCACGCTGGCTGGGGGTGTGCGAGGCATCAGCTCGCCCTCCCGAAGAGGATCATCAGCTTGCCGTCCTCCAGGCGGGCGGACCTGGTCTCCTTGCCACGCAGCACGCGAGGGAGGGAGATCTCCCTCTTGTAGGGGCCAACACTTATGTAGAGCTCGTCATCCTTCTGCGTCAGCTCGACCTCTTCCCGGCTGACGAAGGGAATCTGCATGGTCAGCAGGTACTCGTCACCCGTCTTGCGCAGGGTCTGCGACTTGGCCCGGTAGAGGATGTCCTCCGGGGGGGTGTCGCCGAACAATGACCCGCCCAGCTCATCGAGGTGCTCCACCCCCACTATCTCATGATCGAAGAGGCGCGACTGCAGGATGGGCACTGGCGAGAAGGCCTCGTCGACCTGCTCAGAGTACTTGGCCTGCACCCGGCGCCAATCGCTGAAGTAGCCCTCCCCGACCTCCTTTGGCAGAACCCGGTTCACCAAAACCGCGTCCACCTGGTAGTCATAGAGGTTGAGGTAGGTGAAGGCTCGTTGCGCCTCCTTGATCACCATCTTCTCCAGGTTCAGCACCAAGCGCACGGTGCAAGTCTTGGGGTCGGACAGCACCTCCTTCATCGAGTCCAGGTCCACCAGCAACTGGCGCACCGAGCCGTAGATCTCGTCACTCGGGAGCGGGACTCCAATGAACGGTTGCACCATCGGCCGGGCCATCTTCATCACCCGCCGCTCGATGGGAAAGATCTTGTTCAGGTACCAGCGGGCAACGTCCGGAAAGGCGAGCAGTTGCAGGGTCTCTCCGGTGGGGGCGCAGTCCACCACCAGCACATCGAACAGCCCCTGCTCGGAGTGGCGTCGGATCCACATCAGGCTGGCCACCTCCTCCATCCCGGGCGGGGTGGCGAGCTCCTCGGCGATGATGTCGTCCACACCCTGGGAGTTGAACAGCGAAGCCAGGTACTCGTGGATCTTCTCCCAGTGCCCCTCCATCTCATGGAGGGCGTTGACCTCCTGGGCAAACAGGTTCTCCCCCACCTGGATCGGCTCCGGGCCGATCTCGCAGTCCAGCGAGTCCCCCAGGCTGTGAGCGGCATCGGTGGAGATCACGAGAGTCTTGAGTCCACGCTTGGCGCAGCGCACCGCGGTGGCGGCTGCGATGGTGGTCTTGCCGACGCCACCCTTGCCGGTGTAGAGGATCACCCGCATGGGCCGAGTATAGGGACCGGTCCCCAGTTCCCCTCCGGTGGACCTCAGTGGATGAAGATCAGCCCCAGGATCACCAGCGCCAGCATCGCGAGCGAGACCCAGATGACTCCCCGGACATCCATTCGGAGATAGGGAGTGCGGTCCAGGGGCACGCCAGGACTGTCATCGAGAGGCTCCAGGTTGGCCTCCTGGCGACGCCTCAACTCCGCGCGGCCGGCGATCCTGGTGCGCTTGGGAAGCAATGACTCCGAGGCTCCGGTGGGCGCAGCTCCATCAGAGATGATCTGTTCTTCCCGCGCCTCGGCGGCGCCACGCCGAGGCAGGCCAGAGGACGCTGGTTGAGCCACGGTGCCCTCGTTGGGAGACGCCGCCCCCTCAGGGAGCCGCTGCTCGGCCGCTGTCGGCCCATCGGGGACCGACCCGGCCGCCTGCTGCGGGACGGCCGTGGAACTCCGGGGCGCGCCTGGACGCTTCCTGGGTGGGGTCGTCCCCCTGCGCTTGGTACGTCTGGCCAATTGCGGCTCCGCTGAATGGCCCCGCGGGGCTCCTAGTGAGGCGGCGCCAGTTTACCCAAACGCCCCGGCGGGTAGTTCAGAGGACGGTGCAGGCAGCGAGCGCCGACGGGAGGGGTTGTGTTACTTGGCGAAGGAGGGGAACGAGGAAGTGCCAGCACCCACTGCCTGCGTGGGCGATGCGTGTGGGGCCACATCTTGTGCCCGCACAGTATTCAACCACACAATCTAGTGGGACGCAAGTGGTTCGTCACATTTTCTTCAAACCCACCTTCCGCAGCATCGGTCCTTGTCCTCGGGTTCACTCGGACCGCTTGGCGTCGGGGTCACGGCAAGTCTGGGGCGGCAGCCTGGGCCGGCAGGACCTGGGGCAGGCAGGGTAGGCTGGTGCCCGCCAGGCCGCGCGGGGCGGCGGGCCGTCTGTGCCGACCGACGAAGGTTCGGACGCATCCGCGGCGGCGGGTTTGAGGTCAGGACCCTAGCCCCGTCTCTCGGGCAAGGGGGCGGAGGGCCAGTCCACACTTGGGCTGCCAGGACAACGGCGGAGCCTGCGCTCCCCCGCCTCCTCGTCAGTAGAGGGGACGGCCCCGTCGTGATCGGGGGAGAGCCCCCGAATGATCCGAGGCCAAGGGGCGGTCAGGCGGATCGCGACGCGGCTGGCACATATCTCCTATCCGGGTCTGCGGGGCTCATGAGCCCGCAATCGTGACCGTCAGGATCTGCCACGATCGCGTAACGGGATCCCCAGAAGGCATCGTATGGCGGTTGCCGACCCGTGTGCCCCGCCGCGGTCAAACGGGCATAGAGGTCGTCGACCGCATCTCTAGAAGCAACCGAGAAGTTGATCACCACAGGGCGTCTATATCCACCGAGGTCCGCGTGCCGCCAACCCTGGTGATAGAGCCTCGCCATCGCCTGGTTGTCGAGTTCCAGGATCGGCCCGTCACCGTTTTCCGACGCCACGTGCCTCGCTCCGCTCCCGGCCGGCCACTCCCCACCGTCGAACCGAACCGACATTCCGAGCGCCCGGTAGAAGGCAACCGCCGCGTCCACGTCTTCGACCACCAGATTCAACTGGTTGAAGTGCGGGTTGGCGTCCGACATGGCGGGTCCTCACCGATTGTGGACCCCAAAGATACCACCACAGTTGGTCGAATTCGACACGGTCCCGGATCCCCGGTGGCGACGGGGGCGGTCCCCCGGCCCGGGCCCAACAGCACGGACTTCCTGTCCTGAAGTGCTGCTCGCGAACCTACGGCGGGGAGTGGCAGCTGCAGTAGTCCTCGCCCAGGGGCGGATGGCCGGGGGAGAGGCCGTCCCAATCCCGACCGAAGCATGGGCTGCGGCTCCGTTGGCGACGCTGGCATGTCCCCACCTGGGCGGGGGCGGGCTAGAGCCAGAGGAATTGGCGTGGCTCCGACCGATCATCATGGCCTCAATTCCGGGCAGGAATCCGATGGCGCCGGAGCAGATCCGGCGCCCGGACGTTTGTGTCGCACGGGATATTGTGGCCAACCCTGCTCTCGCACGCCAAATTTGAGCCGGCATCTGCTAACGTGCGCAGCATGGGAGCCCTGATCGCTCTGATCGTAATCATCGTCTTGGCTCTCATCTTCGTGCGCCTCAGCGTGCGGGTGGTGCAGCAGGGCCAGAAGGGCGTGGTGAAACGCCTGGGACGCTTTCACGCCACCCACAACCCCGGGCTCATCTTCCTGATTCCTTTCTTTGACAGCATGGCCCGGGTGGACATGCGAGAGGTGCCCCGGCGCGGCGACAAGCAGGATGTGATCACCAAGGACAACGTTGCCGTGGGCGTCAGCGCCACCATCTTCCACCAGGTGGTGGATGTGAACAAGGCCCTCTTTGAGGTTCAGGACTATCTCGTGGCCATCGACCAGATCGGGCGCACCGCCCTCCGCGCCGTCTTCGGGACCATGACCCTGGATGAGGCTCTCTCGGAGCGCCAGCGGATCAACACCCTCTTGAGCGAGCACATCGCCGAAGCCACCGAGAAGTGGGGGGTCAGGGTGAACCGGATCGAGGTCCTGGACATCCTCCCGCCCCAGAACATCCTGCGCGCGATGGAGGAGCAGAAGGAGGCCGATCAGCACAAGCGATCGGTGATCCTGAAGTCGGAGGGGGACAAGCAGGCCGCCATCAATCAGGCCGAGGGCGAGGCTCAGGCCAACATCACCAGGGCGACCGCCCAGAAGCAGGCAACCGTCCTCGCGGCTGAGGCGAGAAAGCAGGCCCAGATCCTGGAGGCCGAGGGCAACCAGGAGAGTCAGAAGTTGGAAGCTCTGGGCGAGGCAGCGGCGATCGACTCTGTGTTCAGGGCGATCCATGAGGGCAAGGCCAGTCCCGATGTGCTGTCGTTCTGGCAGCTGAAGAACCTCTCCCGGCTCGCCGACAGTCCCAATGCCAAGCTGATCGTGCCCGCTGACTTCGCCGGACTGCTTGGTGCCGCCCAGGCCTTGGTCGACACCATGGGATCGCCGGTCACGCCGCCGGCACCCTCTCTGCCCAGCAATGGAAAGCCCGTACCGACTGTGTCGGCACACGCTGGACCCAGGTCGAGGCGGAGCGAGTCCGAGGCCAAACCCTCTTAGAGTCCGGCTCCGTGCGAGTGTTGGTTGCCGTCACCAGGTCGCGTGCTCGCGGCGATGTTTGATCATGGCCGGGTGATGCGCAACGGGATTGAAGCTCTGGCCGGGGAGGAAGGTTTGGTGTCGGTGGAGATCCCCGGCAGCATTCACCTGGGAGCCGTCCACGCGCGGGGCGAGGACTGGCCGGCGCTCTCAGCCTACGGAGACCCAATCGCCGCAGGCACGATCGTCTACATAATGGAGGTCAACAAGGGCCACTTGATCGTGGCCCCGCAGAGCTGATTCCAAGCGCCGGCACCAAGCCGGACGGGCTGGCGCGTAGGGTTCGGCGGCAGCCGCCGCTGCGCCCCTCCGACCAGGGCACGGTCCCTCCGGTGGTGCCCCTTAAGGTCGGGGTCGGGCGTCACGATCGGTGGGGATGCGCCCGGTCCCTGGCAAGGACCTGCACAGCCAGCCCGGGGGTTCACTCGGCGGTGATTGCAGGACGGTTCAGGATCTTCCTCGGGCCTCGATCCGTCTGCTGGTGGACCAGGCTCACCTGGGCCGCGCCCAGCGCTGATCAGACGTTGAAAAGGAAGTGCATGACGTCCCCGTCTCTGGTCAGATAGTCCTTGCCCTCCAGCCGGCGCTGGCCGCGTTCCCGCACCCCCGCGTATCCGCCCGCGGCGACCAGATCCTCCCAGTTGCAGACCTCGGCACGGATGAATCCGCGGGCAAAGTCCGAGTGGATGGTCCCCGCCGCCTCGACGGCGTTGGAGCCGTCGGTGACCGTCCATGCTCTCACCTCCTTCTCCCCGGCGGTGAAGAATGTCAGCAGCGACAGCGCGTGATAACCAGCCCGGCTGAGACGGGGCAGACCCGCCTCCGCCAATCCCATGCCCGCCAGGAACTCCGCTGCCTCCTGCGGCTCCAGCTCGCTTAGCTCAGCCTCCAGCCTGGCCGAGACGGCGACGAAATCGGCACCCTCCTTCGCGGCGCGGGCGAAGATCGGGGCCGCGGCACCCTGGGCTGGGTCTGCGCCCAACTCGTCCTCGTCCACGTTGGCGACATAGATGACCGGCTTGGCCGTCAGCAGCTGGGCTTCCTTCAGGGCCGGCGCTTCCTCATTCGAGAGCTCAACGGCGCGCGCGGGAACCCCTCGATCGAGGGCGGCCCGCACTCGTTGCAGAGCCTCCACCTCGATCCTTGCCTCCCTGCCTCCGGCTCCCGCCCTGGCGGTCCGGCCCACCCTGTCCAGGCGCCGATCGAGGGCCGCTATGTCCGCAAGGCTCAACTCCAGCTCCAGGATCTCCAGATCGCGGGTGGGGTCGAGCCGCCCCTCGACGTGGCCGACATCCGACGCTGAGAAGGCTCGCAGGACGAACGCTATGGCATCGGCGCCGCGCACATGGCCCAGGAACTGGTTGCCGAGCCCCTCACCCTGACTGGCTCCGCGCACCAGGCCCGCGATATCGGTGAAGGTGACGGTGGCGGGGATCACCTTGGGGGGTTTGAAGATCTCCGCCAGCCGCTGCAGCCTGGGGTCCGGCACCGGCACCACCCCGGTGTTGGGCTCTATGGTCGTGAAGGGAAATGCCCCCACTGCCGCGTGGGCCCTCGTCAGAGCGTTGAAGAGCGTGGACTTACCCGCATTGGGCAGGCCGACGATCCCGACCGACAGGCTCACCGAGGGATCTCAGCCCTGCTCGGCTCGGTCGAGCTGATAGTGGCTGACGACAGAGGCCAGGCCACCATCCCCGGGGCCGCCCGTCACCCATTCCGCCAGCTCCAACACCTCCGGGGCTGAACCCTGGACGGCAACCGGGTGGCCCACGGCACGCAGCATGGGCAGGTCGTTGGGGGCATCGCCAAGGGCGACCACGTCGCCGGGGTCCAGCCCTAGGTGGTGGCAGAGAAAGAGCACCGCCTCTCCCTTGTCGACCCCCTTGGCCGTTATCTCGCAGAAGCCAACGATGGAGCTGGTCACCTCCGCGCCCTCCCCCGCCACAGCCGCCACCTCCGCCATGACCTGGGGGAACTTAGCTCGGTCCGCCACGACGACGGTCAGCTTGGTCGTGCCCTCCAAGAGGCGGACTTCCAAGGGTGGGTCCTTAGCGACGGTCGCGGGAATCTGGGCGATGCTGGTGTAGAACTCCACATCCGGGGTGATGGCGTCGACCAAGAGCTGGTCACCCTGGTAGACATTGACGGCCCAGCCACGTTGGCGGGCCAATTCCAAAACCGGCAGCGAGACTTCGGAGTCCACCTCTTGGCGCCTCAACACCGGCCCTGGCCCGTCTCCGGCGGGAAGCTCCTGGATGAGGGCTCCCTGGTAACAGATGAGGGGCAGCCGGGTCTGGAGCTCTTGGGCGTAGGGGAGAGCTGAGCGATACATGCGCCCCGTGGCAATCCCCAACGGCACTCCCACCGACTGAGCCCGATGGGCCGCCTCCACGTCCCTAGGGTCGAGGGTGAGCCGCCGGTCCAGCAGGGTCCCATCCAAATCCGAGATCAAAAGGCGCGCGGTCATGGCCTCCATCGCTCCGGCGTGAAGGGGAAGGACGACGGCCTGGGGCACCTGGTACTCATACCCGCCGATTGTCGCCGATCGGCGCTGGCTGGCGGCGGCGCAGTCAGCGGCCGATGTGTCCACGGCGGCGCCGTTGGAGCGGCCTGGATGCTCCCCATCTGAGCTCCAGGTTCCCTCCGGTTGGCTCGGCATGCGCAGGAGCGATGCGCCTGGAAGCGCCATCGGGCTCCGAGCTGGCGCTCGTTCCCGCAATCCCAGCGGCGCTGACTTCGGCTATATTGAATTCCTTGCCAGTTCATCGCAGGCGCCCCTTCCGTCCGGTGGCGCCCACCTACAACGCTCCAGCCTCGGCTGAGCCAGCACCCGCGGCGCCGGCTCCTTCGCTGAGCTTCTCCGAGCTCGGGCTGTCTTCGGGGATGCTGGCCACCCTGGACGAGATTGGATACTCCGAGCCCACTCCGATTCAGGCTCTCACCTTGCCCGCGGCCCTCTCGGGCAGGGACGTGATCGGACAGGCTCAGACCGGTTCCGGGAAGACCGCCGCATTTGCGATACCGGTGCTGGAACGCTTGACGCCGGGGCGGACCGAGGTGCAGGCCCTGGTGATGTGCCCCACCCGCGAGCTGGCCGCCCAGGTGACGGCCGAATTCGAGCGCCTGGGCAGGGCCGCTCAGGTGGGCACCCTGGCCATAGTCGGCGGTGACCCCATCCACCGCCAGCTGACCGGCCTCAAGGAGCACCCAGCGGTGGTGGTGGGCACCCCGGGGCGCATCCTGGATCACCTGCAGCGAAGGACGCTGTCGCTCAGGTCCATCCGCTTTGCGGTGCTGGATGAGGCGGACCGTATGCTGGACATGGGCTTCGCGCCGGATGTCGAGCGGATTCTGCAACAGACTCCCCGGGAACGGCAGACGCTGCTGTTCTCGGCCACGGTCCCGGGCTGGATCCATCGGCTGGTGGAGCGCCACATGCGCAACCCCGAGACCATCTCCGTCAGCGGCCAGGCGGAGCTGGTGAGCACGGTGAGCCAGTGGTGCATCGAGTGCTCCTGGGCCGACAAGGTGGAGGCGCTCTCCCTGCTTCTGGACAGCCCCAGGGTCACCTGCGGCCTCATCTTCACCGCCACCAAGCGCAATGCCGACATGCTGCACACAGTGCTGCTGGGGCGGGGCTACGACGTCACGGTGCTGCATGGGGATCTCTCCCAGTCGGATCGGGACCGAGCCCTGAAGAGGTTCCGCGACTCCAAGGTTCGGTTCCTCATCGCCACCGACGTCGCCGCCCGTGGAATCGACATCGACGACATAAGCCACGTGATCAACTACGACGTCCCCGCCAGCCCTGAGGACTACATCCACAGGGTGGGCAGGACCGCCAGGGCGGGGCGGGACGGGGTGGCGCTCACGCTGATCACGCCCATCGAGATCCTCAAGATCCGGGACATCGAGAAGCACACCCACCGGCCCATCGAGCGGCACACGCTCGAGGACCTCCACCAGCTGGCCGGAACCCTCAACACCGTAACCAGCGTCGGCTGAAGCGGGCCTGTCGCCAGCTTCAACTCACGGCCCTTAGCACGTCCCCAATTCTTGTGCTATAGTGCGCTTTGCAATATGGCTGATATTAAGACTCCGGGTGGCCTCGACCTCGCCATGCTGGCCGTCCTGGGCATCCTGATGGAGGGCGATCGCCACCCCTACGACATAGCTCGTGAGGTGAAGGTGCGTCACCACGAGGAGCCGCCGGGGCACACCCCGAGGTCGCTGTACCACGCGGTCGAGAAGCTCTGCGATCTGGGGCTCATCGAGGTCGTCGAGACCATCCGAGAGGGACGGCGCCCAGAGCGCACGGTGTATCGGATCACCGAGGAGGGCATGGAGGAGCTGCGCCACGGGCTGGTCGACCTTCTCATCAACCCGAACCTGGGCAACCGGATGTTCAAGGCGGCGGTGGCCAGGCTGGGCTACCTGACCGAGGGGGATGCGCTGATGGGACTGGGCCTGAGACTGGCCAACCTCCGCGGCCTGATCGCCCATCAGGAGGCGACGGCCCGGATTCTCCGGGAACAGACCAGGATTCCCCGGTTGTTTCTGCTGGAGATCGAGTTGTCGACGGCTCAGATGCGGGCCGAAGCGGCCTGGGTGGAGTCCGTCATGGATGGGATCCGGCAGGGGGAGTTCGACGTCGAAGCAGAGTGGATCGCGCGGATGCCGCACGCAGTAGCGGGCGAGGGAGTGGCTCTGGCGATGCAGGGACGCGATCGGCCGCGAGGGGCGGGGCCGACGCAACAGGAATCCGTGGAGGACAAGCGGTGAGCACAGCACAAGCCGGCGATGCGGTTATCTCGACCACTGATTTGCGGCGCACCTTCAAGAGCCGCAGGGGGCTGGTGGAGGCCGTGGCGGGCGTCACCATGACCGTGCTCCAGGGCGAGATCTTCGGTTTTCTCGGCCCCAACGGTGCCGGCAAGACGACCACTCTCAGGATGCTGGCGACCCTGCTGCCACCCACCTCGGGGGCGGCAACCGTTGCCGGTCGCGACCTGCTGCGGGATCCCGGCGGGGTGAGGGCCAGGATCGGCTACGTGGGCCAGGCCGGCGGCTCGGATCCCGAGGTCACAGGAAGGAACGAGCTGGCGTTTGAGGCGCGCCTCTACGGGATGCCTGCCAAGCAGGCCGCCTCGCGCTCGGATGAGCTGCTCACAGCCCTGGAGCTGCAGAGCTGCGCCGACCGCAAGGTCAAGACCTACTCGGGCGGGCAGCGCCGCCGCCTCGACATGGGGCTCGGGCTGGTGCACTCCCCAGAGCTGCTCTTCCTCGACGAGCCCACGACCGGCCTGGATCCCCAGAGTCGGGCCCGCATGTGGGACGAGGTGCGCCACCTGCGCGACCGCGGGACCACCGTCTTTCTGACCACCCACTACCTGGAGGAGGCGGACGCTCTCTGTGACCGGCTAGCGATCATAGATCACGGGAAGATCGTGGTCGAGGGCACCCCCGATGCGCTGAAGCGGGAGGTTGCGGGCGATGTCGTCACCCTGGGGGTGACGGGGCGGGGCCAGGCGGTTCTGGATCTGGTCCAGCAGCAGCCATTTGTGCGCGAGGCCACCCTGGACGACGATCTGGTACGCCTCTACGTGGACCACGGCGAGACCGCGGCCCCTGACCTGCTCCGGCTCCTCGACGGCGCCGGCCTGGAGCTCACCACCCTCGCCATGAGTCGGCCCAGCCTGGACGACGTATTCCTGCGCCAGACCGGGCGGTCCCTGCGCGAGTCCGAGGCGGCGGCATGACCAAACACCTGACCGAGGAGGCCATCCCGTGAAGCTCATACGTGACACCTGGCTCGTATTTCAGCGCTATTTCTCCTTGTTCATCCACAACCCGGCCTGGGTCGCCGTGGGCGTCGTGCAGCCGGCGCTTTACCTGCTGCTGTTCGCCCCTCTGCTCAAGGCCATCGTGCACCTGCCCGGATTTCCCCCGGGCGGCGCCTACAACGTGTTCGTCCCCGGGCTGCTGGTGCAACTCGGGATATTCGGCGCATCCGGAGTTGGCTTCAGCCTGATCTCGGAGCTGAGGGGCGGTGTTGTGGAGCGGCTCAGGGTGACGCCGGTCAGCCGTCTGGCCCTACTCCTGGGAAGGGCCCTCCGGGACACCCTGACGCTGCTGGTGCAGTCCCTCATCCTGATCGCCCTCGCCCTGCCCTTCGGGCTCAGCATTCAGCCGGTGGGCATCCTCATCATGCTGGCCCTGGTCGGCCTGATAGGCCTGCTCTTCGCCTCGGTCTCCTACTGGCTGGCCCTGGTGCTCAAGGACGAGAACTCCTTCGCGCCAATCATCTTCACGGCGGCCCTTCCCCTCCTGCTGCTCTCGGGCGTCCTGCTGCCAATGACCCTCGCGCCCCAGTGGCTGCAGACCATATCCACCCTCAATCCACTGTCGCACGCGGTCACGGCCGCCCGCTCCATCTTCCTGGGGCATCTCGTCAACGCGACGGTGGGGGAGGGCATCCTGATCGTCGCGGTGCTGGCGCTGCTGGCGGTGGCCGGGGCGGCCAGGGCCTTCAGCAGGGCCGTTGCCTGACGGATCGCGCGCCTCAGGTTCTGGTCAGCTTCGAATACGCCTGGGGGACCGGCCCCTTCCAGGCGTCGGCGTGGAAGATGCGCGCCAGGATCTCAATTCCGTCGACCACTCTGGGCCCCGGCCGGTTGAAGTACCAGGATCCATCGACCGCGAAGACCATCCCCTCCCTGACCGCCGCCAGGTCTCCCCAGCCGGGCAGCTCGGAGAGCCTGGCTCCCTGCTCGCAGCTGCCATCGAGCCGGAACCCACACGGCATCAGGATGATGATCTCGGGGGAGGCGGCGCGCACCTCGTCCATGCTCACCTCGCGGGACCGCTGCCCCGAGGTGCCGAGGACGTCGATGCCTCCAGCGACATCCACCTGATCCGGGACCCAGTGGCCCCCGATCATGAGGGGGTCAACCCACTCCAGGCAGACAACCCGAGGCCGGGGCCTGCCCGCCACGGCTCCCCGGATGGCGTCGATCCGGGCCCAGAGGCTCCGAACCAGCTCCGCCGCGCGCTCCTTGGTGCCGGTCGCCCGCCCCACGTCCGCAATGGTGCGCATCACGTCAGCCAGAGAGCTGGGCTCCAGGGAGAGTACGGCGGGCTTGCCCGGCAGCAGGCGGGCAGCGTCGAGCACCTGCGGGTAAGCCACCGCGCAGACCTCGCACAGTTCCTGGGTCAGGATGATGTCCGGGCGCGCCCGCCTGAGCCCCTGATGATCCAGACGGTAGAGGCTGCTTCCCTGGTGTAGCGCCTCGCGCACATGTCGGTCGATCTCCCCTGGGGACGAGCTGCTGTGATCCAGCTCGGAAACGGTCAGAACGGGCTTGAACTCCGCCTGGGGCGGGAAATCACACTCGTGGGTGATCCCGACAACGCTCTGGCCCAGCCCGAGGGCAAAGCAGATCTCGGTCGCGCTCGGAAGCAAAGACACGATCCGCATCACGAGCCCTGCGGAGACGAGATCGACGGGCCGTTCTCGTCGGCGGAAGCCGGTACCGGAGTCAGGGCGAGGACGGGCACCACCTTCTGCTGCGCCCATTCCGCAACCCTGCGCTCGTGTGAAAAGATCACAACCTGAGAGGTCTCCGAGAGCTCGAGCAGCGTATCCAGCAGGGCGAAGCAGCGACGGTCATCGGAGTTTACGGTGGGGTCGTCGAAGATCAGAGGCAGCTCCTCCCCTTTGGGTGAGAGCGCCTGGGCCAGGACCATCCTCAGGCACACGTAGATCTGCTCCTGGGTCCCTTGAGAGAGGTGGTCCACGGGGATCTGCCTCGTCGAGTTCGGGGCGGCGACGTGCATGGAAAGATCCTCAGGGTCAACCCAGGCCTGGGAGTAGCGGCGATGGGTGAGCTGTGGCAGGCGCCGAGCGAGGCCATCCGCCAGCACCGGTGCGAGGCTCTTCTGGATCTCTCCCTCTGCCGCCTCCAGCTCTGAGATGGCCAGGTTGACCGCGGCCTCGGCGCGCTCCATGCGTGCCAGCTCAGAGCCCAAGTCCGCCACCTGCTCCTCCAGCTCCACCAGATCGCCCGACTCCTTCAGCTGCTGCTTGAGACTTCCCTCCCTGGGCAGGAGCTCATCTCGGAGCCGATCCCTCTCGAGCCGGGCTTGATCGTACTCGGCGCGCAGGTCGTCGGCCGGCCTGGTGGTCCGGGTTGGCGCCCCCGCCCTGGCCCTGGCACCCACCTCGGACCGCAGCTCCTCAGCCCTGGTCACGAGCCCGCGAAGCTCCCTCCCGTTGAGACGCTCCTCACGACGCAGTCCCAGCTCGAGCCTTCGCCTCTCGGCCTCGACGGCCTGCTCGGCATCCCGGGCCATCTGGGTCAACCGGGCCGCGATCGCCTGGGGGTCGGGTTCCTCGATGCCCATGCTGGCGCCACGCTGTACCAGCTCCTTACGGGCTCTGTCCACGGTGGACTGCCATGAGGCCACCTGCTGCAGAGCCTCCTGGAGCGGCGGCAGCTCCTGGGCCAGCTGCAGCAGCTGGCCCCCGCTGAGCTGGGTCAGACCCAGCTCTGAGATCCGCTGGCGCGCCTTGGCGCGCTGGGCCAAGACCTCCTCCTGGGCGGCCACCGCCTTGAGCACCTCCGGGTCCCGGCTCCGCCTGGCCCTGCGCACCTCCGCCACGGACGAGAATCCGGCCACAGCGAGCACCCGTCGCAGGCGGCGCTGGAGGTAAAGGAACAAGGTTGCACCCGCAGCCAGAATGACCAGGCCGCCCAAGAACATTGGTACCGGCAGCTCCGTCGGAGATGCGGTTATCGCCCGACCGATGAGCACGATTCCGATGACCCCGGCCGCGAGCGCGATGAGATCGGAGCTCCAGCGGTGCAGGGCAACAGAACGGCGGTCCAGCAGCTCGAGCCGCGCCGCACCTCCGGCCTGGGCGGGAAGCGGCGGAACGGCCCTGTCGATGGCCTCGCCAAGATACTGCAGCTCGCTCACCGAGAGCTCCGCCGCCAATTTGGCGCGGGCCCGGTCAGCCGGCGTCAGCTGCGCCACCTTCTGCTCCGCCTCCGCCAGCTGCTGGGCCAATTGCGTGATTCCAAGGGCTGCGTCTCTCACCGCCTCAGGGTCGGCGGGGACCGCGAGGTCTGGAATGGCCCCGAGCGAGTGGTCGATCTCTTCGATGGCGATCAGGTCCTGGTCGAGCTCCGCCAGCTCCGCGAGCTTCCACGCCAGCTCCGCTTCCGACGCCACCTTCTCCGCGCTCTCCAGCCGTCCTCGTATCTCCTCCAACTGGGACAGCTCGTCGCCTAACCTCTGGCGGATCTCCACCGCCTGGGCGAGCCTCTGCTTGGCCTCGTCGAGACGGGTGGCCAGCTTGTCCATGGGACGCTCCCTGGTGCGGTCGGCGCGGAGGTGTTCCTGGCGCCACTTCTTCAGCAGCTCCAGCGCCGCGCGGACACTGGTGTGAGCACCAGAAGTGGAGGTGGCCCTCTGCAGGTCAGCCTGCAGCGAGCTACCGCTTATCTCCAGGATCTGGTCCTGGGCCACGGTCGAGATGGCGAGGAACGCCTCCCGGCTCATGCCCAGGGCGACCGAGACGTCGACGGTCCGACCCCTGCGGAAGAGATTGGTGGCGTCTCCGCCACGGACCTCGTCGGTCACCTGGCAGTTGTCCGGCTGCTCCAGGTCCCGTATGAAACGGTAGCGTCCGGAGCCCAGCTCCACCTCCGTCTCAACTGTGAAGTTGCGCCCCTGCCAGGGCCTGAAGCGGCGCAGGACCTGCTCCGACTCCTTGGGCATCCGCCCCCGACTGGGCAGGTCGACGCCCGCGAGCGCCACCCGCAGGGCGGTGTGCAGGGTGCTCTTCCCGGATTCATTGGGTCCGTAGATGACCGTGATCTTGGGGTCGAGGTTGAAGATGCCGCGCAGAGCGCCGAAACGCTCCAGCTTGACCGAGTTGATCTTCACCGGTCCCTCCCCCATCTCCTGGCATCGTTCACAGCAGGGCCGGCTCCTCCCCCAGCAGCGCGTTTAGGCCAGCCAGCAGTGCGGCTTGGACCAGCTCGCTGTCGAAGTCAGGGCGGGCCAGGAGCGAGCGCACGAACTGACCCCTGGCGTCCGGGGCCTGACGCAGCTGTTCCAGGTCTAGCTGGGGGCGGCATGAGATCACGAGCTCGACCGAGCGCCCATTCACTCGGAGCCGCTCCAGGAGCTCCTGACGGCTCAGCCGGACCCCGGCCGCGAGCTCTCCCGTCACTCTGACCCGGTACGCCACATCGCCATCCTCTTGGACTTGTATCGCGCCCAGGACCCGGTCCGCGATCGCCTCCGAGTGCTGGCATCCCGTCACGTCGACCTCTATCTCGGCAAGTTGGAAGGTGCCGACCGGCACGATCTCCACGCGCGGTGGACCCTGCTCGTCGAGCTCGACCACGGCTGGCCCCCGTGTCCCCTCCTCTCCGAAGGTGAGTGGCTCCGGGTTTCCGGGATAGACCAGAAGCCTGCCCACCCGCGGCTTGTGGAAATGTCCGAGGAGGGCATACCGGAAGCCACTCCTCTGAATCTCGTCCTCGCTGAACGGAGCGTGATCCTCCTTACCCTCACCCTGCTCCGGCAGCTGGCCCCGTTCGGACCCGTGGAAGAGGGCGACAGCCGGCCCTCCCTTGGGCACCTTGAACCTGTGCAGGAGATCACCTGTGCCCTTCGGCTTGAGGTGAGCCACCCCGAACACCCGCCACCCCCCGAGCTCGTAGGGTGTGAACTCGCCGCCTTGGAAGATGTGCACGTTCTGGGGCCAGCGCTCGCGTGAGTAGAGGGAACCGGGGTGCAGGTAGTCGTGATTGCCCGGGCTGATGAGGACTGGGCACGAGGCCCTCTCGAACTCCTGCTGCAGGAATCTCGTCGTGTCGCCCTGGGAACGCAGATCCTCGTACAGGTCACCGCCGATGGTCAGCGCATCCGCCCGCTGCTCCACGGCCATGTCGACGACCCTGCGAAAGGTCTGCCGGATCGCCCAGCGCCGCCTTCTGGCGGCGGCGAGGCCCAGCCCCGAAAAGGAGGCGTCGAGGTGGACGTCGGCGCAATGGATCAAACGCATGAGCGCAATATGCAACACTGGAGGCTCTTCGTGTTGAGCCTCGCCCCCTCCGGGGCCAACTACACTGCCCCCATGGCCCCAATTCTCCCACCAGGACCGGTCGACCAGGCGAGCCGGGTCGTGCTGCGCAAGATCAACCGACGCGCCCCGTCCTTCATCAGCAACATGGTGCGCGCTCGCCTGGTGGGACACCAGGTCGAGGTGGGGCAGAAGATCCTGGTATACCAGGTCGCGTTCACCGAGCCGCACGGGTTGGTGGAGGTAACCCCGGCCACGGTGATCGAGTTCATCAACTGAAGGCCATGTCCCACCCGGTCCTGGAGGCGAGGGATCTCCTGCGGCGCTTCTCGAACGGGAGGGGCGTGGGACCGCTCAACCTTCTTGTCAGCCAGGGTGAGGTGTTGGCCCTGGTCGGGCCCAACGGCTGCGGCAAGACGACCCTGCTGCGCTGCCTGGCAACCAGGAGCACCCCAGGCCAGGGTGAGGTGCTTTGGTTTGGTGACCGAGACCCCGCCCTTGCCCGCCCCCGCCTGGGGGTGGTGTTCGACGCGACCGCCCACGCGGACGAGCTCAGCGCCAGAGAGAACCTGGCCTTCTTCGCCTCCGCGCGGGGCGCCCCGGTGGGACCTTCAACGCCCCTCCTATCTCAGGCTGAGTTGAGCGACGTCGCCGATGAGCCCGTCGCGTCCTACTCCTACGGGATGCGACGGCGGCTGTTGCTGGCGGAGGCGCTGGCCGGCGACCCCGAGCTCCTCCTGCTCGACGAGCCAACGCTCGGCCTTGACGTGGCCGGCCAGCGGTGGCTGGCGGATGTCCTCCAGGAGCGGGCGGCGAGAGGAACGGCGGTGTGCATCTCCACCAACGACACCGAATTCGTGGAGTCGGCGGCGACTCGGGTCTGTTTTCTGGTGGATGGACTGGCCGTCCATGACTCTCCCCTCGACGAACTGCTGGCCTCCCTCGGCGGCAGCAGAGAGATCCACCTCACATCCAGGAGCCAGCTGCCGGTGGAGAGGCTTCGCTGCGTGCCAGGGGTCGAGGGGGTCGCTCTCGTCGAAGGAGGGGCGATCGTCCTGGCCCACCAGCGAGAGGGGTTGCTGGCGGACCTGCTGGCGACCATGGGAGACCTCGACCGCACCCTGGTCGACCTCTCGGTGCGGGAGCCGGGGCTGGCCGACTGCTTCTTGCGGATCACGGGGCGGGCTCTCGGTGACTGAGAACGCCCCCGCCATGGGCCTCAAGACCTCCGCACCTCCCAGGACTCCGGGGACGGGCCCCCGGTCACTGTGGCAGCTGGAGTTGCGGGCGACCCTGTCGCGCCGCCGGGCGCTGGCGATAAAGATGGGTTTTCCACTCTTGCTGGTGATTCCCCTGGTCGCCACCGACGCCCCCCAGTTCTTCGCCGGGATGCTTCTCACCATCCTCATCGCCATGGTGGGCACGGTCGGGACGGGCGTCAGTGTCACCCGCTCCCGGGGATCCGGGTGGCTCGACCGGCTGGCGGTCCTTCCCCTGCCGAGATGGCGGATATCGCTGGAGATCTTCTTCGCCGGGTGGCTGGTCGACTGCGTCCAGGCCACCATCGTCTTTTTGGTGCTGGAACTGGCTCAGCGCCCCGACCCGTTCGCGATCCTGACCACCTGGCTGCTGGCGCTGGCGACCTTGGGGTTCTCGGGCGCCATCGGGCTCGCGGTCGCGACTCTGACCGACAACGCCGGGGAGGCGATGCTCTTTCTGGCGGTCATCCTGGCACCGATGCTCTTTCTATCGGGACTGTTCACCGGGGTCCCGGCCACGGGGATCCGCTACTGGGTCGCTCAGGTGTTGCCGTTCAGCTACCTGAGCGACGGGTTCCAGCTGTGTCTGCACGGAAACCCGCCCTATGGCAGCTCCATGAGCTTTCTCCTGGCCGCGATCGGCTTCGGAATCGTGGCCGTGGGGGCCAGCGCCGCTCTGGGCCGAGCGCTCCTGGCGCGAGGGGCGTGAGGAGAGCCGACCGCCGCGCCCAGCCCGCAGAAGCCACCGTCGACTGCCTCCTTACCGGGTCAGCGGCGCGGGACCGGGCCCGGCACGATGCGCCCGCTGCGCGGCCACCGCCAAGCCGACTGAGCTATTGCATCAGGCGGGCGATTACAGGGGAATCCGGACCCCGGCCCCCGGGCAAACGCCCGCGTCGACAGCGGTGCAACAACTGCCACCTCACTGGGGCCAAGGGGTTGGACGCCCGAACCGGTGCTGACCGAGATTCCGCTTCGCCGGTCAAAGTGGATGGCTGGGCCCCGGGGCACCCGTAAGCTGCAACTGGCCAGCCGGCCAGGCACCGGTCGCAGACACAGAACCGAGAGCGAGGGCAACCCGGGGGAGTGCGAGGTCATCACCTCAGGCCACGCCGCACAGCCGGTCAGCCTGGCCTGTCGGCCGCCTTCCCCGTTGGGTAGCGTCGCTGCCGCCACAACCACAGCCCGCCCAAGAACATCAGCAAGCCGACGACGATGAGCAGTCGACTGAGAGCGATGGGCAGGTCGGCACCCGTGGATGGGGTCTGCGCCCCAAGAACTCCCTGGTGCTGTCCGGCGCCGGGATCCCCGCCAGGCTGTCCGGGGGCGGTGGTGCTTTGGCCGAGCACTCCGCCAGCCGGGGTTGATAGGTTCGTGAAGACCGGCTGCACGGTGACGCTGGCGCTGCCACCCTGGTATGGGTTGCCGGCGGCCAGCGGCATTAGCCACCTGACGGTGAAGGTTTCGGCCGCCACCCGCCCACCGCCGGCGGTTGTGACGGGAAGATTACCGGTGTCGCTCACGCAGTAGCTGGCGTTTGGGTACGCGGCCGGCTGGTCGAGCTCCGCGGAGGTGTAGCAGGCCACCGGGCCAACGAGGAAGAGCTGGCCTGTGCTGTCGTTGATGATCTGCACCTGCAAACCGGTCTGCGTACCGTCGAGCAGGGCTTCGGTCCCCAGGGCGGATCCTGGCTTCCCACCTGCGGACATGGACGCGCTCGACACTCGAAGCACAACCTTGACCGGATGGCCCACGTAGGGGTTGGCAAAGGTCTCCTGGCAGCTTCCGCTCGAGCCCGGCATCAGCGCGGCCGAGGTGCCGCAGACGCTGAGGGTGGTCGCGGCCGACACGGTGGTAGACGCGGCGAGACCAAGGGCCGTGCCCGTGCCACCGCTCAGCAGGCCCAGGCACACCAGGACCAGGGATGGCCGTGTCCGCTGGCGCAGCCAGTGCAGCGCTATCACCGCCATCCCGCCATCCGGCCCGTCAGGGCAGGTCCGACCTGAGCCCGGGCCCGTGTGCCTGCAGCCCGCCTGCCCGAAGCGCTTGCCCGGGTCGTCGGCGTGGTGCCGTGGGGCGCCGGGTGGCACTGCCAAGGCATCCCTGCCCAAGAGCTCGCGGAAGTCCCTCCTTGGGAGCCTGCGGCCCTTTTGGTGGACGCCCGTTGCGGATCGTTCAAAGCGTTCAAGTCTCCTTGTCGATCGATTGGAAAGGAATCCGGTTGGAGGAGCCGGCTCCTGAGAGCCGGCTCCTCGCACACGGTCGTCAGCCGACCGTGATGTTCCAGAAGGTCTCGCCCTGCTGGGGGAAATCGTCGTTGCTGGTCAGGTCGCTCGGGTTGGCTCCCGCCTTGTACACGACGTAGGAGGCGTTGGCATAGACGTTGTAGGTGAAGTTCAGCACGTCACCTGCCTTGGGCATGGCGCCCGTGCATGAGGAGACGGTCAGGCCCAGGGTGCTTACCGCGGCCGAGGCCACGTTCGATCCAAAGGCAGGAAGCGGCGACGGTGTCGTGATGCTGTACTGGCAGACATCAGGCGTGGTCGCGGTGCTCTGGGTGACGTCCGTAGCCGAGAACTCTGAGGGAGCGGACGGCGTGTAGTTGTTGGTGTTGAAGACTTGGACGGGGACGTTGTAGCCGACGTTCAGGGTGGTCGCGCTGGGCGAGGTCACCGACTCGAAGATGGGCCCGGTCGGGTACTCGGGCGCGTGCCCGGAGTTGTTGGTGTCATTGACGGACTGCACCGCCCATGCGTCAACCGAGATGGAGGCCGACCCGCCCTGGTAAGGGTTGTTCTGAGCCGGTGTCCCGATGTTCATCGCCCCGCTGATGGTGAACGTGAAGGACCCGCCGCTGGTCGGGTTCCAGAGGTCCACCACCTGGTTGTCGTCACTGCTGCAGGCCTGCCAGCCGGCGGCTGTCTGAGCGGTGCTGCAGTTGGAAGCGCTGGGAGTTCCCCAACCGAAGAGCTGGGTTCCGATGCCGTACTCCGAGGCGGCGGGAGTCGAGATGGTCGGCACCAGGCCGTATGCCCCACCGATCAGGGGCGAGCCGCCAGGGGTGCCGGCCTTGGACTCGGTGGAAACGTTGAGCAGCAGCCAAGCCGGGGCCGTGCCCGTGTAGTCGACCGTATAAGTGCAAGTGGATCCGAGGGACTGGCCGGGGACTATATCCGAGAAGTTGCAAGAGCTCGCGTTTGCCGAACCGGTGTTGGTCAGCGTGACGGTGGCCGCGCTGATGGTCGAGGTTTGGGGCGTGGCCGCGCTGCTGAACAGCGCGTAGCTGGCCCCGATCGCCAGGGCTGCCGCCGCGCCCACCACGCCGATGGCGCTGAGGACGAGCGTCAGCCGTCGGTTTCTACCGATGGACATCCTGAGTTACTCCTAAAAATTTCTGCTTGGAGATGCGCTGTGGCACATCCCGGTTCACCTTCTCCGCTCCTCTTTCCGTGCTCCTATCTCCTTCCTCCCATGTGCTCTGCACCTGCCGTCTCGTTGCCAAACTGGGTCAGCCGACGTCCCCACCCCTGGTCGGACCCCGGGGCGCACCCGCCTACCACGGGCGACCCATTGAATCGGCCTCCTTCTCTCGGGCCGCCCGCTCCTCGGCGTCAATCGCGCGCCAGCGCCGACGCGTCTCCCCGGTCACGAAATAGAGGACGGGGATCATGATCAGGATCACGAATGTCACGGGCTGATGGACCGCCGTCAGCACGTACCCCCCCAAGGGGATGCTGCCCTGATAGACGCCCAGCACATCCGCCGCCGCGACCGGCAGGGCGTCGGGCACGTTGTTGGCGTCACCCTTGGTGCGGTATTCGACCTGGGTCAGGCCGCCCGGGCCTGGCCCGGTGCCAACCGAGTAGATGCGGTGGGTGATCACCAACGGGGCCTGCCCCGCGGTCCGCGCAGGGTCTACGAAGGTTATGATCTGCCCCTTGCGCAGATGGCTCGCCTGCGCCAGAGTGACGGTTCGGTCGTAGATCAAATCTCCCGGCACGAAGGTGGGGGCCATGGAGCCGCTGGCCACGCTGAAGGCGGGATGGCCGAACACGACTCGTTCTCCGTAGGGGCCGTTCTTCACGGTCACGGCGAGGAATATCGCCACCGCCAGGAGGAGCACCACCAGCACCGTCAGGAGGGTGGCCAGAGCGTTGAAAAACCGACCTGCTACGCCATGGCTCTGCCGCTTCGTCGGCCCGACGTTGACCGAGACCCGATCGGTCATGGCCGCCTCCCGCTGGCGCGGGCGGGGGACTCGGTCTCCGGCCCCAGCAGGCGCCAGCGACGTCTGAACTCTCCCGCTCCCAGGAACACGACCAACAGAACCGCCAAGATCACAAAGGTGGTCGGCTGGTGGAGTGCGCTCAGGACGTAGGCTCCGTCCGGTACCCGGACCCCCTGGTAGATGCCGACGATCGCGGCGGGCGCCACCAGCCCAGCATCGACCACGTTGTTGGCATCGCCCTTCGTTTGGTACCTCACCCCACCCGGCGCGGGACTCGGAATCACCTTGTGAATGCGATGGGTGATGAGGATCGGCGCTCCCGCCTGAGTGAACTCGCTTGATCGAAACGTGATCACCTGACCCCGGTGCAGATGCTCAGCGGCCGAAAGAGAGATTGGGTTGTCCAGGATCAGGTCTCCAGCGTCAAAGGTGGGGGTCATCGAACCGCTGGCGACCTCCAGAAGCGGGTGCCCCAAAACCGACGTCTCCCCATCCGGCCCCTGACGGACAAGCGCGACCAAGAGGATGGAGCCGAGCAGCGCCACGACTGCCAGAAGGGTCAGGAGGTTGACGACCAAGCGCGCCGTATGGGCCGCCAAGGAGCGCGTCGCGGCGGTCCGAGCAGGAGAGCCGGCAGCTCCGCCATCAGCAGTCCAGAGCATCTGGTTCATGGCTGGAAGTACCACAGGTGGTCCGCCAGAGGGCCCGACTGGTCGGTGTCCTGGAGCAACAGGTAAGCGACGTAGGTGGTGTCAGGTGATAGCAGCCCCGTGGGATTGCTCCCGGAGGCCACGTCCGAGGCCACGCTGAAGGTGATCACCACGCGCTTGCTCTTGGGGCCGTTGGGCGTCGGCTGGGTGGTCCCAAAGGCGGCGGGGGAGACCTGGTAGTTGGAGTAGACGACGCTGACAGCAACCGGGGCGATCACCGGTTGCCCGGTGAAGCTCAGATGGCCGTCGGCTCCGGCGCTCACCTGGGAGGCCTGATAGATGGCGACGTACGGGATTCCAGTCCCTGAAGCCGCGTACCCGGCTGCCGAGGGCTCGCTCATGACCCCGGCCGGGACCGCGACCGTCAGTGCCTTGTCCAGGATGCAGATGTCGTACTGCTCAGCGGACGTCGATGCCCCTGGCGCCAGGCTAGTGGAGGGACAGGTGGGGGTCGTCGACGGGACGTACTGCGACAGTTCGCTCTCGTCACAGTAGCCTGCCGCGAAGCTGTCGCCGTGGGCGGGAGTGGAGGCGCTGCCGGTCACCCCGTCGCTTGCATCCCCAACTCCGATCGTCCCCGCTGGGAGCCCCATCGACGCGGGAAGAAGGGACCTTGCCGAGGTGATCAAGGACTCGAAAGGCGGCGGCATGGCCCCAATCTGAGAGCCCGGAGCCGGAGGCGTGGTGCTAACTCCGAGGTAGGGGTCGTAGCTCAGGTTGGCAACCTGCTGGCAGGCGGCCGCTGCCGGCTGCGGAGTGGCCACAGGGGACGGGCTGGGCCCCGGTTTGAACTGGTTGCCGGCGGTGAAGCTGCTACTGCCCGGGGCCGCCTGGGAGGTGAAGAGGGCCCCAGTCGTGCCGAGCCCCAGCACGGAGCCCGCCAGCAGCACCAGCACCGCGATCGCCGGGATCCTGCTGACAACACCAGCCTTGCCGGGCGGGTCGTAGGGCAGGGGACGCCACTCATGGTTTTCTAGAGATCCCGATCGCCGCCACGGGAGGTGCTCAGCCATGAAGCCTCCGAGCGCCCTCAACAGTCGTGCCGGATCCCACGCGCGCAAACCAGACTCCCTGGGTGTTCGGGCGCGGCCCCCCAGCCTGGCACGGGCCTTCTATAGCACCGACTGATACCAGGTCCACGTCCTCCCAACTCCCGCCACGACTGTGCCGCTAAGTGTAACGGGGTGTCAATGGGTTTGAACGCCTTGTTACAGAAGGGTCAGTGGCAGTTCGCGGCCGTTGAGGTCAGAAAGATCAGGATGACGGCGATCAGGTTGAACGACGCGTGAAGAGCCATCCCTGGGTACAGGGATTTGGTCCTCTGGTAGACCAGGGCCAGGGCCACACCGGCTATGAAGAGCGACGGCCCGAGGAGCAGGATCGACCCCCCGACCGAAAGGGTGTGGGCCAAGGCGAATACGGCGGAACTGGCCACGACAGCCCAGGTCGTGCCCAGGCGGCCCTGGAGCCCTCCGAAGATGAAGCCCCGGAACGTGATCTCCTCCACGATGGGGGCGATCACCACGATCGCGATGATCCCCAGGTAGGCGTCCTGGCCGAAGCCCTGGGAGATGTCGCATCCCTGCGGGTTGGTCATGCCCCCCAGCAGGGGCGACAGGGCGACCGAGATGAAGCTGGTTAGGAACTGCAACGCCAGGGCCACTACCGGCATCAGGGGCAGGACCCAGAAGGGTGGGCGCCGCAGCCCCAGTTCGGACCAGATGCGCCCTTTGTGGCGGCTGGCGAAGAACACCACCACCGCCAGCAGTGCCCCGTAGAAGGCAACGGTGGTGGCCATGTTGTAGTAGGGCAGAATTGCCTGCCCGGAGTGCCCTGTCAGGCTCCCGATCACCCTGGCCTGGCTGAGACCGTCCACCACCGCCGCCACCAGATAGACCGCCACCAGCACCGCGGGGATCGCGACCACAATCCCGAACACCACCTCGCGCACGCCCCAGGAGGTGTGACTGGGTGGGCTCTCAGGCTCGGGGTCGACCAGCTCGACGCTCAGGGGCGAGTCCAGGCACTGCCGGTCGGACGCTCTCTCTCGGTGCTCTCAGACGAAGCCGGCACCGCGGGTGCCGAGGGGGGCAACGGGACGGTTCCCGACCATGGCATCGACCGCGGCGCTCCCTGCACCGTCCAGCGCCCGGTCGGGGTGATGTTGGTGCGGCGCCGCTGGGTCAATTCTTCGGCAGGGTGCTGGGCCAGAGGTCGCTCCCCCGGGACCGGGCTGAGGCGCACCCAGAGAACGCCCAGGGTCACGAAGAACACGAGGTAGACGGCCGTGATAATCGAGGACGCCTCCAGCGTCCCGACCGCCACCGCCGCCACCAGCTCGAGGACCAACCCGACCACCACCGAGCTGCGGCCGGAGGTCATCCTGGCACCGGGACGGAGCACGCCCGCCGCGCCGCTCAACATCAAAAGATCGCCCAGCAGGCCCACGATGGCCCCTGCCAGCACGGGCAGGTAGGAGGCGGGCCCCTGGGGCGGCCCAGCCTGACTCATGGCCGACATGACGGCAACGAGGGAGGCCGCGTTGGCGACCGCGGAGATCAAGGCTATGGCCAGAATGGCCCACCCAAGTCGCAGACCCCACTCACCCGCGCGGGCAGCGACCGTGCCGGCACCGGAATCCGTCCGCGGCCTGTCGCCGGAGCGCCTGGCCCTGGTCGGGCGCTGCTGGATCATCCCCATATGATGCGCCACTTGGCGCTGCCACCTGTGACACTCCACTGGGATTGGCCCCACCCCTGAGTGGTTGGTCGACCCCCCGGTGAGCGGCTGAGCCCCGACTTACGGCCCCTGAGCCGGGCCCTGGCCGCTGCCTCGCGATGGTGGCGGAAGCCAGCACTCCATGATCTGGGCGCGACTTGGCCTCCTGTCCGCAATTTGAGTCGAAGGTATAATTCCGAGTCATGCCAGCACCTCGCAAGACCCCTGGCGCTGCGCCGCCCTCGGTGCTGGATCGGGTGAACTCCCCCGCCGATTGTCGTCGACTCGACCTCGGGGAGTGCCGGCGCCTCTCTCAGGAGATTCGGGAGTTCCTGGTGGAGAAGGTCTCCAGGACCGGCGGGCACCTGGGGCCGAACCTGGGGGTGGTGGAGATCACCCTGGCCATCCATCGGGTGTTCGACAGCCCCCGCGACCGGATCGTCTTTGACACGGGCCATCAGGCCTACGTGCACAAGATCCTGACCGGGCGGAAGGACCAGTTCAACAACCTGCGTCAGGCGGGCGGGATGTCGGGGTACCCCAACCGTGAGGAGTCTCCCCACGACGTGGTGGAGAACAGCCACGCCTCGACCGGACTCAGCTACGCGTTGGGCCTGGCCCAGGCGAGGCGTCGCCGCGGGGATCCTGGCAAGGTGGTGGTGGTCGTGGGCGACGGATCGCTCACGGGCGGCATGGCCTATGAGGCGCTCAACAACATAGGTTCCCTGCGTCCCGATCTGGTGATCATCCTCAACGACAACGGGCGTTCGTACGCCCCCACCGTGGGCGGGCTGGCGAACCATCTGGCCCGGCTCCGCCTCAACCCGCGGTACGAGGCGGCCAAGACCGGGATCGGTGACTTCCTGAGTTCTCTGCCGGCGGTCGGCGAGCCGGCCCACGAGATGGCGCGTCGCTTCAAAACCGGCGTGAAGCAGCTGGTGTCCCCCAACGTCTTCTTTGAGGACCTGGGCATCAAGTACTCGGGCCCGATCGACGGGCATGATCTCGAGGCGGTGGAGGGGGCGCTCAAGCTGGCGCGCAACCTGAGAGGGCCGGTCGTGGTCCACGTCGTCACCGACAAGGGACACGGGTTCAGCCCTGCCGAAGACGATGAGATCGACAAGTTCCACGGTGTGGGGGCCTTCGACGTCTCGACAGGGAAGATCCACCCGGCCGGCGTCAGCTACACGGACGTCTTCGAGGAGGTGCTACTGACCCTCGCCGAGGAGGATCCGAGCCTGGTGGCGATAACGGCCGCGATGGCCTCCTCGACGGGTTTGCTGAAGTTCTCCACCCGCTTTCCCGATCGCTTCTATGACGTCGGCATCGCGGAGCAGCACGCGGTCACCTTCGCGGCCGGCCTGGCCATGGGGGGGCTGCACCCGGTCGTGTGCATCTATTCCACCTTCCTGCAGAGGGCCTTTGACCAGGTCATGTGCGATGTCGCTCTGCACAACCTGCCGGTGACTTTCGTGCTGGATCGCGCCGGCGTCACCGGACCCGACGGCAGCTCCCATCACGGGATGTTCGATCTCAGCTACCTGCGCATGGTGCCCAATCTCGTGGTGTCCACTCCGCGAGACGCGGCCGAACTCGGCCGCCTCACGGCCACCGCCGTCCGGCATCCAGGCCCCTTTGCGATCCGATACCCGCGAGGTGCCGCCGGCGAGCTGGTGGTTGACATCCGGCCACTTCCGAGCCTGTCGTGGGAGGTCGCGAAGGAGGGGGGAAAGGACGTCCTGATCTGCGCGGCGGGCAAGATGGTGGGGATCGGCCTGAACGCCTGCAGCCTGCTCGAAGCGGCCGGGATCACCGCCACAGTCGTCAATGCACGCTTCCTCAAGCCGGTTGACCGCAGGCTCCCGGACTGGGCCCGCGCCCATAGGGCAGTCGTCACCCTGGAGGACAACACGGTGCGCGGTGGGCTCGGGGCGGCGGTGATGGAGAGCCTCATGGCCGCCGGCGTGGTGTGTCCGGTCCGCCAGGTTGCCCTGCCCGACAGGTTCCTGCCCCACGGATCCCAGGCGGAGCTGTTGTCGGAGTTCGGGCTCACCCCAGAGGGGGTGGCGGAGGCGGCGATCGCCGCGCTGGAAACCAGTGAAGGAGGGACGGCCGCGGCCCAGGCCGCCGGCTGACGCGACTTCCTTCGTGAGCCGCTGGGGCCTTCCGACCCTGCCCCGCAAAAGTGCACCGCTCCCGCCCTCCACCGGGACGGTTCGGCCGTGACGGCTTGAGCCCGCAGCGGCGGGCCCTCCTGATCCTGGCCGGGGCGAACTGCCTGTTCGCGGGGTCGTATGTCACCGCCAAGCTCGCGCTGACGACCTGGCCCTTCGCCAGCCTGAACATGGTTCGCTTCACGGTGGCGGCTTTGGTGCTGGCCCCATATCTGTGGCGCAACCGCGGGCTTCTCCCCCACGGCCGCTCGGATCAGCTGCGGCTCGCCGCCATGTGCGCCCTGGGATTCATCGGCAACAAGGCCTTCGAGTACTGGGGGCTCAGCATCACGACCGCCACCGACATGGCCCTGCTCATAGGCGCCGAGGCGCTGGTGACGGTACTGCTCTCGGTTCTGCTCCTGGGTGAACGGGTGAGGCGCTGGGAGACTATGGGCCTGGTGGCCGGAGGGTTTGGCATCTACCTCGTCATCGTGGGCGGGCTTCGCCTCCCCAGCGGCTTTGGGGGCGGCCAGGCGCTGGGCAACCTGCTGATCCTGGTGTCCCTGGTGCTGGAGGCCTTCTTCACCATCGTCGGCAAGACCGTGGTGTCCCGCTATCCTCCGTTCCTGGTGACGGCCGCCATAGTCACGGGCAGCCTGGTCGCCTGGTGGCCAGCGGGGCTCTCCGCGCTCGCAGTGCGGGGATGGCCAGGCCTGACCTGGGGCGTGGTGGTAGCAGGGCTGTACCTGGGAGTCGTCACCACGGTCATGGGTTACTGGGCGTGGTTCTACGGCCTGCAGCGTGTCATGCCGGGGGCCATGGCCCCTCTCCTGTTCATCCAACCCCTGGTGGGCACAGCCCTTGCCGTCCTGATCCGCGGGGAGCGCCCGGGATTGGCCACCCTCATCGGCGGGGCGCTGGTGTTGGCGGGCGTGGGGCTTGTGGTGGCGACCCGGCAGCCACTTCCGGCCGCGCCAGCGGCGGGAGCCGGGAGCGGCTGACAGGCTGGATCACCGCCTCGCGACGTCCGTGACAAGCTGGCAACAACAGCCCTGAGCAGCCCCGGCCGGGTTAGCCTGGTTTCAGGACATCCGCCGCCGCACCCCTTCACGGCGACGGGCGCCGCGTCCTACTCCCTCCTTCCGTCGGCCCTTCCTCCGACGGACTCCGCCGCCCCGGCCCGCGCCGGGGCGGCGGCTCCCAAATCAGCTGTCCGCGTACAGCAGAAACTCGTAGGGATGTGGCCGCAGCCTCACCGGATCGACCTCGCGCTCGCGCTTCATCGTGATCCAGTGTTCCACCAGGTCGTCGGTGAAGACGCCTCCCTGATACAGGAAATCCTGGTCCTGTTCCAGGGCGGTGAGCACCTCAGCCAAGCTTCCTGGCAGGTCGCGAACCTCGGCGGCTGCCTCGCCGGTCATCTCATAGAGGTCGCCCTCAACCGGTGCTGGCGGCTCGATCTTATTGCGGATGCCATCCAGGCCGGCCATCAGCATGGCGGAGAATGCCAGGTAAGGATTGGCCATCGCATCGGGGGAGCGGAACTCCAGGCGCCGCAGCTGGGGGCGCTCGCTGTAGGTTGGGATCCTGATGCAGGCGCTGCGGTTCCTGGCGCTGTACGCCAACTTTATGGGAGCCTCATAACCGGGCACCAGGCGTCGATAGCTGTTCGTGGTGGGCGCTGAGAACGCCAGCAGAGCGGGGGCGTGGGCGAGGAGGCCGCCAATGTACCAGCGGGCCAGATCTGACAGCAGGGCGTAGCCATCCTGGTCGAAGAAGAGGGGTATGTCCTCCTTCCAGAGGGACTGGTGGGTGTGCATCCCGCTGCCGTTGTCACCGAACAGCGGCTTGGGCATGAAGGTGGCGCTGAACCCTTCCCGGTAGCAGACGTTCTTCACGATGTATTTGAAGGTCATCACCTTGTCCGCCATGGCGACCATGGTGTCGTAGCGCATGTCGATCTCGGTCTGACCGGCGGTGCCCACCTCATGGTGGTGCACCTCGACGTCGATGCCCGCGTCAGCCAGGGCCAGTGAGATCCGGCTCCGCAGGTCCTGGAGCTTGTCGACCGGCGGCACCGGAAAGTACCCCTCCTTCATCCGAGGGCGGAAGCCCAGGTTCGGCACCCCGTTCTTGCCGCTGTTCCAGATCCCCTCCACAGAGTCGATGTGGTAGTACGCCTCGTTCACGGTCTGATCGAAGCGGATGGAGTTGAAGATGTAGAACTCCATCTCCGGCCCCCAAAAGCTGGTGTCCGCGATTCCCGACGCTCGCAGATACGCTTCCGCCTTCTGGGCGATGAACCTCGGATCCCGGCTGTAGCGGCTCTTGGTGACGGGATCCACGATGTCGCAGATCAGCCAGAGAGTCGGCACCTCCAGCACTGGGTCGGCGCAGGCGGTCCTGGGGTCGGGGAACAGCAGCATGTCACTCTCATGGATCTGCTGGAAGCCCTTGATGCTGCTGCCATCGAACCCGATGCCCTCGGCGAACAACCTCTCGGTCAGCTCCGAGGTCGGGATGCTGAAGTGCTGCCACTGTCCCAGGAGGTCACTGAAGCGGAAGTCGACGAACTTGATCCCCTGGTCCCTGGCGTACGCGATCACCGCCTGGGGATCGGTTCCAGGGGTGGTGCCCAACCTGCCTTCCAGCGCCATGGCCATGCAGTTCCTCCTCGAAGACGGTTGCCGACTGGGAAGAGGCTAACACCGCTTTGGCCACCAGGAATCAGGTGGATTACACGATGAAGGCGGCTATGGCTATGGGTACTATCTCCGAAGTGACGCCGATCAGCCCGGCTCGACGGGGATCGCGACCTTCACCGCGACCTTGGCTCTGGCCGAGTCTCGGTCGGTGAAGTACTCCTTATTGATCCCGGTGTACTCCTGCCACTCCTGGGGCAGGTCCTCCTCGGCGTAGATGGCGTCGACCGGACAGGGATCAACGCAGGCGCCGCAGTCGATGCACTCCTCGGGGTCTATGAAGAGCATCCGGTCCTCATCATCGCCGATGATGCAGTCCACCGGGCACACTTCCACACACGACTTGTCCTTGACGTCGATGCAGGTCTCACCAATGACGTAGGTCATCCGGGTTGGAACTCCTCAAACCAGCGCTGGGCCGCTATGCCTGGCAGCCCTACTTCTGCTCCGAGAATAGCAGAGGGCCCGGAGGGGCCCGGGGACAGGGTCAGGAGGTTGCCTGTTGGATGCCGTTGGAGATGTTGGAATACATCCCCCCGACGTGGTGCCCCAGCACCACCATGATGACGATGACGACCATGGCAACCAGCATCAGGATCAGCGCGTACTCAACCATTCCCTGCCCTCGAGAACCCCTCCGGAGACGCCCTGGGTCCAGCGTCCCCACCGGGGACATCGCTGCAGGCCAAAGCGCCTTTGAAGAGCCCCTTCTGGGCTTCTGCATGCCGCCAAGGGTATTAGACCGGCACCGCGCGGCGACCTCCCGGCGCACGATCGTTACAACTTCGTCTTTCCGGGCCGCCCCTGCCCTTGGGCCGCGCGGCCATAGAATCCCAGGTTACAGGCGTTTTCAGCCGATGCGGCAGGCGCGGACCCTGGAAGCAGAGAGGATCACAGTTGAGTCAGCTCCCGGCCCCGTATCGGGCCCACCCGCTACCCGTCGCTCCGCGATTTCTGGCCGCCTTCCTCGATTTCCTGATCCTTCTCGTGCCGGAGATCATCGCCTACGTCCTGATCGCCGGGCCCACCGTGTCGCGGGCCGACAACTACCTGACCCAGCACCCCAAGCAGGGCGTGTCGGCCGCTCTCTCCCACACCCCCGGCTACGCCGCCGCCAACCTTCACTTCTTCATCGTGATCGAAGCTGTCACCGCCCTTTACCTCATCGGGACCTACCTCGCCTTCTCGGCCACGGTAGGCAAGCTGGTGGTCGGCCTGCGAATCACCAGGGTGGACGGCGGACCCCTGCTGGTAAGGGACGTGGTCTTGAGATCGCTGCCCTTCTGGGTTCCCTGGTTGATCCCCGGCGTGGGACTCTACCTGAACTTCTTCCAGTTCGTGGGAGGCAGCATCCTGCTGGCGTTCAGACCTGACCATCGCGGCCCCGAAGACCTTCTGGGCAACTCCATAGTGGTCTGGCGCGAGGATCAAGGGCGGTCTCTTGGGGATATAGTCGCGATCGGGCCGCCGCGGCAGCCCCCGGCCACCCCTCCGGACCCGACTCCGAGGGGCGGGGGGCACCTTCCGGGATGGGAGCCGGCTCCCCAACCGCCGCTGGTGGACACCCCGCCGTCGGAGGCGCGCACCGACCCAGCTCGCGCCGAGTCACCTGAGGACCGGGAGGAACGACCGTGACGCTCATCGAATCGATGGAGCTGGATGCCCCGAGCCATGAGGTTTGGGGGCTGCTGGTGGAGAGGGGAGCCGTGCTTCGACTGCTCCCTGGGCTGACCCCGTCCGGCAGCGGCCGGGGAACTCTCCGCATCACCCTTGACGGACACTCTGTCACCTACCGCGGATACGCTCGACAGCACCTGGACGACCCCGACCACCGGGTGACCTGGACTCTGAGTGGGCGCGAGGTGCGCGGCACGGGCAGGGCCCACGTGGAGGTGCGCGCCCGTTTCAAGCCGGTAGGGGACGACCGCTGCGACCTCCGGCTCACGGTACTGGTCGACGGACGGGGCCGCCTCAACGAGGTCAGCCAGGAGGCGCGCGACCGAGCGGTGCGCGCAGCCATCTCCCGCTTCCGGAGGTCGCTGGAGCAGGAGCTCTCAGAGTTCGGCCCGGCAGCGCTTCCCGTGGAGGAACCGCAGACGGCTGCTGATGCCCCCGCCACGGACCCGACGGTTCCCGAGCTGGAGATCGTACCGCCGGTTCCGGAGCAGCGCCACCTGGCCCGCAACTCCATGGTCTATGCCCTCGGCGGCCTCATCCTGGGAACCATCGCCGCTTCCCTGTGGCGGTGGTTGGGCAGCCGGCGCCGCTAGCGGCGGCTAGGGCCGAGGGCGAGAGGCAGGGGGACGACCAGGCGATCCTGAAGTGACCAGCGGTTATCGCCGAGGGGCACGCCGGCTCGCGATCAGGGGAGCACCAGCAACGCCACCAGGACCAGCCAGACCGTCATGGAGCCGTAGAAGATCCTCTCGACCAGCCCATAGTGGCTAGACCGCGAGCGCCGCTCCACGGCCATCAGGATGAAGCAGAGGAGCATCCCCGCGGCGAGTACCCCGCTGCCCAGGCCGATGCCGGGGTACAGCCCATCCTTGGACAGCACCGTTGGCAGCCGCAACGCTGCCAGCCCGACCGATCCGAACGCGATGGCCGCCAGCACTCCATGCGCGACTCCGGTCACCGTCGGGGTGGTGCCGGGCGTGTCCATGGGAAACCAGCTGATAGCCAGGCGGGAGGCCGCGAACAGGAGCAGCAGTCCGACGACTAGGCTGGAGCCGGGGATCGCCGCCATGCCAATGGCGGCGCCGACACCAGCCAGCGCATAGGCGATGGTCTGGACCCGGTAGCCCGCGCGATACGGGGGATGCCGTACTGGCTGACCGGGTTGCGCACCGGCGACAGCCCGGTCGGGAGCAGGTGCAGCGCCAGCAGCGCTAGCGCGCCGGCTCCGACCCCTAGCCCGATCAGGATGACGCTGATCACGGGCGGACCGGACGGCGGCCTGGAGCGCCTGACGCCGACCACGACGGCTTGCGCTCGGAATTTAGGCAACCAGGTTGCATATCGGTATCATAGAAGGCCATGGCGGTGATGGCAACTCCCTACCGGTTTGGCGACCTGCTCGCGCTGGCGCGCAGGAGCTGGACTCTTTCGATGGCAGAGGAATTGGCGCGGCGGGGGTTCTCGGACTACCGGGTCACAGACGCCGCCAGCATGCGTCTGCTGCTGACCGGACCCCTCTCGATCGGGCGCCTGGCCCGAGCCATCGGCGTGAGCCGCCAGGCCGCCAGCAAGATCGTCCGCGGCCTGACCGCGCGCGACCTGGCGGAGACTCGGCCCAGCCCGCTTGACGCCAGGGCGACGCAGATCACGCTGACCGAGACCGGATGGGCCTATGCCAACGCCGTGGTGGAGGTCATCGACAAGCTCAATCACAGCCTTGCCAGTCAGGTTGGTGAAGCTGACCTGGCCGCGGCGGACAGAGTCCTGCGCCTGGTGCTGGCCGGCGGTGTGCTTGAACCAGCCGCATCCCGGCTGCCGACTCCCGGACTTGGCCGGTCGCCGAGTCGGATGGGGTAGCGGACGCCCCTCCCGGCCCTCCTTGGATCAGTCTCTGGGCGCTGCCCCCCTGCGGTGGCGGCGGCGTGGCTGCCCCGCCCCTTCGTCGGCCGCCCTGGGCTCCTGCATCAGGTCGGCCGCCGGGATCGCCATCACGGTGCCGCTCTCGGTCATGGTGACCAACACTTGCTCCCGGACCAGGCTGATCTCCGTGATGACGGCCGCCCCGTCCGCAAGTTGAAGCTGGGCCCCAGCCTTGGGCAGACGCCTCTTGAGGTCCACGTACTGCTCGTTCTCATACTGTAGGCAGCACTTCAACTTGCCACACATGCCGTTCAGCCTGGTGGGGTTGAGGGGGAGTCCCTGCTCCTTGGCCATCTTGATCGTCACCGGAACGAATTCCTTGAGCCAGGAGGAACAGCAAAGGCGGTTCCCGCAGGGCCCGTACCCGTCCTGGATGCGAGCTTCGTCGCGGCTGCCGATCTGGCGGAGCTCGACTCGGCAGCGCAGCCTGGTCGCCAGCTCCTTGGCCAGATCCTGGTACTGCGTCTGCCGCTCCGCCGTCAGGTCGAAGAGGATCCTGGCACCGTCGAAGCTGATCTCCGCCCTGGCGATCTTGACCGGAAGGTGGCGCTCCTCCACCAGCTCCCGGGCCAGGCGCATCGCCTCGGGTAGGCGGCTGTCCAGGGACGCCCGCTGCAGCAGGTCCTCAGGAGTCGCCTCCCGCAGGAGGGGGGGCAACGGGTTCGGCAGCATGGAGGGATCGAGGTCAGCCGCCGCCATCACCACCTCGCCTATCTCCAACCCCCTGGCCACCTCGGCCACCACCTTGGTCCCCGGCGGCGGATCCCCGTCACCGGGGCTGTAGTAGTTGAGCGGCCCGTGGCGCCGGAACTTCACTCCCACCGTCATCGTCATAACTGCACCTCAGCGCATATCCGAACGGTCGGCCCGTGGTTCTCCGCCGCCCGCGAGACGCCTCGGGGCCTGGGGCCCCAAGAAGGCAAGCAGCAGAAACCTGTCCAGGACCAGCCTCGGGTTGGCACCCTCGTCCAACCTGGACAGCGAGTCCAGAGCAAGATCGTAGCGCCTCAGGCACTCCGCGAGCCCGAGCTCGGCCGCCAGCGCCCGGCTCTGGTCACTCCAGATGGGGAGTCCCGGCCTGGCACCGACTCCTGCCGCCAGCCGGCAGCACTCCCTCAGGAAGACCACCCAGTTGCGGACCGTGAGGATGACCTGATCTCGGCTGCGCCCGCGCTCAGCCACTTCCTGGCTCACCTGGAGGAGGCCGCCCGGTCCTCGCTCGGAGCAGCCCACCAGGGCTGCGACGGCGGCGCGGTTGCGCTCTTCAAGCTCCGGGTCCGCGATCAGCTCCAGAGCCAGCCCCGGCGCGCCCTGCGAGAGGGACGCGGCCACCTCCGCGGCGCTGGTCGAACAGCCCGACCGGCCCACCAGCCAAGCGGCGATGGTGGGCTGATCCACAGGACCCAGGAGGATCTGGGTGCACCGGCTGCGCAGCGTGCTCGGGAGCCGCTCCGACTGCGGGCGGGATGTGGTTAGGCAGATGACCGATCCCGGAGGTGGCTCCTCCAGAATGCGCAGCAGGCTGTTGGCCGCCTCCAGGGTCAGGCGCTCGGCGTTCGCGATGACCGCCACCTTGGGCCCCCCGGCATACGAGGTCAGACTCAGGAAGTGCTGCAGGGTAGGACCCTCGCCCGGGTCGCCGTCCCGGTCCGTTATGCGCTCGATCTTCAAGTTGCCAGAGGCGTCGTCGAACCACAGGTCGGGGTGGTCCAGCAACCCATTGGGCCAGCCGCCGGCCGCGAGCAGTTCCCAGGCCAGCGCGAGCGCCACCGTCGTCTTGCCTATCCGGGCGGGGCCTGAGATCCAGTAGGCGTGGGATACCGAACCCGCGGCGACCTCCCGCCGCAGGTGCATGATTTGCTCTGAGTGCCCGACCACAGACCCCAGGGACAGCTCGACCTCGTCGATCACTACGGCCAGTACGATCCCGAGTGCCGTGGCTCGGGTAACGAAGCCTGCAGGATGGCTCCGGTCTCAAGCACCGCCGCGCTCACCTCGGCGGGGCTTCCCCCGCTGAGGTTGACGTGTCCCAGCTTGCGCAGCGCCCTGGGCTGCTTTCCGTACAGGTGTACCCTGGCCAGGGGCACCCCTAGGAGCCGCTCCCGTTCGGGTGCTGCCGAGAGCACGTTCACCATCGCATGTGGCCTCACGGTGCCGGTGGCACCGAGGGGCCACCCCAACCCTGCCCGAAGATGGTTTTGGAACTGTGAGACCACGTCGCCGTCCAGCGTCCAGTGACCCGAGTTGTGGACCCTGGGAGCCATCTCATTGGCCACGAGACGATCTCCCACCTGGAACAGCTCGACCGCCAGCACCCCGCAGTATTCCAGCTCGTCCATCACCGCCAAGGACAGCTGCTCCGCCTCGGCCTGCAGCCTGGAGGTGAGCCCCGGAGCCGGTGCCAGAGAGAGGCGCAGAACGGAATCCTCATGATGATTCTCCGTCAGGGGATAGAAGGCGACGGCCCCCGTCCTTGACCTGACCGAGATGATCGAGAGTTCACGCTCGAACGCGACCTCGCGCTCCAGGATGCTCGGCACCCCGCCGACAGCCGAGAATGCGCGCTCCATGTCCTGCCTGCTCGCCACCTGAGATTGGCCGTGGCCGTCGTACCCGAGTCGCCTCGACTTGAGACGCGCCGGGTGGCCGACCTTGGCCCAGGCGGCGTCGAAGTCCTCCGGTCCGTCGACACGGGCATGTTCCGCGGTCGGAATCCCGAGGTCGGCGAAGATCCGCTTCTCGAGGAGGCGATCCTGGGCCACCGCGAGGGCCGGCGGGCCGGGAAAGACCTCGGTGCTCGAGGCCAAGCGCGCGGCGGCTTCCTGCGGGACCGACTCGAACTCGAAGGTCACGAGGTCAGAGCAGGCCCCGAGCTCGGCCAACATCGCGGGATCGGTGTACGGGCCTATGAGGCGGCCGCCCACCTGACCGGCGCAAGAGTCGGGCGCCGGGTCCAAGAAGGTGAAGCTGAGCCCCAGGGGATATCCCTCAAGGGCCATCATCCGGCCCAGTTGACCGCCCCCCAGGCAGCCGATCCTTGACCCCACCGTTCAGCTACCCCCTGTGGTGAGAGGGCCGGGAGGAGGGAGGGTCATCACGCTCTCCGTCTGGGCCTTCCGCCAGGCCAGCAGCCGTCCTCGGAGCCCGCGGTCGGTGAGGCTCAGAATGGAGGCCGCCAACAGGGCGGCGTTGACCGCTCCCGCCCTGCCGATGGCCAGGGTGGCCACCGGCACACCGGCGGGCATCTGCACGATCGACAGCAGCGAGTCCACGCCGCGCAGGGAATGCGACTCGATGGGCACGCCCAGCACCGGCAGATGAGTCTTGGCCGCCATCATCCCGGGCAGATGGGCCGCTCCACCGGCCCCCGCGATGATCACCCGCAGACCGCGGGCCTCGGCGCTCTCGGCCCACTGGAAGAGCAGGTCGGGGGTGCGGTGAGCCGAAACCACCCTGGTCTCATAAACGACGCCCAGGTCCTGCAATCGCTCGGCGCAGGCTGCCATCGTCTCCCAATCCGAACTTGAGCCCATGACCACCCCAACGGCCGCTGCGCCCGCTCCAATTTCCACCCGGCTACTCCTTCTGAACTCGTGAAGCCCAGGCCAAAGCAATCAAGGGCTGGCGTTCAGCCGCCTGTCACCCGCTCGCTGGGCTCGGTGCGAGCCGTCCCGTCGGAGGCCAGCTCCTGCCCCGTCAGCGCCTGGATCGAGGCCATGATCCCCTCTGTGGCGTTGCGAAGCCCTCCGGGCCCCGGGCCCGGCTTGGGGCGCCCGTCGGTGAACAGAGGAGCCCCGAAATGCACCACCACCTGCGCCTTCCTGGGCCAGTGGTAGCCGGCCGGGAGGGCCGCGAAGGTGCCCACCACCCCCACCGGAACCACCGGGACCCCGGCCGCCGCCGCCAGATGGGCGATTCCCCGCTTGCCCTTGTGGAGCCTGCCATCGGCGCTGCGGCCCCCCTCCGGGAAGACCACGAGGTTCCACCCCTCGGCCAAAAGCCGCCGGACCAGCTTGACGGACTGCCGGGGAGGGCGCTCCCTCTCCACGGCGATGGCCCCCACCGTGAGGGCCACCAGGGCACCCTTCCACGCTTCGTCAAAGAAGTAGTCGGCGGCCGCTGCCACCAGCGTCCTCCGCCTCAGCCTGGGAGGAAGGGCCAGCAGGATCGCGGGGGTGTCCAGGTGACTGGAATGGTTGGCGGCCAGCAGGAATGGTGGCTTGAGGCCCCGCAGGTTTTCCAAGCCGACCACCTTGGGGTTGCCGTAGTAGCGCAGGACCGGCCCGATGACGAAGTTCAGCAAGGTGGAGCGCAGGGCACGCGCCGCGGGGCTTCGCGCCCAGGGCAGGTCGCGATCCCGGCGATATGCCTTGCGCCAGGGACTGGGCCTCCGGCCCTCCGGTTCATCTACCATCCGCACCTTCGTATGGAGGGGCCTCTCAGCCAAGTCACAGGGCCAAGCCTTCCTGCCGAGTATAGGTCTGGGAACTTCCGGCTGTGGGAATCAGCCGGCCCCCATCCCGATGCGCTGGCGGATCAGCCCCTGCTGCGAATACCAGGCGAGGGTGGATCGGATGAAATCCGCAACCGGCTGGTATTCGAAGCCAAGCTCCTGGGCCGCCCTGGATCCATCGTAGGCATGCCCGTGCAGGAGTGTGCGCACCATCTCCGAGCAGATGGGAGGCCGGCGAGAGAAAGGTCGGTAGAGAGTGCCCGCCAGCCCGCCCGCGCCGAGCGCCACGAAGGCGGGGACCAGCCGCACCGGATAGCGATGACCCGTCACCTCCGCCACAGCCTCCATCAGCTCTCCTATCTCCATGGTGAAGCCGCTCACCAGGTAGCGCCGCCCGGGCACGCCCACCGTCGCGGCCAGCAGGTGGGCCGTGGTGCAGTCGGCCACCCCGACGAGACTCACCCTGGTGTCGACCATCCAGCGGAGTCGCCCATCCGCGTAGCGGATGAGCCACCTGGCGGTCCCTCCGGTGCGCCCCTCCCCCTGCACCGAGGATGGGTTCACGCACACCAGCTCGACTCCCAGTTCCCCCGCCAGCACCTGGGCTTGCCGCTCGGCCAGGAACTTGGATCGTTCGTAGTTGGACAAAAACCAGCCGCGGTGGGGGCTGTCCGCGGTCGCTACGGTGCCGTGGGCCTCTCCGATTGTGGCCGCCGAGGAAGTGTAGACGAGCCTCGAGACCCCGGCGGCCGCCGCCGCCGCGACCACGTTGCGAGTGCCCTGAACATTCACCTGGTACAGGGGTCCAGGGTCCCTGGGACACATTGCGTTCAGGCCGGCGGCGTGGAATATGACAGAGCATCCACTGGCCGCCTGGCGAAGACTGGCTGGGTCCAGCAGGTCGACCGCGACCGGCTCGGCCCCGCTGCGGCGGAGTTGCTCGCCGGCAGGGCGGGACCTGACGCCCGCCCTGACCCGACGGCCGCTGCCCACCAGCGCTCGGGTCAGCGCGGATCCGATGAAGCCACTTGCCCCGAGCACCAGGACCGGGGGCCCCGAGCTCACCGACGCTGATCCTCCGGCGGCCGCTGACGGACCGCAACCTGGGCAAACCGAATGAGGTAGTCGACCCCCGAGCCGAAGGTTATGAGAACAGCCAGCGCCATGACCCACTGGTCCAGCCCCAGCGGTCCCAGACCGGAGTCCAAATTGAGAATCGATACGAGTATCGCCAGGAACTGGATGGCCGCCTTGACCCGGCCCAGCTGGGAGGCCGTGATCAGAACTCCCTGCATCGCTGCGGACCCGCGAAGGCCCATGATCACCATCTCGCGGCCGATGATCACCAGGGCTGCCCAGGAGCTGGTGCGAGAGATCGCGACCAGTCCGATCAGGGCCGCCGTCACCAGCACCTTGTCGGCTGTCGTGTCGAGAAAGCTCCCGGTCGCAGTGCTGACCCGCCAGTGGCGGGCCAGATACCCGTCCAGATAGTCGGTGAGAGCAGCTATCAGGAAGAGCAGCGCGGCCGGAAGATCGAGGTGAGCCAGAACCAGGGCCATCACAACCGGGGCCAGGACCAGCCGCAGGCCCGTGGCACCGGTCACCAGCCCCGTCTGCCACCCCCGCCCCCGCCGCTCCGAGGCGAGCGCTCCTGCCACCTGAGATGTCGCGGAGTCGACGTTCGGTACTCTCATTGGCACAGACATGGAGACGAGGGGCCTTCCCGCTCAGCGGCGGGCGACAAGTCCTGGGTCATGACTCGAAGCGAGGACCCACTGACCTTCCTTCCTCATCAATGAGCCGATCACACGCTCGGCCCGCCGTCCGGCAACGCACCGGCGCCACCACCCGATCCTAGCAGTCACGGGGCCTGGCGGCCGCCACCCTATCGACCTGCCGCCAGAAGATCGCGCACCTCCCGAGCGGACGCCAGGCCCAGGGCTTGGTCGGCGAGCCGCCTCGCGGTGTCCGAGTCGACCCGCCTGACGGCGGCCTTGGCCGCGGGAATCAGAGCCGGAGTCATGGATAGCTCGGTTACCCCCAGGCCGATCAGGAGGGGCACCGCCAGGGCGTCCCCCGCCAGCTCTCCACAGACTCCAACCCACTTGCCCTGTGACCGTCCGGCTGCGGCTGTCTCCCCTATGAGGCGGAGCACCGCCGGATGCAGAGGGTCGGCCATGGCGGCAACCTCGGAGTTGGTGCGATCCGCAGCCAGGGTGTACTGGGAGAGGTCATTGGTCCCGATCGAGAAGAAGTCGACCTCGGAAGCCAGCCTGTTGGCGGTCAGTGCCGCCGCGGGCGTCTCGACCATGATCCCCACCTCGAGGGAGCCGCGCCAGTCCGGGGTGGCGAGATCCTGGATCACCCGAGAGACGACCCGGCGCGCCTCGACGATCTCAGCCACGGTGGCGACCATGGGGAACATCAGGCGCACCCGGTGGGTGGTGGCGACCGCGACTATGGCGCGGACCTGGCCGTAAAGCAGCTCCGGACTCTGCAGTCCCAAGCGCAGGCCCCGCACCCCCAGAGCCGGGTTTTCCTCGCTGGGGCGGTGGATGTAGCGCAGCGGCTTGTCCGCCCCCACATCGAGGGTCCTGATGGTCAGCGGCCGGGGGAAGAGGATGGAGCAAATGTCCCGGTACACCTCGCGCTGCTCCTCCGAACTTGGCAGGGCGGGAGCGTCCTGGAACAGGAACTCCGTCCTGAGAAGGCCCACCCCATCCGCTCCTGCGTCGACGGCGGCGCGGGCGTCGGCGATCGATCCGATGTTGGCAGCGACTTCGATGGCGACCCCATCTGCGGTGCGGACCGCGGCCGCTATGGTCGCGGGCTTGGAAGGAGCCGTTGCCCCACTCGCCGAAGCTCGAGCCAGGTCCGCCGGGCTGGGGTCGAGGACGAGCCTGCCCGAGTCACCCTGCAGGATCACCACGGTCCCCTCAGCTATCTCTAGCACCCTGGCACCCAGTCCCACCGCAGCCGGTATCCCGAGGGCGCGGGCCAGGATTGCCGAGTGGGAGGTGGGACCCCCGCCCGCGACCGCGATCCCGAGGACGGTCTTCCGGTCAAGACCAGCGGCGTCGGTGGGAGTGAGCTCCTCGGCGACCAGAATCCCGACCCCGGTCGGAGCTGCGGTGCCCGCCCCGAGAATGTGGGCCAAAACTCGGCGGGAGACCCCTTCTAGATCCAGCGCCCGGGCTCTGAGGTTCTCGTCCTTGATCATTTCCCACTTTGACATGGCTAGGGCCACGCTCTCGGACCACGCGCGGGCCGCTCCCGAGCCCCGGTCGATCTCCGCCTTCGCCCCCTCCAGCAGCTCGGGGTCCTCCAGGAAAAGCATCTGAGCGTCTAGGATCGCCGCCTGGTATTCACCGGCGCGCCGACTGGTGGCTTCTCGGAGCTGGCTCAGGTCCTCCCTGGTTGCCTCCAGGGCGGCCCTCAGGGCCCCGCTCTCCTCCTCCTGGGACCCGGCGGCCCGGTCCGGTATTTCAAGCGTCGGCTGAATCAGATGGACCACCCGGCCCATCGCCTCACCCGGCGCAGCGGGAATGCCCTGGATGAAGCCGGACGACCCACCGGGCTCGAGGGGTATGGGTGCTGGAGGTGGATTCGGGGCCGGGGCAGGTTGGAACGGCGGCTCTCCGAATCGGTCGAGGGCCAGTCTCTCGACGGCTCTCAGGAGCTGTGTCGCCTGGGGACCCCTGGCCCGCACCCTGAGCTTCTGGCCTCGGGCCACCTGGAGCTGGGCTATGGCATTGAGGCTGCGCCCCGATGCCGGGCCCTGGCCCGTGTCCTGGTTGGCGAGCTCGACCACGGCATCGAACTTGGCCAAAACGGAGATGAGCTTGGCGATGGGACGTGCGTGGAGCCCCATGGGGAGGTCCACCGGCACCATCAGCTCCTCCCAGCCCTCATCGCTCGAGAACTGGTCCGACGGGGCGCTCTCCGCGAGCGCCTCGACCGGCGCCAGCTGGGCCAGCTTGCCGGCGAGGCCCTCCTCCGCGGCATCGGCCACCTCCTTGAGAGAGCCTCCGATCTGGGCGGCGACCGCCGCGGCCACCGCTCCCTCCACGAGCGCGGCCCCGCTGAGCAGCACCGAGCGCCGCCGCTCCTCCGCTACCATGTCGCGAGCGAGCTCGGCCGAGAGCAGGGCGCTTCCCAGGTCCATCAGCACCAGCACCCCCGCCGGAGTCCACACTTCGGCTATGGCGGCAGCTATGCGCGCGGCGTCTGTGCCTAGCCCCTCTGCGGGAGGCGTCAGCCCTCCCGCGGCCTCGATGCGAACGTCCGCGGCCATTGCCCGCGCCAGGGTCGCCGCCCCCTCGGCGATGGCGGCGCTGTGCGACACGAGCACCAGGCCTACCCGCTCCCGTGGCATCTGACGGGCCCCCCTCAGATGCCGCCGTAGGCCCGGTAGAGGATCTCGGCGGGGTGCACCACGGTCAACCCGGTGGCCTTCGCGATCTGCCAGCGACAGGTTTCGCTGTCGCAGGCCACGAGGTCGGGCGCGGAGGCTTGGATGTCGGCGAACAGGGGGCCACCGACGCGCATGGCAATGTCGTACTTCTCGCGCTTGATCCCGTAGGTTCCGGCCACACCGCAGCAGAGCTGATCCATCTCCACCAGGCGCAGCCCCGGCACCAGGGAGAGCAAGTCAAAGGCCGGCTTGCCGATCAACTGGTTCTGCTGCTGGCAGGGGGCGTGGTAGGCCACCGTCAGGGGTACCGGTGCGAAGTCGGTCTTGAGCTCATGGTGCTCGTGCAGTCCCAGTAGAAACTCGAAAAGGTCGACGGTGCGCCGACTCACGTCAACGAGGCTGGGATCGCTCAACCCCAGAATCTCGAGCCCCTCTCGCTTCAGCATCAGCCCACAGCTGGTGGACGATGAGATCACGGGGAGCCGCTCCGTGGACGGTCGCGAGAGCTGCCTTGCCAGCCGGGTCACGTAGCGGCGGGCGGCGGGGAATAGCCCGTTCGATTGCAGGGGCAGGCCACAGCAGTCCTGCTTCGGGACCACCACCTGGAAACCCTGATGCTCTAGCAACCTCACCACCTTCATGCCGAGATCGGGCTCGAAGTGCTCTGTGCTGCAGCCGTGGAAGTAGACGACGCGTCGGCCTGACGGTGGAGACGTATGCCGGCTGACCCAGCGAGAGAACGGACGGGTGGCAGCCTGAGGCACCGGCGCCAGACGGTGGACCCCGATGGTCTTCTCCCCGGCCAGCCGCAGCCATCGATTGCCCATCGCCCAGTTGAACAAGGGGGCGACGGGCCGGCCTGCCCGGCCCATCAGGCCCGGCCTTGCCAGCAGCTGATCTCTCAGCGGTACCCCATCCTGGTGTTTCAGCTCGGCCCTGGCTCTTGAGTTGATCTCCGCAATGCGGACTCCCTGGGGGCAGACCCGAGAGCAGACACCGCAACCTGAGCAGAGGTCGACCGAGTGGTCTGGGGAGTGGGATCCGGCGCGGAAGCGCTCGGCCTGAGGCCCGACCGTCTTTGGGCCAGCGAACAGCTCCGTCACCGCCGCAACGGGGCACGCGCTCTCGCAGACGGTGCACTTGATGCAGTGATCCAAGGAGGCGCGCACCTCGAATGGGGAAAGCGCTTCAGATGTCACACAGGACCTCCCAAGATGGCCGTCGCGGCCGCGTATCCGGTCGCCAGGCTGATGCCGTTACCGGACAGTTCGCGCCAGGGCACCGCCCCGGTGAGCAGGGCACCGACCGCGTGGACGTTCCGGTAGACCGGTTCTCCCGAGGCGTTGAGCGGCCGCAGCTGGTTGTCGACGGCCAGGCCGATGCGGTCGCGTCCGTGCTCCTGGAAGTAGGTGCCGTTGTGGTCACCGGATGTGGCGCTCACCGGCAGCCCAAGAACCACCTCGCGAGGAGCCTCGGCCCGCTCCGAGACGATGCCACCGGTCGCGATGCCACCGGTCGCCAATACGAAGTGGTCGGCCTCGAACTCAACGGAGCGGGACGATTCCGCGACCGTCACGGATTTGAGCAGCCCCGTCTCCCCCGACCCTCGGGTGGCGGTCGAGCCGATCAGGAGCCGTCCTCCATGGCGACGCAGCGCCTGCCCGAGGACTGTCTGCAGGCGCAGCCCGGGTATCGACGGCGGCAGGGTTGGGATCTCGAAGACGGGTCTGCCAATGGAATCGGTGAGATCACTCCACACCTCATGTGCCATGGAGAGTCCCAAAACGGCCGGAAGCCCGACCGCCTGCTCCTCGGCCAGTTCCGCCCGGACGCCGCGAGCAAGCTCCGAGCGGACGTGGGGCAACTCCAGCCGTCTCGCCAGGAGCTGGGGCCTCAGCGCGCGCGCGTCTCCCGCAAGCCCGACCTCCACCGCTCTGGCGCTCAGGGCTCGGCTGGAGCGCTTCAGGTTCTCGGCCACAAGCTGCGGGTAGAAGTCCCGGTAGTTGCGTATGCCCACGATCAGCACCTCCGCGCCTGCCGGGAGGTCTCCCGCGGCCATGGTTTCCGGCACGATCCCCGTCGGTCGGATCCCGCCCACCGCGGTCGGCAGCATCAGGTTGTGGTCGAGGGCGCCCGCATAACCGAGCGGTGCGGCGAGCTCGAGGAACCATTCCACACTCTTGGAGAGCGCATCCAGGGACGCTCTGGCGTAGGGGTGGTCGGGGTGCCCCGCCACGTACGGGGGCAGCTCCTGGCCCGGGCTCGCGACCAGATGGGGGGCGTAGCCGAGGATATCCACGACCGCCGGGGACAGAGGCAATCCCCCCTGGCCGGTGGCGACCACGGCCACGTCGAGCCCAGCCTGGGCGAGCCGCACGGCCGCCGTGAGGCCGGCCATCCCGGCGCCGACCACGACCACGTCGTGTTTCACCAAGATCCTCCGCGCACTAGGAACGGTCGGCTTCCGGCTTCATCTCTGGACCGCCTCATTCCGGCAGGTGCTCGAGATCCAGGATCCCCTGAAAGATCCACTCATCCAGGCGCTCCTGCCGCAGCTGATCTCCCCAACCCATGAGCTGCACCCCCTTCCAGCGTTCCTCCACGAATGCCAGCAGGGAGGCGGTGGCGGCCCGGGCGTCATAGTGTCCGTCCTCATGGAGCAGACCCGCCACGCGGAAGGCGCAGAATCCACCCTGGCAGGGGCCCATGCCCACCCGCAACGCGCGGCGGAGGTCATCCAACGCCCAGTTGGACCGCCGGGCCACTGCCATGCGCAGGTCCCGACGCGATACCAGCTCGCATTCGCAGATGAGCGGGTCGTCGGGATCGTCGGTCTCCATCTCCTCCTGGCGCGCACCCAACCAGTAGAAGTGCTGGGCCTCACTGTCGGGTAGGGGCTCGACATCGGTGCTGCATGAGGCGGCCAGTCCGAGCTTGCCGCAGGCCAGGTCCACCGCGTCCTTGGCCATCAGCCGGAAGGTGGTGAACTTGCCGCCGGTCACGGTTACGAAGTTGCCCACGCCCTCCAGCTGCTCGTGATCCAGAACTGAGTGAGAGCGGGTGACGTCCCGCGTGTCGCTGACTCCACCGACCTCGCCCTTGGGCAGCAGCGGCCGAGCACCGGCCCAAACCCTTAGGGCCCGCCCCTTGCTGAATCCGGGCACCAGCGCCTCCCCCGCCTCCATCATCGCGGCGACCTCGGCGGCGGTCGGGTCTATCTGATCTGGATCCTCGACGGGCACGTCGGTGGTCCCGATCACGCTGACGGTGCGGATGGGAACGATGATGTCACCGTCTCCGGGCATGGTGCACCGGTTCACCACGGTGTTGACCAGACGGTGATTCATCGCGACCATCACCCCCTTGCCCGGCACCACCCCGACCCGGCAGCCAGCCATCGTAGCGACCCGCCCACTCCAGGCTCCGGAGGCGTTGATCGTGCAACGGGCCCTAACCAGAACCTCGGCACCGCTTCTGTTGTCCCGCAGTCTCGCACCGATCACAGCCGAGCCCTCGACCTCCAGGGCGGTGAGCGAGTGGTAGGGCAGAATGTTCGCTCCCCGCTGGGCCGCGCCGCGAACGCAGGCTGAGACCGTCTTCCAGGCGTCCACCGACGCGTCCGGGACCAGGAACGCGCGGCTGATCCTGGGATTCAGGCGCGGCTCGCGGCGCAGGGCCTGGGCCACTGAGATCTCTTCGACCGGGACCCCGGCCGCACGGCAAGAGGGCTCGAAGAGGTCGGCGTAGGCCGGGTCATCGAGAGGCGTGGTGACGAACAGGCCCCCTGTGTCCTCGATGCAGTCCGAGGCCACCCTGCGCAGGACCAGGTTCTCGGCGGCACACTCCTGGGCCGATGAGGGGTCCTTGACGACGTAGCGGCCGCCGGAATGCAGCAGGCCATGGAACCGCCCGGTGGTGCCGGTGGCAAGATCCCCCCGGTCGACCAGGGTGACGTGGAGACCCCGCAGAGCGGAGTCCCACGCCACCCCGGCCCCGGTCGAGCCGCCGCCAATCACCAGGACGTCGGTCTCGAGGTGCGGCATGCCGAGGATGGTCACTGCCGGCCCTGCAGGCTCAGGCCTGCTCCACCCAATCGAAAGTACGGGTCACCGCCTTCTTCCAGAGGGCGTACTGGCTGTCACGCTGCTTGGGGTCCATGTGTGGCTCCCACGTCCGGTCCACGGCCCAGTTGGCTCGAAGCTCGTCCAGGGCGCCCCAGAAACCGACCGCCAGGCCAGCGGCGTAGGCGGCGCCCAGGGAGGTGGTCTCCGCCACCTTGGGGCGGATCACCGGGACCCCGAGAACATCGGATTGGACCTGCATCAGGAGCTCGTCGTGCACCATGCCACCGTCCACCTTGAGGGAGGTGAGCGCCACTCCGGAATCCTTGTCCATCGCGTCCACCACCTCCTTGGTCTGCCAGGCGGTGGCTTCCAGGACGGCCCGCGCGATGTGGCCCTTGTTGACGTACCTGGTCAAACCGGCGATGACTCCGCGCGCGTCACTGCGCCAGTAGGGGGCGAACAGCCCCGAGAAGGCGGGGACGAAGTACACCCCGCCGTTGTCCTCCACCGTGGCCGCAAGCTGCTCGACCTCCACCGAGCTCTTGATCATGCCCAGGTTGTCGCGCAGCCACTGCACCAACGCTCCCGTGATGGCGATCGAACCCTCCAAGCAATACACGGGGTCGTTGTCCCCGATCTTGTAACCGAGCGTGGTCAGAAGACCGCTCTTGGACGGCACGGGCGAGGTCCCCGTGTTGAGGAGCAGGAAGTTGCCGGTGCCATAGGTGTTCTTGGCCTCGCCGGGGCTGAAGCAGGTCTGCCCGAATACCGCAGCCTGCTGATCGCCGAGATCTCCCGCCACGGGGACACCGTCCAAGGGGTAGACGCAGCTGCCGTAGAGCGCGCTGGAGGGCCGGATCTTCGGCAGCATGGCCTTGGGAATGCCCATCACCCGCAGGATCTCATCGTCCCAATCGAGGGTCTTGAGGTCCATCAGCATGGTGCGGCTGGCATTGGTGACGTCGGTGATGTGGAGGCCGCCGTTGACGCCCCCGGTCAGGTTCCAGATGCACCAGCTATCGATGTTCCCAAAGATCACCTCCCCGCGCTCGGCCCGCTCCCGCAGGCTGGGGTCGTTGTCCAGGATCCACCTGACCTTGGGTCCGGAGAAATAGGTCGCCAGCGGCAGGCCGACCTTGGCCTGAAAACGGTTCTGCCCCCCGTCCCTGGCCAGCTCATTGCAGATGGCGTCGGTCCTGGTGTCCTGCCACACGATGGCGTTGTACACAGGGCGGCCGGTGGTACGGTCCCAAACCACCGCGGTCTCGCGCTGGTTGGTCACTCCGATCGCGGCTAGGTCAGAGGAGCGACAAGACGCCTTCTGCAGGGCGCCGGCAATCACCTCCTGGCTGCGCTGCCAGATCTCCATCGCGTCGTGCTCGACCCATCCGGGCTTGGGAAAGATCTGCTTGTGCTCCTTCTGGTCGACCGCTATCACCGTTCCCGAGTGATCGAAGATCATGAACCTGGTGCTGGTGGTCCCCTGGTCGAGAGCCCCCACATACTTAGCCATCGCGCTTCCTCCAGTCCCAATCGTTTGGCGAGGTCGTCGCTCCCGGCGCCCCGGTCTTGTCCTAATCGCTTGCCGCGAAAGCCTCCCGCGCCGCTTTCATCAGCATCCAAGAGGAGGTCGCCCCGGGGTCCTGATGGCCCGCGCTGCGCTCCCCCAAGTAGCTGGCCCGGCCCCGGTGGGCGACCAGAGGGACGGTGGCGAGGGCACCCTGATGGGCCGCCTCTTCCGCCGCCGCCAGCGCCACTTCGAATGTCTCCCCGGACCCGAGGCCGTCCTGCAAACGCTTGCTCGCCGGCAGCAGGGCGTCCAGCATCGTCTTGTCGCCGGGTTCCGCCTTTCCCCTGGCTCTGACCGCCGCCACAGCTGCGGTCAGAGCCGAGGCCCAGTCGTTCGGGGTAACCTCTCCCACTCCCTTGAGGCTGGTCCCCATCTGCAGGAAAAGAGTGCCGTAGAGCGGTCCGCTGGCACCGCCAACGGTTGAGATAAGGGTCATCGCCACCGTGCGAAACAGGCTCGCAACGTCCTTCTGCTCTAGTTGCTCGAGCTTGGGGAGCACGGCGCGCATGCCGCGATCCATGTTGATCCCGTGATCGCCATCGCCAATCGCCGAGTCAAGTTCGGTCAGGTACTCCTTGTTGGCCTCCATCGCCTGCCCAAACAGGGTCACGAAAGTGCGGGCCCGCTCGAAGGTGACGTTCATCTGTGTGATCCTCCTTCAGCCAGGGCCCTTCTGCATCGCCCCTCAGAGCCCCCAGCGTAGCCCTGGAGTGTTGACCGGCGCGTCCCAGTACTCGGTCATCTCCCGGTCCAGGCGCAGCAGGGTGATGGAGCAGCCGGCCATCTCCAGCGAGGTGATGTAGTTGCCGATGAGGTTTCGCTCGATCTTGATACCGCGGCTCTTGAGGAACCGGTCCAGGGCCCGGTAGACGATGTAGAGCTCAATCAGCGGGGTGCCGCCCATGCCGTTCACGAAGGCCAGGACCGAGTCCCCCGACTTGAATGGAAGATCCTCGGTTATCGAGGTCGCCATCAGCTCCACTATCTCGTCCGCAGGCGCCAGCTTGCGCCGCTCTCGCCCGGGTTCCCCGTGGATCCCGATGCCGATCTCCATCTCGTCCTCGCCGAGGTCAAAGGTCGGCTTGCCGGCGGCAGGAACGGTGCAGGAGGTCAGTGCAACCCCCATCGTCCGGCCCTCAGCGTTGACCCGACGGCAGAGCTCCGCCACCTCCGCCAGAGAGCGGCCTGCCTCGGCTGCCGCTCCGCAGATCTTCTCCGCCAAAACGGTCACCCCAACCCCGCGACGACCCGCGGTGTAGAGGCTGTCCTGGACCGCCACGTCGTCATTGGTGATGACGGCCGCGACCTCTATCCCCTCCTCCTTGGCCAGATCCGCCGCCATCTCGAAGTTGAGGATGTCGCCGGTGTAGTTCTTGACGATGTGAAGGACACCGGCACCGCCGTCGACGGCCTTGGTGGCGGCCAGGATCTGGTCCGGCGTCGGAGAGGTGAAGACCTCGCCGGGACACGCGGCGGACAGCATCCCCGGGCCTACGAACCCGCCGTGCATCGGCTCGTGCCCGGAGCCCCCGCCGGACACCACCGCCACCTTGCCACGGACGGGAGCGTCTGCCCGCATCACAAAGTAGGGATCGAGGGAAACCGTGAGCCGATCTGAGTGCGCGGCCAGGATGCCTTCCAGCTCCTCGCGGACCACGTTGTCCGGGTTGTTGATCAACTTCTTCATCTGCCTTCCCCCTACTCCGTGGGCACGGCCCGACCGGGAGCGGGCTCTTCGTTCTTCTTCATCCGCGCGGCCAGCACATCGCCTATGAACCAGTCGTAGAGCAGGACCCCTATCACCCCGCCGATCAGGGGACCGACGATCGGGATCCAGAAGTAGTTGCTGAAGACCAGCCCGGCGTGGTTGTAGGTTCCGGGGAAGGCGGTCTCGCCCCAGCCGAAGAGCCAGGCCACCATCCTGGGCCCGAAGTCACGAGCCGGGTTGATCGCGTATCCCGCGTTGGGACCGTACGACATGCCGATCGCGGCCACCGCGATGCCGACCATGAAGGGGCCGAAGTTGCCCTGGGGAGCGATCGAGTTGCGGCCATCGGTCAGCGCCAAGACGAAGATCAAGAGAAAGGCGGTGCCCACGATCTGGTCGATTAGAGGTCCAAGGCTGCTGCCATGGAAGTAGGCGGCCGGAAAGGTGGCGAAGATGGAATACGTCGCGATCGCCGTCCCCGCCTGGGGGACCGCCTTGGCGGCCAGGTCGAACGCCTGGATCGCAGGGCCGTAGACCATGTACACCAGCAGGCCGCCGAAGAAAGCCCCGACCAGTTCAGCTATCCAGTAGGGCACAACCTTGTTCCAGGGGAAGCGGCGCCGCACCGCCAGCCCCAGGGTGACGGCGGGGTTCAGATGGGCTCCGGTCACACCGCCCGCCACGTAGACGGCAAGCGCCACCGCGAACGCCCAGCCAAAGGTGATCAGCAGCCACCCGCCTACCCCGGTGAAGATCGTCGTCGGCGATGATGTGCGCCCCGAACCCGGAAGTCCCGCCACCGCCACCGCGACCACGCCATCGCCGAAGGCCAGCAGGCACATGGTGCCGAAGAATTCCGCGCTGAGCTCCCCCCACAGGCCGCTCAACCCGAACATCGAGCGACCCTCGCCGTGCATCGGTTTGATTTCTGCCGCCATGTCCCTGCGCCCTCCTGAGTTGAACCGGCTCCAGAACCGCTGCTTAGGCCGAGGCGCCGCGGCGGGTGCCGGTGTCCCCGCCCCTCCGCTACGACCTAACGGCTGATGCTAGTACCGACTCTCATGCGGAGTCAACAGTCTGTGGTAAACACGCAATGCGAGGGGGTGATAACACTGCCCGTCCTGGTTTTTGAACTCACGAAGGCCAGGCGGGCCATGGAGGCACCAATGCTGCCCGGGGCTTGCCATCGATGCCTGAGATTGAATGCTCAGATGCTGGGACGGATGCTCAGGGCCGACAGGTGACTCTCAGCGGTTGGCGACTCGCCCGGGCGCGCTCAGACCGCCCCCCGAGTCGTGGGCGCGGCACCGCGCCTCTGGGGAGAGCCAGCGCCAGACTGGGCCGGATCCTCCGAACCCGGGCCTCCCTGGGCCTCTCCCCGCAATTGGGCCCGGTACTGCGTCCAGACCGCGTGCACCCGCTGCAGGGCGGTGAAATTGGTGGCCACCACCAGGATCCAGAGCACGATCGTCATTTGGTTCACCAGCAACCCCAGGGCGGTGATGACGACCCTCTCCGGCCTAGCGAACCAGCCCACGTCGCATGTGAACCCCAGCGATTGCGCCCTGGCTCTGACGTAGCTGACCAAGAGCGAGCCCAGCAGCGCTCCCACGATCAGGAACACCTCCAGGTCCTTGTGCTCGCGCACCAGGAACAGATAGAGGAGGCCGAGATAGACGACGCCCTCCCCGTAGCGGTCCGCGGTGGAGTCGAGGAAGGCCCCGTAACGGTGGGTCTTGCCGGACGCCCGCGCGACCGCCCCGTCCAGGATGTCGAAGGAGCCCGCCGCCAGCAGGACCAGCCCCGCCGGGATCAGCAGGTCCAGAGCTATCAGCACCGCCGCGCCCATGGTTATCAAGAGGCCCACCAGGGTCAGCACATTGGGGCTGACGCGGACCAGTTGGGCCGCCTTCGCGAAGCGCTGGGCGCCCGCCCTAACGGATTTCTGCAGCAGTCTGCTGAACAACCGAATTCACCTCATCTTGCGAGCGCTGCGCCAGGGCGCTCTGGTAAACACCGTAGACCCGGTCTGCCACCAGCGGCCATGAGTACCGCTCCGCGGTTGCTCTGCCCGCGCTAGCCATCGCCGTTCTGGTCTCCGGGTGGTCGAGTAGAAAGCTCAGGGCCGAGGCCATCCGGCCATCGTCCCCCGGGGGCACCAGAACTCCCTCGCGCCCGTCCGTAAGGACGTGGCGGAACCCGTCTATCGCGGTCGCCACGACGGGGCAGCCGGAGGCCATCGCCTCCAGCAGGATCACCCCAAATGACTCCTTGCCGGTGTTGGGGGCGCAGTAGATGTCGGCGGCGGTGAAGTAGCCGGCCTTCTCCGCTTCCGGCACGAAGCCCTTGAAGTGGACGTCCGGGATCCCTTCCTCCTCCACCCGGCGCTGGTAACCGCGCCGCAGGGCGCCATCGCCGACTATCACCAGCTGGCAGTCCCCACGCACCCGTCGCAGCAGCTGGTAAGCGTCCAGCAACGTGGACAGCCCCTTGCGCTCCTCAAGCCGCCCCAAGAACAAGATGGTGCGCTGCCGCTCGCGGGCTATCCCCGCGGCGGGCGGAGCGTCGGGGCGGAAGACAGTCGGGTCTATGCCGTTGGGAATCACGGTGTAGTCGGCGGGAAAGTACCGGGCGACGAAGTCACGAGCCGGCTCGGAGACCGCGATGCAGCGGTCGAGGCGCCGAAACTGGCGGCGCAGGATGGGCCTGCCGTAGTAGTAGCCCAGGTTCTGGCGGGCGTAGGCGTGAAAGGTCCCCACCGCAGCCGCCGACCGATTCAGGCGCAGCACGCTGAGGGGCAGGGCGGGCATCAGAGGCTCGTGGATGTGGATGACGTCGAACGACTCCCGGGCCAGCAACTCCTTGATCCTGCGCGACAGGTGGAACGACAGCGAGATCCGTGCCACCGAGCCGTTGGCGGGGATTGGGATAGGCCTTCCCAGCGCGATCAGACCCTCAATGCCGGCACCTGAGGATCCCGTCGAGGGTGCCAGCACGGTGACCGGCACCCCGCGGGAGCGGAGCTCGGCCGCCAGATGACGCACATGCTCCCCGACACCCCCAGAGCGGCCGTAGTCGTAGGGGGATACCATCGCCACCCTCATGCCGATGCCTCGATGGGTGGTTGGAAGGGCGGTGGATCCTGGATATCCTCAGCCGTCATGGGCGCTCCGAAGATCGGATTCATGACGTGCCACTGATCTGGATTGCGCCTCAGCTCCGGCTCCAAAACTGCGAGCAGCTCATGTGCTGCCCGCCTCAGGGTGAGCTCTGGCTGCGGCCCCGGGGCGACCCGGATCGGCGGGTAGCCCCGGCAGAGGTAGTTGTCCTGGGGGTCCCGAACCAGGGACACGGGCAGGATCACGGCACCGGTGCGGGCGGCTATCTCCACAGCTCCCAGGGGAATGGAAGCACGCCGGCCCATGAATGGCACGGCCGCACCGGTGCCCAGCAGGTCTCGATCGATCGCCATCACCACCACCCCGTTGTGGGACAGGACGCGGTAGATCTGCCGGACGGCGGCAGCGCCCGATCGATGGACTGCCATCTGGTCACCCCTGCGCACGGCGTCGACGTTGAGGGGGATGACCTGGCAGCCCACCCGGGAGCGGGTGCTGACCAGCCAGTTGAAACACCTGATCGGTCTGACCTGCTCCGCCAGGAGCGCCAGCCCGGAGCCCTTGGAGGCAAACTGCTCGCGGAGGGCGGCGATGGCCGCCTCCCAGGAGCCAAGGTGAAGGCTGACGATGATGACCCCCTTCCCCTCCTCCCATGCCTCGTCCAGGTAATGGGCGTCCTGCATCCGCAGCCAGGGCGTCCAGGATTCCAGCGGACGGTGGGCCATCTGCAGCACATCGATCCAGGCCTTGAGAAAATTGCGCACGTTGCGGCGGACCAGCCGCCTCATGCCTCGGCGACCCAGATCCGGGCGGATCACCATGAGGTTGGCTCTAAGGCCCCGCCAATGCGACGGCCAGCAGAGGGTGAGTGACGCCGCCAGCGGGCCCGTGATGGCGTAGGCCGCGCGCCGGTCCAGAGCCCGCAGGGCCGTTTCAGCAGCCCGAAGGCCCAGATACGGCAGCAACGGCTCCCGGGGGTCGGGGCGTACCAGCTCCTGAGCGTCGCTCGCAACGCAGGGCTTCTCCGCCCTCCACAGGCGCAGTCCGGAGATCACCTTGCGGTCTCCGCGCCAGGTGGCGCCAGGGGCAAGCGGTGGAAGGCAAACCACTGGGAGGGGTCCAACCGGATCATGGCCTCAAAGGAGTCGGCGATGCCCTGGGTCAGGATGCCGACCCTCTCCTCGGTGGCTCCGCTGTTCGGTGGGGACAGCGGCGGCCACAGGGCGGCCTCGTGCCCGCCCCCACGAAGGCGCCTGACGTAGCCGGGAATCAGGGTCGCGTTGGTGCGGATCGCCAGGGTGGCGGGGCCGCCTGGAAAGAGGACAGACCGGCCGAGGAACTTCACCGCCACCCCCTGACCGGACTTGTCGATGTCCGCGGCGAGGCAGAGAACATCTCCCTGGCGCAGGGCACGCAGTGCCTGCCTGGCGCTGGCTGGCCCGGTCGGGATCACCCTGACACCCACCTTCTCTCGTGCCGCGCGCACCAGATCGTCGACCGCCGGTGGGCCGAACTGGTCCGCGACCGCATGGACCTGACGACCGCAACTGGCGGTCACGGCTGCTCCCAGGTCCCAGTTTCCGAAGTGCGGAGTCACCACGATCGCCGGCTGTCCCCCCGTCAGCTCCTTCTCCAGGGCCGCCGTCTCGGGCTTAGGGTCGCCGTCGATGACCGCCGCCAGCAACTTCTCCAGCACCAGGAAGTCCATCACGGTTCGGGCATAGTTGCGAAAGGCCCGACGGGTCAGCCGGGCCGCCTCCCGGCGATCTCCGCCCGTGAACACCAGATAGTTCTGGAGGGCGACCTCGGCCCGGCTGCGCAGGAGCAGGTGGGCCGAGGCCCCCCCGATGTCGGCGAGGCCGTAGCGGGTGCGGTCGGGGAGGCGGCGGGTGATCACGGTCGCCGCCCGGAAGGCGAGGCCAAGATGCTCGCCACGGCGCCGCCATCTCCGGATGGAGGGACCCCGGCGGCGCTGCGGCACCGCCGGCCCGGGATCCATCGCCATGGCCCGCTCCCCTCCTCCGATCGCACTGACTTCCAAATCGTTCTCCGGCACCATGGCCGCGGTCAACGCGGCCAGCCTCTGGCCTAGGCTTGGGAACCGAGCCTGGCACCGTCGCCAGCCACCGCTTCTGGGGCCGGGACCGGCGCTCGATCGACCGACTGTGCGAAGGCCTCGGGGTCGCTGATGCAACTGGCTCCCACTTTGCCTTCGATGAAGAGCTCGGTCAACTCATGAGCGCGCTCGTCGGACACCTGAAAGGGAGGTGACTTCATGAAGTAAGAGGAGGGCCCTTCCAGAGCACCGGACAGCCCCCGGTCCAGCCCCAGCTTGCAGCACCGCACAGCGTCGATGACTATCCCCGCAGAGTTGGGAGAGTCGTGCACTTCTAGTTTCAGGTCCACGCTGAGGGGCACCTCCCCGAAGGCTCGCCCCTCCATGCGGATGTGGGCCCACTTCCGATCCTTCAGCCAGGGGACATAGTCACTGGGGCCGATGTGGACATCCTCGGCTCCCACCTCGTGCTGCATCTGGGAGAGCACCGAGTTGGTCTTGGAGATCTTCTTGCTCTCCAGGCGCTCCCGCTCCAGCATGTTTAGGAAGTCGGTGTTGCCGCCGAAGTTCAGCTGATAAGTGTGCTCGAGTTCGATGCCACGCTCCTGGAAGAGCCTGGTCAAGACCCGGTGGATGATGGTGGAACCCACCTGGGACTTGATGTCATCACCGATGATCGGCAGGCCGCGCTCCTCAAAGCGCTGCCGCCAGTACTGCTCGCGGCCGATGAACACCGGTATGCAGTTGACCATGGCACAACCAGCCTCGAGAATCTGCTCCGCGTACCACTTGGCCGCCATCTCGGAGCCCACGGGGAGGTAGTTCACCACCACGTCAGTCTTGGTGTCCTTCAGAATCTTGACGATGTCGGCCGTCGGTCCAGGAGCCTTCACGATCACCTGGGAGAGGTACTTCCCAAGGCCGTCGTGGGTCATCCCCCGATGCACAGGCACACCCAGCTTGCCAACTTCAGCGAATTTGATGGTGTTGTTCTGTCCCCGCCAGATGGCTTCCCCGAGGTCGTAGCCCACCTTCTCCTCGTCGATGTCGAAGGCGGCCGAGAACTCGATGTCGCTGATGTGGTATCCCCCCAGGTTGACGTGCATCAACCCGGGCACATACTCGTTCTCGTCGGCGTCTTTGTAGAACTCGACCCCCTGCACCAATGACGAGGCGCAGTTGCCCACCCCGATTATCGCTACGCGTACCTTGCTGCTCATCTAATTCACCTCCGGAAGCGGGCGCTCCCGGCCGGAGCTGGGAAGCGGCTGGTTGACTGCATCCACCTGGTCTCGGTCGAGACCGGCATCGGTTCTTGGTTCTGCACCCCCCTTCAACAGCTCGGAGAAACGGTGTAGGGAGGCGGATATGGAGTCCCGGTCCAGGCGGCAGAGCACCTCGCGGCCCTCCCGCTTGGTGACCACGATGTGGGCCCGGCGCAAGAGCCTCAGGTGCCAGGACATCCGCGGTTGACTGATCCCGAGCAGAAGCGCCACGTCTGACACCCGGGCCTCCTTGACCTGGGCCAGGCGAGCCACAATTCGCAGCCTGGTGGGATTTCCCAGGCCCTCGAAGTAAGAAGCGAGCTCCCAGTCCGCTGCCGAAGCGACGGGAAGCGGAAGCACGTGGCGCAGGGATCGTCCCTCTTCAAGCGGACTTGGCACAGTCACTTAAACGATTCTTTCATAAACGCTCCGTTATGTATGCTAAGCGGCCCCAGGTTCACTGTCAAGCTCAAATGGACCTCCAGCGGCGCTTCCAGCTCCCACCATCAGGGGACCCGGAGCCCCCGATGGGCAGCTGCGATGGGCTCTGAGCCGGGGGGAGAACTCGAGCCCAGAGGCCCCCGCAGGGGGTAACGGGCCGCTTGATCGTACATCGACGAAGTACGATATAGTTTGTAGCGACCGCCCCTTGGCGGTGAGCGTTCTGAGGAGTCTGTCTTGGAAATTAAGGTCTTTGATCCCGCGATGTGCTGTTCAACGGGTGTGTGCGGCCCCCGAGTGGACCCGGCACTGGCTCAGTTCGCCGCCGACCTGGAGTGGCTCCGCTCCGCCGGAGCCAAAGTGAGGCGGTTCAACCTGGGACAGGAGCCCGGCGAATTCGTGTCGTCCCCCGCCGTGGCCACCCTGCTCCAGCAATCAGGCGAAGCTGCGCTCCCAGTGGTCCTGGTTGGGGAGGAGGTGAAGTCCGTCGGGCGATATCCGTCTCGCGATGAGCTGACGGTCTGGTCGGAGATCGGCCCCCATGCGAAGGATGATGAGTTGGCACCGGTCACAGCCGCGCCCCCTTCGGGCAACTGCGGCCCCAGGGCCTCCTCGGGCTGCTGCTGAGAGTTGGGGAGTGCTTGAATACATCCTCGCCGCACCAACGCGCTACCTGCTGTTCACCGGCAAGGGCGGCGTGGGTAAGACCTCCATCTCTAGCGCGGTGGCGGTGGCCCTGGCGGACCGGGGGGCGCGGGTGCTGCTGGTCAGCACCGACCCGGCTTCCAACCTCAGCGAGGTGCTCGGCACATCACTGGGCGGCGAGCCGAAGCAGGTCGCAGGAGTGGATAGGCTCTTCGGGCTCGACATCGATCCTCTGGCGGCGGCAGCCGCCTACCGGGAGCGAGTGGTCGGCCCTTACCGAGGGACGCTCCCGCCCCAGGTGATCGCGGGCATTGAAGAGCAGCTCTCGGGCTCATGCACAGTGGAGATTGCCGCCTTTGATCAGTTCACCGAGCTCCTCGCGGATCCCCGGGGTTTTGACCACGTGGTGTTCGACACCGCGCCGACCGGTCACACCCTGCGGATGCTCTCCCTACCAGGGGCGTGGACAAGCTACCTGGACGGCAATCAGGTCGGCGTCACTTGCGTCGGGCCCCTGGCGGGGCTGACCCAGCAGCGCGCTCGCTACCGGGCCGCGCTCTCCGCTCTGCGCGACTCTGGCACGGCCACGCTGGCGCTGGTGACACGGCCCGACGCCGGAGCCCTGTCGGAGGCCTCCCGAGCCAGTGAAGAGCTGGCGGCAGAGGGCCTGACCAACCAGCTCCTGGTGCTGAATGGGGTCTTTCCCATCTCCGCTAGCGAGCCAGCGGGAGACCCCGTGGCGGTGGCCTACACCTCCCGCCAGAGGTCAGCTCTGGCAACGATGCCCCAGAGCCTCGGCCAGCTTCCCCGGGAGGAGGTTTGCCTGCAGCAGAACCCCCCGCTGGGGCCGGCAGGCCTTCGAAGCTTGCTCGCACCGGGCGACACTCCCACGGCGCCGAGACCAGGGGGGCAAACAGACGAGCGTTCCTTAGGGGCTGGCTTTGAGCCCCTGGTTGAGAGCCTTGTCGCAAGCAGGCGCGGGCTGGTGATGACGATGGGCAAGGGGGGCGTGGGCAAGACGACGGTGGCCGCAAGTCTGGCCCTGGCCGTCGCTCGTCGCGGGGTGCCCGTGGTGCTGTCCACCACCGATCCCGCCGCGCATCTGGAGCAAACCCTGGGCGACTCCGACGAGCTGCCGCCCGCGCTCGTCGTGGAGCGAATCGACCCGGAAGCGGCGACCGCCGCCTACACAGCGGAGGTGCTGACATCTGCGGGCGCCCGGCTTGAGGGGTCCGCTCGAGATGTGCTCCTGGAGGACCTGCGGTCTCCCTGCACCCAGGAGATTGCGGTCTTTCGCGAGTTCGCCAAGACCGTGGCCCGTGCCGAAGACAGGGTCGTGGTGCTGGACACCGCTCCCAGCGGTCACACCCTGCTCCTGCTCGACGCGGCCCGCACCTTTCGCCAGGAGGTGAGCCGTCGGGCGGACGAACTACCGGTGGAGGTCGAGCGGCTTCTAGACCGCTTGAGCGACCGAGACTACACAAGGGTACTGGTGGTCACTCTGGCGGAGCCGACACCGGTCCACGAGGCCCAGGCCCTGCAGGAGGACCTGCTCCGGGCGGGTATCGCACCGATGGCCTGGGTGATCAACCAAAGTTTGCTGGCGTCAGCCACCAGAGATCCGCTCTTGGCGCAGATCGCCAGCCATGAGAGCAGGTGGTTCGACGTGGTCAGGGACCTCTGTCAGACCGTGTTCGTGGTGCCCTGGCAGGTTACTCCGCCGGTCGGGGTGGCGGGTCTTCTGACGCTGGCCGGCCAGAGACTGTCGGGAGCCACCAGGTTGGCCGAGCCGGTGCCTAGGTGATTAGGCCAGCCCCACCATACCCGGCGGGCACAGACGGCCCAGGTGCCTGGACTGGTCCTGGGAGACAGATGGCGCCGGGGTCGCTGCCGTCAAAGACAACGCCAGATGGCGGCCCCAGGCAGCCACCGTATTCACAGGCTTGCTGAGCGGCGTTCCCCTCACGGCGGCGGCAACCGCCATCTTCCTCTGCACTCTGACCCTGGTAATCGTGCAGCCGCGCGGGATTTCCATAGGCTGGTGGGCTGGTGGAGGTGCCCTGCTGACCCTGGGGATCGGAGTCGACCAGCTGGCCAATGTGGCGGCGGTCTGGGGGATTGTTTGGAACGCCACGGCCACGTTCGTGGCCGTCATCGTGATCTCCTTGGTGCTGGATGGCGCCGGCTTTTTCGAGTGGGCGGCGCTCCGGGTGCTCCGCGCCGCCCACGGCCACACCCTGCGAGCCTTCTTCTTCGCGATTCTGCTGGGGGCGCTGGTGGCGGCAATGTTCGCCAACGACGGCGCGGCCCTCATCATCACGCCCATCGTCTACCAGCAAATGCGGGTGCTCGGCTTCACCCGCCAGCAGTCACTGCCTTTCGTCATGGCCGCCGGGTTCATCGCGGACACCGCCAGCCTGCCGCTTGTCGTGTCCAATCTGGTGAATATCGTGAGCGCGAACTATTTTCACATTGGCTTCGTCACCTACGCCGCGACGATGCTTCCGGTCGATCTGGTCAGTTGCGGTGCCAGCATGCTGGTGCTCTACTTGTATTACCGGCGAGCCCTGCCGCCACGGTACGAAGTGGCGGCACTGCCTCCCCCTTCCGCCGCGATCCGCGATTGCCGCCTGTTCAAAGCCGGTTGGGTCTTCCTTCTGCTGCTGCTAGCGGGTTATCTTGTTTCGGAACCGCTGCACCTGCCAGTCTCCCTCTTCGCAGCTACGGGGGCTGCGGGCCTGATTTTGCTCGCGCGGGGCTCGGCCACGCTCTCCGCCGCGGGGATTCTGCGCCGCGCCCCTTGGACCATAGTGGTGTTCTCCCTGGGCATGTATCTGGTGGTTTATGGTTTGCGAAATGCTGGCCTCACCAACTATCTGAGCCAGGGCTTGAGTCACGTGCAAGCGGCGGGGATCGTTCCCTCAGCGTGGTCGTTGGGCTGGGAGCTGAGCTCCTGTCGGCCGTCATGAACAACATGCCCACGGTACTGGTGGGCGCCCTGGCCGTCTCCGGAGCAGGCTTGCACGGCCTGCCCCGCGCCGCGACGGTCTACGCCAACGTGATCGGCTGCGACCTGGGGCCGAAGTTCACTCCCATCGGGTCCCTGGCGACGCTGCTGTGGCTGCATGTGCTGGAGAGCAAGGGGATGAAGATAGGCTGGGCCAGCTACCTCCGTACAGGATTCGTACTCACAGTCCCGGTCCTGACGCTGACGCTGCTGGCCCTGGCGGGCTGGATGTTGTTGATTCGTCCCGGCACCGGCTGAGCGGAACAACACCGAGATCACCCGCTCCCTGGTGGGCCTGGCACGGCTCGGTGTGAACCCACCGACGGCCCCCTGCATGACAAGATGGGCCCCTTCATCAGCGGCCCTGGGGCGATGGCGACTGCCGGAGTACGGCTCGCGCCTTGGCGTTGTGATCTCCCTACCCATTTCGGTGGCCCCAACCGAGCCGCGTGTCACGATCTGGTGTTGCGTTCACGCGACCGGCCAGTCCGTGTTCGGTAGCGCCCGGGTGCCCGGCGCTGGTCCCGGTGCCTCCGCCCTACGCAGGGCATCGGCCACCAGCGACAGCGCATGTTCTCTGGTGGCAAGCTCTTGGCGGACTCGCGCGGACGCGGTGTCGCCCTCGGCACGCAAGTCCTCAGCAAATGTCACCGCCTGCCGCACCGTGCGCTCGGCTCCTTCCAAAGCCTGGGCCATCCCGTGGCGCCACTCCCTCTCCCTGGCAGCAAGCCTCTCGACCACGTCATGGTGCACACGCCCGCAGTGCCGATCCACCAGTTCCAGGCCGCGGCGCAGAGCATGCTTCTGCGCCCAAACCACTCCCACCCGCCCGGGGGCCATTCCCTGCAGCGCTGTGGAGATACGCTCAAGCGCAAGCTCGGGTTGCTCGATGAGCAGCAGGCGGCGACTGCTCGGCTCCAGGTCGGTGGGCAGACTGAGCTCGTCCAGGTCCACCTCGAAAACCTCGGACGCGACTCTGACAACCTTGCCGGCAAGCGCGTTGACCCGCGCCTCATGGCGCTGCGCCACCTCGGCCAGGCCCGCCCCCAGGTCTTCCTCCAACCGCTCGATCCAGCGGGAAAGCTCGGAACGGATCACGGCGGCCAACACCTCCCCCAGTCTTTCCCGCAGCTTTGCTCGACCCTTGGCGACCTGCTGGGAGACCTCCGCTCGTATCAACTCCTCCCCTTCGCTGCGAAACCGGCCGATCAAGGGGTCAACGGTTGTGCTCAGCAGCCGTCTCATATCGGCAGCCAAGACCTCCTCAGCCTCGACCGTCTGCCGGGCTACCTCGCTCAAGCGCTCGGCGAGAACGGCGACTCTCCGCTCCAGTTCCGCGGCCGAGAGGTTCATCGCAGCCTCCTGGACCGCGAGCCCCCGCCGCTGCTGGACAAGCGATCGCGCCGCCACCGAGTGCGCTCTCTGCAACAGGAACCGCCCGCGATCCTCGACCAAGAAGCGGTCGAGGGCGCGTTCCAGGTCGGAGAAGCCCTGGTCGCGAAGGCGGGCGGAGATGGGAAAGAGGGGCGGGTCCTGATCCCCCACCGCCTGTGCGAGAACCGAGCGGACAAACGCCACCGACTGCCTGAGCTCGGACTCCGACAGGAGGTCGACCTTGTTCAGCGCGAATGTCAGATGGGAGACGTGGCTGCGCACCTCGGCCAGGAAGTCGAGCTCCGCATGACTGGCCGGGCTGTCGACGGAGAGCAGGAACACAGCCGCGTCGGCCTCCCGCAGGATGGCGTAGGCGGCCGCTGTGTTGTGCGCATGGCTCGAACCTATCCCAGGAGTGTCGATCAGGATCACCCCCGATTCGAGCAGATGAGCGGGATGCTCCACCTGCACCCCCGCGACTCCCTTACGGTTGCCCGGGTTCCCCACCTCCGTGGCGTACGCGGGCAGCTCCTTCAGAGTCACTTCCAGGTGCGATGTGCCCCCGAGATCCACCAGCACGCGGGGCCTTTTCCCATAGCGCACCGAGAGAGGGACCGAGGTCATCGGGATGACCCCCACGGGCATCACCTCGGCACGAAGCAAGGAGTTGATCAGAGTGCTCTTGCCACGTTTGAACTCCCCAAGGACGGCGAGGGTCAGCCGCCCGGCCAAAAGCCTCTCGGCGGCCTCGTGAATGGTCCTGGCCTCGACCGGGTCGCCGCCGGCTAGGGCGAGATCCCCGAGCCTCTCCAGGGCTTGCGTCAGTTCCTCCTTCTGGTGCCGCCATTCGCGCAGCGCCGACTCGGAGTCCTGGCCGGCTTGCTTGAGCTGCCAGGGTGACGACGACCCCAAAGCACAGTCCTCGTGAGCCATGACGACCTCTGGGTTTTGACCTTCTACCAGCAGAAGCCATCAGCTGGGATTCCCAGCGAAGGCGGGCCTCATCGCCAGTCTCGACTGTATCAGACTCAGTCGCGAGGACCAGATCCGGGCCGGGCCGTCGCTCTCTCTCGGCCACGACGCAGAACGTCGAACGCGAGCACGCTGATGAGGGACAGCAGCATCCACCCCGCGGCGTATGCGAAGCCGACGCTCGGAGACACCGTCACGTACAGGATGCCGACCACCGTCGATGATGTCAGGTCCCCGATCGCCTGGGTTGCCCCCAGGATCCCGTAGCCGCTGCCGCGCAGGGAATCGGGAAGGAGGCGGGCGAAGAGGGTCGACTCCGCGGTCTCGGCCAGGCCGATTCCGCTGCCGGCCAGGGCGAACGCCAAAAGTAGGGCCAGGGGAGACCGCAACTGCGCAGCGAAACCAAAATAGGCCAGAACGTATAGACCAGCGCCGGTGGCGAACACCGCGCGAGCGTCGCCCCGGTCCAGCCAGTGACCTCCCCCGAAGGCGACCACCGCTCCGACGGCGTTGTGCCCGCTGTAGAGCAGAATCGCCAGCAGGGTGGCGAAGGCAAGGGTGGTCGCGCCGTTGTGAAGCAGTTGGGTGGCACGCAAGATGAGAAGCGTGGTGGCTACGTTGCCCAGCTCGAACAGGGCAATGGGAATCAGCGCTCGCAGCACCCCGGCCTGGCGCATCGCCCCCAGCTCCAGGCGCACCCGCCGCGGGACCAGGCTCGTTCCCTGGCGCCGCGCCTCCCGGGCAGCGACCGAGATGGCGACAGCGGCCAGTGCACCGGGGATGAAGGCGAAGTAAATGGCCGGTCGGATGCCGACCCAAGCCACCAGTCCGGCGGCGAGCAGGGGACCTACCACGGCCCCCAGGTTGTCGCCGGCCCGCTCCAACCCGAAGGCCCTGCCGAATCCCTGGGATGGTGCCAAGGAGGCGAGCAGGCTGTCCCGGGCCGGCGACCGCATGCCCCTGGAGGTCCAGGCCAACGCGCGCAGCACCCCCACCTGCCAGGCGGCGACGCACAGGCCGATCGCGCCGGTCGCAAATGCAGTTCCCAGATAACCGCTGCTGGCCAGCCTGCCCCGCAGCTTGCCGTCGTTGGCGAGTGGCCCGGACAGGAACTTGGCGACGCCTGTCAGGGCGTCGCTGAGCCCCTCGATGAGCCCCAAGGTGGCGGCGCTGGAATGAAGCGTCGAGACCAGAAAGCTCGGCAGGATCGCCGTGGCAATCTCATGTCCGGAGTCGGAGAAGAAGCTCGTGAGGCCGACACTGGCCACCCCTCGGCTCAGCCACCCGGTTCGACCCGGCGTCGGGTTCACCTCCTCTGCCGGCTGACCGTCCTGTCCCTCCGGGCTCATCGCTTCAGGACATCCTGAGCGGCCATCCGAGCTTGGTTCGGCGTCGGCGTCGTCAGCGACCCCGGATCACGCTCAGCCGACCAAGACCACCAGCTTGCCCGTGAAGTCCCCCGACTCGAGCTTGGCGAACGCACTGCGCACATCGCCCAGGCCGACCGTTGAGTCGATCAGGGGATGGATCCCGGACGCCTCGACCATGGCCAGGAGCGAGCGGAATTCCTGCCTGGTCCCCATGGTGGATCCGAGCACCTGCAGCTGGCGCCAGAACACCCGGCGTAGATCCGCGGGAGGGTCGGCGCCGCCGGTGGCGCCAGCCACGACTATGGCGCCGCCGCGCCGCAACGAGCGCAGGCTCGTCCCCCAGGTTGGCTCGCCCACCGACTCGATCACCGCGTCGACTCCCTCGCCCTGGGTGAAGGAGAGCACCTCGGAAACACCCTCGCGGCCGGGGCCGACCGTCTTGTGCACCCCCCGCGCCTCGGCGGCCTGACGCTTCAGGGTGGAACGGCTGGCGACGATGACGCGCAGGCCGCTTCCCAGAGCCAGCCGCTCTGCCGCAGTCGAGAGGCCGCCGCCCGCTCCCTGGATGAGGATGGTGTCTCCGGGCTTGACCCTGGCCTTGGTGAACAGCATGCGATAGGCAGTCAGATAGGAGGTTGGCAGGCAGGCGCACTCCGCGGCCGACAGTCCCTTAGGAGCCGGGAAAATGTTGAGGGCCGGCACAACGCAGTACTCAGCCAGGGTGCCCTCCAGGGCCCCCTCGGTGAGCAGGGCGAAGTGACGGCAGTAGGTCTCATCCGCGCCGAGACAGGCGTGGCACCTGCCGCAGGTGACAACTGCATGAGCGACCACGACGGTCCCCAGCGGCAGGACCTCCTCTGTTCCGGGCCCGTAGGAATCGACCCGGCCGACCACATCACACCCCAGGGTCCTCGGGTAGCTTTGGGGGGGTGCTCCGACTCCCCTGAGGGTCCACAGGTCGTGGTGGTTCAAGGCGGCGGCGGTCACCGCGAGACGGACAAACCCCTGGCCGGGGTCGGGCAGCGGACGTTCTCCCACCTCCAGTTTGTCCAGGGGACGGGCGCCGTCAGCGCCGGTAGCGTAGGCGGCCAACATGGCAGTGCACCTCCCAACCGCGGCGAACCCTCCACCGCTGGAGGGCCCCCTAGACCAACTGGTCCCAGTCTAGCCAAACCGGACCGGTCGGCCAAGCGACGGTCTCCATCTCGCCGGCGGCGAGCCAGCGGTCCCTGCCGCTAGATTCGGTTGCACCATCATGACAGGGAGAGCTCGGGATTCCAAGGCTGGCCACCTCATCCAAAGGCGCCTGAGGCGCGCTGCGCCGGAGCGATCGCCGGGGGCCGGTGGGGCCTGATGTCGCAGGTGCATCCCGGGGAGCGGTTGGTTGCTGACTATCTCGCCCGGCTGGATCGAGAGCTGACCCGGCTTCCCGAGGCCGCTCGACGCCAGACCATGGAACAGATCAACTGCCGAATCAGGAAGGCGGATCTGAACCTGGAGGACGCTTTCGCAGTCGGCCTGCTGCTGGCCCAGATCGGCAGCCCACGACAGGTCGCTGCCAGGGCGAAAGCGGTCACCGAGAGTGAGCACGCGGGCAGCGCGGACGCTCTCTGTCCCTGGCTGCTTCTGCTGGGCGGCTTCGTCTTCATCATAGGTTGGTTTCTCGGGGCGGGGCTGCTCTGGTCATCGCCGACGTGGACCACCCGGGACAAGCTGTTAGGCACCTTGATCTGGCCGGGGGGGCTGGCAGCGCTGGTGGTGCTGGGCAGTTTCTTGGAAGCGACCAGCGCGTGTGGCGGAGCCGCCGCGTCCGGCCATCAGGTAGGCGCTCACTGTGCACTGACCCGGCTCGGTTTGGCCCCGGCGGCGGTCATCCCTCTGGTCGCAGTCCTGGTCATCGCTCCGATCCTGGTTGCGATCCATCTGGAGCGCGTCCGGCGGCGAGCCTGATGGCCTAGCGCACAGCGGACCCGGACCTCCCGGGTCGCCCTCGCGCCTTCCGGCGACGACCGCCGTCCCCCTGATCTATCCTCATTCGCCAGTGACACTCACAACCCTTGAGCCGAGGCCCCGCCGCCGGAACCGACCCGGATACGAGGGGATGCCCTCGGTCAGCCCGATCATCATCGAGTCACTCCGGCGGCGCATGGACCGCGTCTCCCGGCGGATGGCGATCGAGATGGCCAGGACCATCCCGCTCGCTGAGGGTGTGGCCGGAGGCTCTGCCTTTGGCAGCGAGGTGTTGGCCGCCTGCCGCGAAGGGGTGGGCACGCTTCTCTCGCTGTGGGGCGAGGCTCGCCCACCTTCCCACCTCGAGCTGCAGCAGCTGTCGCGGATGGGTGGGCGGCTCGCCAGCACAGGTGTGCCCCTGGACGCGATCCTGCGGGCGTATCGTGTCGCCGCTCTGGTCATCTGGCAGCACGTCATCGAAGTGGTGCGAAACCATCCGGAGATCGACGCCCAGTCGGTGCTGACCGCGGTCGGGCCGCTCTTCGATTACCTCGACGCGATCAGCGTCGCCGTGAGCACCAGCTACCTTGAGACTCGCGAGAGGACCAGACGCGAACAGGACCGGCAGTACGATCAGTTCTTCGCCGAGGTCATCCAGGGCACCGCCGATCAGGACATGGTCGCGCGGGCCGCTGCTGGTGGCACGGTGTTGGAATTCCCCTATCAGGTGGTGGTGACCTCCGCCGAGGACACCACGGCCGAGGCGACAATCGCCACGGCGTGGATGGTCGTGGGGGCCCAGGTGGCCCTCAACCAGGCCAGTGTCGTCGCCCTGGTGCCCGCGACGGTGAAGGTGTCAACCCTTCAGCGCCTTCTGAGAGTCGCCGTGGGCACCGACCGGCTTCCGTGGAGCATGGCGTTCGGGCCAAGGGCCGGTGGCCTTGCTGACGTGCCCGGGGCCGTGCGATCCGCTCGGGATGCCCTGGCGGTGGGCCAGATCCTGATGCCGCGCGAGAATCTCTACGACGCCGCCAAGCTCCACCCATATCTGGGGTGGCTGCACGACCTTGGCGGCCTCAGGAGCTTCGTCGAGGACACCCTCGGCCCGATCCTGGCTCGAGAACAGGTTCGCAGCACTCCACTTCGCCTGACGCTTGAGGCTGTCCTGTCGGAGAGGGGGCTCTCCGAGGCCGCTCGGGCGCTCGGGGTCCACCGCCACACCCTCCTGTACCGCTTGGACCGGATTCAGAAGCTGGTCGGGCCCTGGGAGAAGGCCGACGACCGACTTCGTTTTGAGCTCGCGCTGCGCGGCTACCGCCTCCTCGACGGCTTGGGGGCACTGGAAAACCCGAGGCTGGCGGGTGCGGGTCGCAAGGCCGCCATCGCCTAACCCATCTGAGTCTAAGAATCAAGCCTTGAGAAGAACTCGTGATGGCGTTCCAAATGGTGGGGTGCGCGCGGGATACTGGAGGTCGATGGGCTGGCCAGACAGGAGGTAGAGAGTGGTGCCTGAATCGAGAGAACGCCTGTTGACCATAGTCGCCGCTGCCGGCGCCCTGGACGTGGCCAGCTTCCTGGCCACGCGGCGGCAGGAGATTTTCAGAGCCTCAACAGGCCGAGCCGCAGGTTCGGTCGCGGGCCTACTGTTGTGGTCAAGCCTCGCCGGGACCTCACTCGGGGAGAGGGTGCGGCCGAATGACCGAGCCCTCCGTTCGACTACCTCCCTCCTCGCTGTGATATGCGGACTGGGGAACCTGGCCCTGATGGGGGTGCACCTCAAGGTGCGTAAGGGCCAGCGGCGAGCCCTACTTGGCGGCGTGCTCGGTCTGGCCGCTCTCAGCAGCGGGCTGCGGCGCCTGTTTCGAGCCTGAGCGGCGGTGCGGCGCGATGCGGGACCGATTGGCCCCTGGGCAGAACGCGCACTGGGCCTGGTACCCGCACGGGGAGTCGAACCCCGGTTACCACCTTGAAAGGGTGGTGTCCTGACCGCTAGACGATGCGGGCCAAGGTTTGGTCGACGCCTATACTCGCAGGACGAGGCCCTGGCCCCTGGGCCTGTTCGCGAATGACGGGATGGAGCATGGCACAGAGAACATCACCTGAGAACGAGGAGAACCCCGACGACCCAGCCGAGATCGCCAGGAGGTACAGCAACCTGGGGGTTCGGGGAGTCACCGTGAGCAGTGATGCCAGGGCCCAGGAGGTCAAGCCCGGATCTCCCCTCGAGGGCTGGTTGGTGGCTGCCGGGCTCATCCTGGCCAGCTGCTTATCGATGGGCATCTATCTGGTCGTACTGCACCATTGACCGACCCCGCGCCCGGGGTTGTCCTCCCCGGCTCCAGGCGGCTCCGGTTTGCCCCATCTCCCACCGGGCAGCTCCACATAGGGTCTGTCCGGACGGCCCTGCTCAGCTACTGTCTGGCCGGCAGGAAGGGACGGTTCCTGGTCCGCATCGAGGACACCGATAGGGAGAGGTTCGTCCCAGAAGCCGTCTCAGGATATCTGGACTCTTTGGCGTGGCTTGGCCTCAACTGGGACGAGGGTCCCGACATCGGCGGACCCTGCAGCCCGTATATCGAGTCGGAGAGGCTCGACCACTACCAAAGAGCGGGGGAGCGACTCTTGGAACTGGGAGCAGCCTACCGATGCTTCTGCACGCGGGAGCGGTTGGAGGAACTGCGTGCGGCGCAGAGAGCGGCCGGTCAGGCGACCCGGTACGACCGCCGCTGCCTGCACCTCAGTGCCTCGGAGTTGGAGACGGAGTTGGCGCGCCGGACCCCCCACGTGGTCAGGCTCTTGATGCCGGAGGGCGCCAGCAGGTGGAATGACCTCGTGCTGGGGCCACAGGAGATTCAGAATCAGGAGATTGACGATCAGGTCCTGCTCAAGTCAGACGGCTTCCCCACCTACCATCTGGCACAGGTGGTTGACGACCACCTGATGGGGATCACCCATGTCGTCCGCGGGGTTGAGTGGGTGCCATCGACTCCCAAGCATCTCGCGGTGTACACGGCTCTTGGCTGGGAGCCACCGGAGTTCGCCCACGTGGCACTGGTGCTCGGCCAGGATCACAAGAAGCTGGCGAAGCGCCACGGGGCGATGGCGGTTAGTCAGTACCGTGAGATGGGCTACCTGCCCCAGGCGCTGACCAACTTCCTGGCGTTTCTCGGGTGGTCGCCGGGGACCGAGGAGGAGATCTTCACCCTGGCGGAGTTGCGGGACAGGATGACCTTCGATCGGCTCCAGTCCAGTCCTGCCGTCTTCGACCAGCAACGGCTTGACTACCTCAACGGGGTATGGATCCGCAAGATCCCTGTCACCGAGCTGGCACAGCGCCTCATACCGTTCCTGCCGCAGACTGACGAGGACACGCTCCAGGCGATCGCGGCCATGGTGCAGGAACGCATCCACCGCCTGGACGAGGTTCCCGGGCTGGTCGCCTTCGCCTTCCAGGAGCCTCACCCTTCACTCGAGGATCTCAAGGGCAGGCTCGACGCCAAGGATGCGGCGATATTCCTAGATGAGGCAGCGTTGCTGCTGCGCTCCGAGCACCAGGACCTGCTGGAGGGGCTGAAGCGGGCGGCGTCCGCGACCGCTCCCACGGACCCGCAGCTGGCCAAGCGCCACCTGCGAGATTGCATGCAGGTGGTAAGGGTCGCGATCACGGGTCAGAGAGTTTCCCCGCCCCTGCCGGAGTCAATCTCCCTCATCGGCCCGGAGGCCACCTTGGGGCGCCTCGAGCGCGCCAAGGGGATTCTCGATTCCAAATCCTGACTCCGGCCAGACGGGTCCTGGTCAAGAGGTTGTCGCCGCCGTCGTGCCGGGCGACCCCGTCCGGGCACGGTAGTATCTTTCTCGGCCGACAACTTTTCTACCGGCCTGCGTCGCAGCGTCGTCAACGGCCACCACAGTGGGGCGTGGCCAAGTGGTAAGGCGCCTGACTCTGGATCAGGAGATCGGAGGTTCGACCCCTCCCGCCCCAGCGCCTCACTTCGATAGGAGCACTTAGCTCCTTGGAAAGAACCACTAAAATGCGCTGCGAGAAGGGTGCAATTTGCGGGTGTCAAGCGCTGTTGAAGATCACCTTCGCCAAAAAGGTGCTGTAAAGGGTTAAGCCCTTTACCGGAGGTCAAAATGGCCAATTTGACAGTCGTGGGACGCCAGCGACCGTCGCCGCTTAGCGACCTGGCCCAGGACTTCCTGGCCGACTGCCGCGCCAGCGGCCTTTCGATCCGGACCGTGGAGGCGTACGACTACCCGGTCCGCCGGGAGTTCCTGCCCTGGTGCGCCGGGGAGGGGATCACCGAGCCGTCCCAGCTCACGCCGGCTCTGGTCGGCCGGTTCACCCCCGCCTCCTGGACGAGGGCGGCAAGCGCGGCACCCTGAGCCGAGCGTCGGTCAGATCCTACGTCCGGTCGGTGCGGGTGTTCCTGGGATGGGTGGCCAAGGCTGACGGCGGTGCCGCCACCGTTGGCGCCAGCCCCAAGATGCCCAAGTCCGAGCGGCGGATGCTCGACGTGATCACTCGCGACGAGATCCAGCGGATGGAGAATGCCGCCAAGACCGAGCGCGACAAGCTGATCCTGCGGCTCCTCGCTGACTGCGGCCTGCGGCTGAGGGAGCTGCTCTCGCTTCGGGTCGAGGACCTCTTTGAGCCCCGACGGGGGGAGTTCGCCCTCAAGGTTCGGGGCAAGGGGAGTAGGGACCGCCTCGTGCCGGTCGCGCCACCCCTGCATAGGCGGCTCAAGCGCTACCTGTCCGGCCGCGGCGCGGACAGCCATGACCGGGTGTTCGTGGGGCTGAGGAAGGGAGCCGATGGCCGCTACGCGCCGGTCACCAACAGCGGGGTCGAGCAGGCGGTCCGTGTGCTGGCCAAGGAGACCGGGATCGAGAAGCGAGTCTATCCCAACGTCCTGCGGCACAGCTTCGCCACCGAGTGGCTCCGGCGGGGCGGCAACATCATCTCCCTGCAGCGGATCCTCGGCCACTCCGACCTCTCGATGATTCAGGGGGTCTACAGCCACCTCGACTCACCAGATGACTACCAGGCGGCCATGCGAGTCCTCATGGGGCAGTAGTCACTCGGGAACCCAGCGGGCGCGCTGCGGACCAACCTACAGGGTGGGCGTTGGACAGCCTCTGTCAGGGCCCTGAGAGCGCGCACCGAGGCGGCGTACCCTGGGGTGGTGGCCGACGCTGCCAGCTCCCCGCACCTGATCTTCGCGATCGTCTGAAAGAGAGTCTGCAGGAGAAGGGCGGCGCCATTTCAATCACCCTGGCGCCTGTGCGAGCCATTCCGGCTGCCTATCCAAGTCGCGCCGTCCCAGGCGCCAGCCGGGGCGGTGCTATCGCTGATTTACATGAGCAAGCCGCTACCGCCAGCGTCAGAGGATCTGTTGAACCGCTACGGCGCCGTCCTTGGCGACCTCTGTGCAGCCCATGGGTTGTCCAGGCTCCGCCACGCTGCCGCGGGCGTGGTGGTCGCCGATGTCGAGGACGGCCGCACTCTCAGTGATCTGGCCCGCTTCGAGTTTGAGGCCGAGTCCCTCCTCGGAGTCGCCCCGGCGGTGATCGCGTCCGACG
>DAHWNZ010000030.1:0-30548 GCA_027339635.1 Candidatus Dormiibacterota bacterium
GAGCGCAACTCGGATGTGATCCTGTTCGTGGACAGCTTCACCGAGGTGGGGGAGGGGCGCGATAGCGTGCTCAGCCTGGCGGTGCGGGCCGGCTCCGCTCTCGCCGAGGGACATCTCCGCCAGCGCGACCGCGTGGGTGTCGTGGGCTTCGGCGGGCTGGTTCGCTGGCTGGATCCCGGCCTGGGGCCACGGCATCTGTACCGGGTGGTGGAGGCGCTCCTGGACACCGACGTGGTCACCTCATACGCCTGGCGCGACCTGGAGGTGCTCCCACCTCGGGTCCTGCCCCCGGCGGCCATGGTGGTGGCGCTCACCCCGCTCCTGGACCCCAGAAGCCTGGGAGCGCTCGCCGACCTCCACCAGCGGGGCTTCGACCTGTTGGTGCTGGAGATCGCGCCCGAAAAGCTGGTGGGTGCCCCGCTGCGCCACGCCGATCCCCTGGCCCTGCGCGTCTGGCTGGCCCAGCGGGAGGCGCGGCGGCACCGCCTGCAGCGCCAGGGGGTCACCGTGGTGGAGTGGGCGCCAGACCGTCCGCTGGAGGTGGTGCTGGCCGCGGCCAGGGAGTACCGGCGATCCGCCCGGCCCGTGCTGCGCTGATCGCCGCGGCCGCAGCCGCCGCCCTGGGTGCGCCATCACTCTGGTACGTGGCCGCCCGCGGTGGGGGGCTGCCCCTGGCCTGGTTGCTGCCGATCACCGCCCTCGGCATCCTGGCGCTGCTGGCCGGTGGCCTGGGCCGCTCCCCCGGGCTCGCCTCCTGCGCCCCCATCCTCCTCGGCGGGCCTGTGGCCCTCACCCTCTGGGACCAGGGGCCGGCGCTGCTGGCCATTCCCCTTGGGATCTCCATCCTGCTGGCCACCGAGCTGGCGTTTCTCGCTGCTGACCTCGCCCGCAAGGGGCGGTGGGAGTCGTCGGCGGTGGGGGCTCGGGGCCTGCGGATGGGAGGGATGGCGCTGGCCGGCGCCGCGGCGTCGGCGGTGGTCCTGGGGACCTCGGGGGTGCCCGCCTCCGGGGGCCTGGACCTCACCCTTCTCGGCGTGGGCTCGGCCCTGCTCCTGGTGCTGGGCGTGGGGCTGCTGGCGCGGGGCCGCCTCCGCGCCTGAAGCGTCAGCCGCCTCGGGGACGGCGGCGGCGCACCGGGGCCAGGGCCTCGAGTCCGGGAAGGGCTGATTCGTCGCCCACCAGGACGGTCGTCATCCTGGTGGGGGCAAGGTACCTCCGGGCGGCCGCCATCACATCTTCGGCCGAGCAGCGCTCCAACTCGGTCTGGTACCGCTCCAGGTAGCGGTGGTCGAGGCCGAGACCCCGGACCTGGGCCAGCGCCGAGGCCAGCCCTGCCTGGGTCTGGAGGGTCACCAGCCGGGCTCCCTCCAGGTAGCTCCTGGTGGTGGCCAGCTCTTCCTCCGGCACCGGCGCCGTGGCCAGCCGGGCCAGCTCGTGCCGGAGCTCGGCGAGGGCGGCTGCGGTCACCTCGGTGCGCACCTCCATGGAGGCACTGGCCAGCCCATCCCGGTCGTGGGCTTCCACCCGGGCGTGGGGGCTGTAGGTGTACCCCTTGTCCTCCCGCAGGTTGGCCATCATCCGGGAGGTGAATCCGCCACCCAGGACCGCGGTGGCCAGGCTGAACGCGATGTGGCCGGGCTCGCCCATGGTGGGCCCGCTGGAGGCGGCGACCACCACGGTCTGCACCGAACCGGGGCGCTCCAGGTAGAGGAGGTCCTGGTGAGTCATGGCGCGCACCCGCGGGGCCTTCCATCCTTTCCGCGGCCCCTCCCAACCGGAGAAGGCGCTACGCAGCCGCCGCATGGTCGAGCGGGGATCGACGTCCCCGACCACGGTGATCTGGGCCAGGGAGGGGGTGAAGGTTCTTCGGTGCAGCTCCAGCAGAGCTCGACGCCCGGTCCGGGCCACCTCCCCCTCGGTGGCCTCGCGGCGGCCGTACGGGTGCCGCCCGTAGACCAGCTCGCCCAGCGCCTCGTGAGCCGGGAAGTGGGGGGTGGCGCGCGCGCTCCGCAGCCCCTCCACCAACTTGGCCTTCTCGATCGCCAGGTCGTCACGCGGGAAGTCCGGCTCCCGCACCAGTGAGGCCACCAGATGGTAGAGCTCGGACTCAGCCTCGGAGAGCGCCGCGGCGGCGATCGTCAGGCGATCGAGATCTTGGTGGACCTGAAGGGCCCCGCCAAGGTCCTGCAGCCGCTCCGCCAGCTGCTCCTGGTCGAGCTCCCGGGTTCCCAGGGGGATGCCCATGCGTAGCAATTCGGCCGCCGCGGCGCTGTCTCCCGCGGCGGTGCCGGCCGGCACGGAGACGCGGAGCTCGACCCTGGGAACGGTGGGCCGGGGGACCACCACCACCTCGGGACCGTTGGCGAGCTCCGAACGGTGCACTCGCCCCAGGTGCAGATTGGGCACAGCACCGGGCTGAGGGACCTCCTCGCTCGGCACGCTGCCGGTCATCTCCGGTCTCCCCCGGCTCCCGGCAACCAGTGCAGAACCGTGGAACGCTCGGGCCGCAGCCACCGGCCGACCGCCTCCGCAACCTGAGCCGGGGTCACCTCGGCGAAGCGCTGCGGTAGCAGGTCAACCAGCTCGGGCTGGCGGTGGACGGCCGCCATCACCCCCAGCGTGGTCAGCCGGCCCAGCCGGCTGTCGGTGGTGGCGTGGTGGCGAGCCAGCTCGCGCCGGCGTGCCCGGTGCAGCTCCTCCTCGGTTGGACCGTGGGCGGCGAGGCGGTCCAGCTCCCGGTCCAGGGCCAGAACCGCATTCTCGGTAGGCACCCCCTCCCTGGGGGTGGCCTCGATGGTGAACAGGGCGGGGCCACGGAATTCGAAGGAGTCCCCAATGGGGTAGAGCGGCCCACCCGCCACGTGGAGCAGGAGTTCCTGCTCACGGACCAGGGCGCGCTGCAGCCAGGAGGCCCGGCCGTCGGTGAGGATCCGCGCCGCCAATGCCAGGGGCAGGTGGTCTTCTGAGCCGAAGGGAGCTGTGGGATATCCCACGGCCACCTGCGCTGTGGGGGCGAGGGGGTCCAGATGCCGATGCTCACGGCGGCTGGCCGGCAGCGGTTCCTCCAGGTCACGCTGGGGCGGCTCAGGACGGGGCGCCACTGGACCGAAATGATGCTCCACCAGCTGCACGGCAGCAGCGGGGTCGAAGTCGCCCACCAGGACCAATGACGCGTTCCCCGGCCCGTACCAGCTCCGGTAGAACTCCACCGCGTCGTCGACCGAGGCGGCCTCCAGGTCGGAGAACTCCCCGTAGAAGTTGTGGTTGTTGGGATAGCGAGAGAAGGCGTGCTGAGCCAGCCAGAGCCAGGAGAACCCACCGTAGGGTTGGTTCAGGACGTTGACCCGGACCTCCTCCTCGACCACCTGCAGCTGATTGCGGAGGGTCCCGGCGTTGATGTCCAACATCCCCATCCGGTCCGCCTCCAAGAAGAGGGCCATCTCTAGGGCGGAGGTGGGCAGGATCTCGAAGTAGGCCGTGTAGTCGTGGCGGGTGAAGCCGTTGAGCAGGCCGCCTGCGGAATTGATCAGATTCCCAAAATGTGGTTTGGGCACCCTGGGCGTGCCCTGGAACATGAGGTGCTCAAACAAGTGGGCGAAGCCGGTACGTCCCTCGGGCTCGAGGCGGAATCCGACCCGGTAGAAGACCCCCACCCCCACAGTGGGCGACGACCTCTCAGGGCTCATCACCACCTCCAGCCCGTTGTCCAGCCGGAAGGAGGAGATCACCGCGTCGGTTGTTGGGGTCACGCGTGCCATCGTAGCAACGCTCCCCGGCTCGGCCGCGTAGCAGCGCGAACTCACGGACGGGTAACAGATCGGTAGCGACCCGTACATATCTGTTGCGCTGCCTTCACCTCGGGTCACGAGCAAGGTACAGTACTGAGACGAGATCGGAAGAAGCAGGGGATGCCTGGCCGGTGGCATCTGGATGCTCGGAGCAAGGTTTGGCAGCCGCGGACGGTTGCGAGGCACCCGGGGCGGAGCGGGGTGTGGGGATGACAAGCGGCAACGGTCAGGAGGAGACAAGTGACTAAGATTGGCGGCAACGGTCGGCGGTGGCTCGCTCGGGGTCGCCGCGGGCTCGGGGCGATGGCGATCCTGGGTTCGCTCGGGCTGATGGTGGCTGTTGCGGCCCCGGTCGTGAGCGCCTGGAGCTATCAGGTCACGACTCAGAGCTTCGTGACCAACTGGGCTCCGAGCACTGCGAACCCGGGCCAGGCCGGCGGTGAGGTCACACCCGGGGAGTTCTCCTACGACACCGCCAGCCTCGCGGAGATGAACAACATGGGGGTCCTCGCGGGAACGGCTACCTTTTCGCTCTACCTGGCCAGCTCCCAGTTTCTCAATGCGTGCTCCGGAGGGGGCTCCGCCGCTGTACTGCAGGACAGCCAGTTGACACCGGTCACCACTGCCAACGTTGCCGTCCCGGAGTCCAGCAGCTCCAAGGAGACCGTCTCGTCTTTGAGCGCCACCAGCGGGGGCTACTACCAGGTCCCCATGGGCACGCCGGCGGCCACCACCTACTACTGGATCGTCTCCTACCGGTACCAGGACGGCGCCCAGTGGAAGACCTCCTACAGCAACTGCGAGAGCGAGCCGGTCTGCGTCCAGCCGTCCATCAGCTCGACTCCGTCCCCGGCCACCGCGGTCGAGGGCGAGCCCCTCACTGACGCGGCAGTGGTCAACAACCCCACCGACGCCTGGCCCCAGGGCAAGAGCGGCACTCCCTACGTCCAGTTCTGGCTCAACGGGCCCAACGACCCCAGCTGCCAGGCCAGCTCGGCAATCTTCGAATCGGGGTGGATCCCTTACTCCACCAGCACAGGAACCGTGGACTTCCAGGTCTCATCCACGTACCCGGTCACCGTGCCCGGAAGCTCCTCGACCAAGTACAGCTCCTGGCAGTCCTCTTGGGATCTGGCCCCGGGCACCTACCACTGGGTGGTCGACTACTACTACTGGGACTCCAACTACCACGCCATGAAGACCTACGTGACCCCCTGCACCGCTGAGCCAGTCCAGGTCATGGCCCCTTCGATCATGACTCAGGCCAGCCCAGCGTCAGGTCCCGTTGGCGAGCCGTTCTCGGACACCGCCACCGTCACCAACGTGCCGGATGTGACTCCGGCGCCGACCGTGACCTTCTCCGCCTACTCGGGCAGCAGCTGCTCGGGAACCCCGATTTACACCAGCCCGGCCGAATCCATCAATGCGGCGGGGAAGGCGGTGTCTTCGGCGGTGGACCTCAGCTCTGCCGGGCTCTACCAGTGGCAGGCCACCCTCAACTGGGCGGGCATGAGTCTCGCCAGCCAGTGCGGGAGTGAGCAGGTGACGGTCGCGGGCACGCCCTCGATGACCACTATCCCGGTGCCGTCTACCGCGACCATCGGCTCCGTGCTCAAGGACTCGGCGGTGATCACCGGGTTGACCGACCCCGCCAGCGGCGACACCGTGAGCTTTGCTCTTTACTCCGACGCCAGCTGCACGTCCCTGGTCGACAACCTGGGTTCGGCGGCCTTGGGCAGCCCAACCATGGTGGACGGGACTGCGACTTGGACCGTGGACTCCCCAGGATCAGGGTTCGCACCCAGCACGGCGGGCACGTACTACTGGGGGGTGACCTTCAATGTGGTGAGTGATCCCTACAACCTCGGAACCACGACGTGCGGCGAGCCCACCCTGCTCAAGGAGACCACGCCTGCCGTGGCCACCGTGCCCAGCGCCGGCGGGCAGGTCGGTACCGCTCTCAGCGATTCGGCCACGGTGACCGGGCTGTACCAGCCGGCCAGCTCGGACGTGGTTGACTTCTCCCTCTACTCCAACAGCTCCTGCACTGACCTGGTCAAGGACCTCGGGTCCTCGCCGCTCAGCGGTCCGACCACGGTGGGCGGTGCCCCCACCTGGACGGCCAAGTCCCCCGGTTCCGGGTTCGCCCCGACCGTCGCCGGCACCTACTACTGGGGCGTCGCCTTCACCTCGGTGAACGATGCCAACAACCCCACCGCTACCTTCTGTGGGGAGCCGGTGACCATCAGCTCTTCGGGGTCGGTGCTGGGTGCCAGCACCACGACGCCGGGCACCGGAGCGGATCTCATGTTGCCCGGAATGCTGGCCAGCCTTGCCCTGCTGCTGGGAGGCGTCTTCCTCCTGGCCGGGGTTCGGCTGCGCCGTCGTCCGGCGGCCTGACGTCGCGACCGCCCGGAGGCTCTCTCTGAGCCTCCGGGCGTCTCCCCGTCGGGATCGTCGGCTCTGCCACATTGATGGACAGCGGAGTTCACAGGCGCCTCCCCGTGATCTGTGAGCGTGGTGGAGGCTGGGTGCAGGACAGCTTCCGACGCGACCGGTTCCCGGCCTGGTGGACCGAACTTCCTCGTCGCTGGCGGCAGGCGCCCGTTGTGGTGGAGGAGCCGGGTTGGGTGGCAAGCCCTCCCGGCCATGGCCGGACGCGAGAACTTCGGGGAGCCGCGGTCGGGGTGGCCTCCCTCTCCTCTGTTGCGCCGGCGGCCGGGATGCTCGGCTGAGTGCTGGCCCCTGGCGATCTCCCAGTAATCGCCAAGCCGGCCGATCGAAGTGCCGACAGGGCCGGCCCCGCCGGACCGATCCCGCGCTGAGCGGCTATGGCCAGTGGCCCGAGGCTCCCACCCGGGAGACGGTCGACCCCCGAACCGTGGCTCACCCGGGGCGATGCGGATGTCGATGGGGCTCTGCGATCCCGGTGCTGGTCCGGTGGCGAGAGAGCGTATGTGCCACGACGCTCGGGGACCAGGCTGTGGGGGCCACCTCCGTCCAGGCCGGGCTGAAGGAGGCGCGCCGGTGGAGCCGCAGGGTCCGCGCAGGTGCGTACCCGACTTCCTCCAGCGGAGTCCACCGTTTGGTTCCCTCCATCGTCAAAGCCATGCCTCACCCCACGCCTGGGTCGGGCCCGTCACCGCTCCGGTGAGGTCCGAGCCGAGAACCCGGGGCCGCCGCCGCGGACTCCGTTTTCAAGATCAACTGTCTGGGCCCGGTCCCCGGCGCCGGTGCAGCCCGACGATCGCGCGAGGGTCACTCCGCATGCCACCCGAGGGTCCCAGGGACCGGGCCATATGTGACGGTAGCGTCAGGAGCCTTGACGCCGTGATCAATTCGCGTCACAATCGAATTCGCAGGCGGGTTCGTGCGGTGCAGTTCGGTCGGGCCGGGTGGAAGCGGGTCGACTCCGGGTGAGGCAGCGTGGGGCCGTCAGCACCTATTGGTGAGGCAGCGCCATGTTCGACGTCAGCGCCAGGCACCACAGTCGGTGCCCGCACACTAGTCTGATCTTTCGCTCCAGGGCAACGCCCCGCGGCGGGGGTTGCGACTTGCTGCTTGCGCCGGTAGCCGGGGTGGCGGAGCGGATGTGGCGGCGCTAGCCACGAGCGGCGACCGGAGCTCCCCCCAGCTGCCGCGGGTCGGGAGCCAGGCGGGCGCACGGTCCCTCGAACCGGCCGGGCGGACGCAGGTGCCGTCGATCTCGGTCGTGATCCCCACCTTCAACGAGGCGCCCAACTTGCACTGGGTGCTGCCCAGGCTGCCGGACGTCGTGTCCGAGGTGATCCTGGTCGATGGACAGTCAAGTGACGGGACTGCCGAGGTGGCCCAGGTGCTCCGTCCCGACGCCCGCATTCTGACCCATCCGCGTCGGGGCAAGGGCAACGCGCTCGCCGTCGGTTTCGCCGCCTGCCGTGGCGACATCATCGTGATGCTCGACGGGGATGGGTCCGCAGACCCTCTGGAGATTCCCAAGTTCGTGGCCGCCCTCATGGAGGGCGCTGACTATGCCAAGGGAACTCGCTTTGAGGCAGGCGGAGCCAGTGACGACATCACCTGGTTCCGGCAACTGGGAAATGGCAGCCTGGTGGCCTTGGTGAACCTGCTCTACGGCACCCGGTACACCGACCTCTGCTACGGCCTGAACGCGTTCTGGCGCCGCTGCCTACCGGTGGTCGCTCCTGAGTGCGACGGCTTCGAGGTGGAGGCCTTCATGAACCTGCGGGCCACCCGGGCGGGCCTGGCCGTCCGCGAGGTGGGCAGCCATGAGCTGGAACGCCGCGCTGGACTCAGCAAGCTTCATTCCGTGCGCGACGGTTCGCGAATCCTGCGCACCATCATCCAGGAACGGCTCCGCCGGGTGTCTGGCCGGGTCGTGGTGGGGGAGGTGGTCGGGGTCGTCACGCCACCGGGGCCGGTGCCCCATGCCGTGTCGGCGGGGCTGCCGCCCATCGGCACCGTGGCCGCGCCCGGCGTCCCGGCACTCAGGGTGGCCCTGGTCAACAACATGCCCGACTCCGCCTTCGCGGCCACGGACCGGCAGTTTGCCCGACTTATCGCCACCGCCAGAGGGGGCCGAGACGTGGTGGTCGATCGCTACTTCCTCCCGTCCCTCGAGCGTCAGCCAGCCGCTCGGGCCGCCCTGGCCGAAGCGGGATATCGTCCAGTGAGTAGCCTGTTGCGGCGGTCGGCCGACGCGCTGGTGGTGACGGGAAGCGAACCCGCCACGTCGGAGCTGACCGAGGAGTCGTACTGGCCCGAATTGAAGTCAGTTCTGGAGTGGGGCCTCAGCAACACGCGATCGCTGGTGCTCTCCTGCCTCTCCGCCCATGCGGCGGCCCTGCTGCTCGACGGCGTCGCCCGGCGAGCCCTAGATCGCAAGTGTCTCGGTGTCTACGAGTCTCGGGTGCTCACCGGGAGCTCACTGCTCAAGGGGCTGCCAGCCACCGTCCACGTTCCCCATTCCCATTGGAATGAGGTGAGCGGCGACGCGATGCGGGATCACGGGTATCAGCTGCTGCTGACCGACGACGATCACTGGACGGCGGTCTCCAAGAGGGTCGGGGAGTGCCTTATGGTGCTATACCAAGGGCATCCCGAGTATGCCCCCCTGACGCTGCTGCGGGAATACCGCCGCGACTGGCGCCGCTTCCACCTAGGCGCGTCTGCACGGCCGCCCCAGGCGCCAGTCGGCTACCTGGACGAGGCTGGGACCGCTGAGCTGGTCCATCTTCAGAGTCTGGCGCGAATGGGCCCTGACCCGTCCCTTGTGGATGCCATTCCCTTTGACCGATTGGCCGGCCATGTGGGGGCGTCCTGGCAGGATGTGTCGGACCAGATCTACTCCAACTGGGTCTCCATGCTCGCTGACTCGATGCAGCTCGAGAGTGCATCTCCTCAGCCCTTGCAGGCGGCCTGGGTGAGTGCCTGAGGGTCCGACGGTGCCCATCTTGTGGTCAGCTCCTGCACTAGAGCGGCTCGACTGCCATGCGTGACGAGACCAGCGTCATCCATGCCGGGTACTCGGGCGACTCCACCCGGGCCGTCGCCGTACCGATCTACCAGACGGTGGCTCATGACTTCATTGACGCGGACCATGCCGCCGGCGTCTTCGACTTGGAGATCCCTGGATTCCACTACAACCGGATCAACAACCCCACGAACGCTGTGCTCGAGGAGAGGCTCAACCAGCTCCATGGCGGCGTGGGTGCCCTGACGCTCAGTTCCGGCACCGCCGCGGTTTCCCAGTCGGTGCTCAACCTCGTGAGCCAGGGCAACAACCTGGTCAGTGTTCCCCAGCTGTACGGGGCCACCTACACCCTGTTCGCCCACCTGTTGCCCCGCTACGGGGTCGAGGTGCGGTTTCCGGAGTCCGACTCCGCGGCTGCGATTGAGCCTCTGCTCGACGATCGCACCGCCGGCATCTTCTGCGAGAGCATCGGCAACCCCGCGGGAAACATCGTCGACCTCGAGGCGCTTGCGAACCTCGCCCACGCCCACGGCGTTCCCCTAGTGGTGGACAATACGGTGGCAACCCCACTTCTGTTGAAGCCATTCGCCCACGGCGCCGACGTGGTGGTCGAGTCGCTCACCAAGTGGGTGGGCGGACACGGGACAACCCTGGGTGGTGCGATAGTGGACGGAGGATCGTTCCCCTGGAGTGAGCACCCGGACCGGTTTCCCCTCTTCAACCAGCCCGAGCCGTGCTTCCACGGGGTGGTCTACAGCGAGCACTTTGGAAAGAGCGCCTACATAGTTCGCTGCCGCACGGTGGGCATGAGGAACTTTGGGCCCACCCTCTCGCCCTTCAGTGCCTTCCAGCTGCTCCAGGGTTTGGAGACTCTGCCGGTGCGCTTGGAGCGTCACGAGCGCAATGCCCGCCAGGTGGCGGCTTTCCTCGCTCAGGATCCGCGGGTGGCCTGGGTTAGCTACTCAGACTTTCCCGACCACCCCCACCACCAGCTCCAGAAGCGCTATCTGGGTGACCACACGGTCTCGATGATGACGTTTGGGGTGGTCGGGGGGTACGACGCTGGCTTGGTCTTCTTCAATTCAGTGAGGCTCTTCAAGCGTCTGGTCAATCTGGGGGATGCCAAGTCGCTGGTCAGTCATCCCGCATCCACGACCCATCGCCAGTTGACCCCGGAGGAGCACGCCCGGGCCGGCGTGCGCCCGGAAGCGATTCGCCTCTCGGTTGGCCTGGAGCACATCGACGACATCCTCGAAGACTTGGACCAGGCCCTGGCCGCCAGCCAGGGGCTGGCGGCCAGGGAGGCGTAGGTCAGCCGTGACACACACCGAGGTCACCGGATCGGCAGTGCTGGCGCCGGTTCTAGCCGGCAGCGCTTTGATCGCGCAGCCATTCGGAGCGACGGTGGAGCCGGCCCGCGGTCGCCAGGGATCGCCCCGCCGAGCTGGCCATCCTCCTGTGCGGGTCGCCATCGTCGGCCTCGGCGCCTGGGGCTTGGCGGTCCTGGAACGGCTGATGTCGACCGCCGAGCACCTAGGAGCCCGGTACGGAAAGTTGGAGATCCACGTGGTCGAGCCCAACCCGCCGGGGTTCGGGGTCTACTCGGCGCATCTGCCCGACTACGTGATCATGAATACCCCATGCGGCCAGATCTCGATGCACCCCGGCCTTGACCAGGGCCCCCGCCGCCCGCACCAGCTGTCGCTTTTGGAGTGGGCCAGCGCCGAGGGCTACAACTGGCACGGTGACCTCTGTCTGACCGCGCCGGGCGGTCGGGAGCTGTCCGAACACGATTTCGTACCCCGAGCGCTGGTGGGCAGATATCTCCAGTGGTACTTCGACCGCTTGGTGGCCGCGGCCCCATCCTCGGTGGTGGTCCGCCATCACCGGACCCAGGCGCTGGATGTGGTTCGGGAGGCCAGGGGGGAGCGGGTTCGGCTGGCGTCCGGTGAGAGCATCGAAGTGGACGACGTGATCCTGACCGTGGGCCACGCCCGTAACCGAGTCGAAGGTGGTCAAGTTCCTCAGGTCCCCTATGACGAGGTTTTCACCCGCGACTTCGATCTGGACCCAGGGGCCGAGGTCGCGGTGGCTGGAATGGGCCTTGCGGCTACGGACGTGGTGATGGCCCTGACCCGCGGTCGTGGCGGCCGGTTCTTGCCTGATGGCAGTGGGCTGCGCTACCTTCCGAGCGGGCGGGAGCCCAGCATTCGTCTTTACTCGCGCAGCGGGCTGCCCCAGTGCGCCAAGGCGGTGGGGATGCGCGACGTCACCACCAGCTACCGCCCTGGGATCTGGACCGAGGAACGAGTGAGAGCCCTGAAGGCGGCGGCAGCCAACGCTCCGCGGCCCGGCCTCAACTGGGACCGTGACCTCTACCCCCTTCTGACTGGGGAGATGACGCTGCAGTACTACGTGCAGGCCAGCCTCAATGTGGACGGCCCAGAGGCTAGCAGTCAGACCAGGGAGCGGTTGATCCGGTCCTGGTTGGCAGGATCGATGGTGACGGAGGTTGGCCGGCTCTCAACTCGGCTGGGCCACTTCGATCCCGCGGACCACTTCTATCCCAGCCGGGGGATGGCCTTTCACGACACCAGCGCCTACCAGCAGTTCGTGCGCGATCTGATGGTGACCGACCTCGGCGAGGCGCTCAGGCCGGGGGGTTCCAGCCCGGTGAAGATGGCCTATGAAGTGCTCCGCTTCGTGCGAGACGGAATCCGAAGGGCCGTTGACTTCGGGGGCCTCGACGCGGACTCTCACCTTAAATTCTTCGGCGAGGTGCGGGGTCGAATCAACCGGCTAGTGCAGGGGCCTCCAGCGGTGCGGTTTCAGCAGCTGCTCGCCTTGGTCGACGCGGGCATCCTCCGCTACCCGTACGGGCCCAATCCGACCGCCCGCTTGAGGTCCGACGGGCGGATCGAGCTGGAGTCCACCCAGCTGCAGGACCCTCAGCACGACCTAGTCGACACGGTGATCGGTGGGTACATCACGGACCCCGACATCAGCCGCACGGGCTCCTGCCTTTTGGCCAACCTCCGCGACGGTGGCCGGATCAGGGCCATGCAGATCGACGGCAAGAGCGTTGGCTCAGTTCATCTGACCGGCGACTCCCACCCCATAGCCACGAACGGCACCGTGCAGGACCGGCTCTGGTTGTTCGGTGCGGTCACGGAGGGCGCCCGCTACTTCACCAACGTCATTCCTTCGCCCGGGAGTCGGGTTGGGCCCTTCCAGGAGGCAGCGAGGCTGTCTGAAGCGATACTGCAGCCCCGGTGATCCGAGCTTGGCTGCCCTCGTTAGGTCCGGGGCTGCTCGTGTTCTGCCGGGTCTCCCCGGAGACGGCGAGGAGGTGGTGCGCCGGCCCGGATCTCGGCAGCTGCCCAGTACCGGGGGAGCAAGATGACGCAGCGCGGCGCTAGTCAGCTGGCGCGCCAGTCCGCAGGGCAGGCGGCGCTGTCACTGGCTCGGCTGGCTCCTCTGCCCCTTCACCGCCAGCTGCTCTTCATGCTCGCCCAACATCGGATCGGCAACTTTCGCCGGCCGGTGACTCTGACGGAGAAGATCAACTGGCGCATCATCCACGACCGCCGCGAAATTCTGCGCCTCACCTGCGACAAGCTCTACACCAAGGAGCTCGCCGCGGGCATGGGGCTCAAGGTGGCCAAGGTTCTGTGGAGTGGTGCTCGGCTCGAGGAGCTTGCCACAGTGCGACTGGCGGGCCACTGGGTGCTCAAGCCCAACCACGGGAGCCGGCGGGTCGCGTTCGGTTCCGGTCCCTCCCTGGAGCCGGACAAGCTTAGGGAGATCCTGCGGACCTGGCCCGGAGATGAAGGGCCCGTCCGGGATGGAGAATGGGCCTACGCCTTTGCTCGCCGCCTCTACATGGTGGAGGAGATGCTCGGCGGTGGTGGCGCCACTCCCACCAGCTTCAAGTTCTTCGTTTTCGATGGAGAGCCACTGTTCGTGCATGCCATCACCGTCGCTCCGGACCACTTCGCCGCCTGGAGGGCGGATCGCGAGCAGCTCTGGCCTCCAGTGCACACCGCCATGCGCCTTTACACCGCCGACTGGCAGCCGCTGGAGGCTCAGCTCGGCCGTTACCCCCTGGCCGTGCCCCAACCGGCTCCTCCCGCCCTCGGCGAGATGCTGGAAGCCGCGCGGATGCTGGGACGAGGCTTCGACTTCATGCGCATCGACTTCCTTGGGGATGGAAAGGACTTCTACTTCGGCGAGCTCACGCCCTACCCTCACGCCGGACTGACCCCCTTCAACCCGCGCCGCTTTGACCTGGAGATGGGGTCGCGGTGGACGCTTCCCAATCTGAGCGCAGAGGTCGGCCATCTGCGGCAGCCAGCCTAGTGGTGGTCACCGCCTTGGTCCCCTCCTGCGTATCGGCGGATTCTGGTCGAAGACTGGTTGAGGCGAGGTGTCCGCGATCTCTGCCGCCGGTTAGAGTCAGGTGGTAGGCGAGAACCGCGAAGAGGGCGACGGCCAGGCGCCCGCGGCGGACCTAGGCGGGGGACTTGGCAGCGCCCTGGAATCAGCGCTGCTGAGGAACTCGGCAGAGCGCGCTATCCGCTACCTCGAGCAGTTGCCAAGTCGGCGTGTGAGCCCCGACGCGGCGGCGCTCGCCAACCTGGTCCAGCTCGGTGGGGCGTTGAACGAAGACCCCACCCCGGCGCACGAGGTGCTTGAGCTGCTCGACCGGGTGGGATCGGCGGCGACCGTGGCCACATCGGGAGGACGATTCTTCGGCTTTGTGATCGGCGGGACTCTGCCCGCCCCGCTGGCGGCCAACTGGTTGGCTGGCGCGTGGGATCAGAGTGCCAGCAGCTGGACCGCCTCGCCGGTTGCGGCGGCCCTCGAGGAGATCGCACTGGGCTGGCTGGTGGAGCTGCTGAGGCTCCCTCCGACCTGCGGCGGCGCCTTTGTCACCGGCGCTTCCATGGCCAACTTCACGGCGCTGGCGGCGGCCCGGCACGCCCTCCTGGAGCGTGCCGGGTGGGACGTGGAGGCCGATGGCTTGATGGGGGCCCCGGCGCTCTCTGTTCTGGTCAGTGCCGAAGCCCACCCCTCGGTGAGGAAGGCCCTTGGTCTGCTGGGGTTGGGACGAGACCGGGTGACGGTCGTTCCGGTCGATTCCCAGGGTCGGATGCGGCCCGAGGGAATCCCGAAGCCAGATGCCCTGACCGTCATATGCGCGCAAGCCGGCAACGTCAACTCCGGCGCCGTGGATCCTCTGGGTGCCATCTGCGAGATCGCCGCCCCCACCGGGGCATGGGTGCACATCGACGGAGCCTTCGGCCTCTGGGCGTCGACATCTCCCTCCTTGGCACCTCTTCTTGACGGGGTGGAAGGCGCTGACTCCTGGTCCACCGACGCCCACAAGTGGCTTAACGTCCCGTACGACTCCGGCTTGGCGTTCGTCCGCGACCCCGAGCCGCTGCGATTGGCTATGGCCGTGTCCGCCGCCTACCTTGCCGTTGACCCCGGCCGCCAGCCCAAGGACTACACACCGGAGCTGTCCCGGAGGGCCCGCGGCATCGAGGTGTGGACCGCCCTGCGGTCGCTTGGCCGCAGGGGGGTGGCGGAGCTGGTGGAACGCAGCTGTGCCCAAGCCAGGCGGCTTGCGGACGGACTCCGGGATGCCGGCTACGCGATCCTCAACGAGGTGGTCCTCAACCAAGTGCTGGTCGACTTCGGCGATCCCGAGACCACCCGGCGCGTCATCGGGGCGGTCCAGGAGGAGGGCACCTGCTGGTGCGGTGTGACGGAGTGGCAGGGACACACCGCCATGCGCATCAGCGTGAGCTCTCGGGCCACGACCGACGAGGACGTCGCCCGGAGCCTGCAGGCCATGCTGGCAGCCGCCGACGGTTCGGGACGGGCAGACCCCGGCCAGTAGGCGCCTCAGCGATAGCCGGTCCCTCCGGTAGTTCGCGGCCTGAGCCACGGCGGGGGTAGGGCCCGCCGAGCGACCAGTGCGCCGAGGAACCCCCAAGCCTGGGGGCTGCCGCCTCCGAGGCTCAGGGCGTGCCGCAGCACCGCAGCCAGTCCTCGCCAGTCCCCGTGGTTGAGGGCTATCGGCCCGGAAATGCAAATCAGAAAGTCCGCCTGCTCCCTGCGGGTCAGGTAGCGCCCCCGGTCCAGCGCCCAATTCATGCTGATTGCCCACCCCGCCTGGGACGAGCTGGATCCGGGGTGGACCGCGTATCTCAGCAGGACCTCGTCGACGTGCAAAAAGGCCACCCCGGGGATGGCGCCCAGGCGCAGGGCCAAGTCCCAGTCATCGTGGCGCACGGAGCTGACGTTGAAAGGCTCCAAGGCCGTGAGATGGCGCTCGAAGAGCAGCATGGAATGGCCCAGGGTCGCCCCGTAGGGGCGCACCTGGCGCCGGCGGAAGAGGTAGTCGCCAGGCCGTTGGCCGGGTCGGATCAGCTTCTGGGGTGCGACAACGCTCCGTCCGGAGCCCTCCTGCACCTTCACCGAGCGGCAGGCGATGACGGGATGCTTCGTTCCCCGATCACGCATCTCCAGGAAGGCGGCTACCTGGTGCTCCAGCTTTTTGACCATCCAGGTGTCGTCGTCGTCAAGAAGGGCAACCAGGTCGGTCGTCAGCGCCGCCGCTCCCACGTTCCGGGCCGCCGCGGCCCCGCGCTGGGGCCTGTTGGTGAGGAGCTGCAGACGGGGATCGGCCGGGAACTCGTACCCCGCCAGCAGCTCTAAGGGCCCATCGACCACGACCACGACCTGGTCTGGAGCGTAGCTCTGGCTCAGAGCGCTGGCGACCGCGGCGAGCAGGGATGGTCGGCCCAGGGTGGGGATGATGACGCCGACCGACGGATGGGACGGAGTTGGCGGATTCGACGCTGGCTGACCTGCCATCACCGCTCCCGGGCCCGGCCGGAAAGTCGCCAGGCTCCATTCCTGTTCCGGGGCCGCCGATGTCGCGGTGGCCGCGTTTCGGTCGGGGTTCCAGCCCCTCCCATCACGGTACCGGCACAGCCAGGTAAACCTGGCCGATGATGTGGCTAGGCGAGCCCGCGAGCGCCAGGGTGGCGTGCACCGGCTGGTGCACGGCGCGGCTCACCTCCCGGCTCCAGGTCGAGCCCGGAGCCAGCACGATGGTGTGGTGAGCCAGTATCACTTGGTTGCCGATCGTGACGCTCACAACGAACGCCGCCCGCCGGGCCTCCTCGTTGGTCACCCCGATCCGGGCTTGTACCGCGTAGGATCCGGCGTTGAAGGGAACTGGCAGGAGCCAGACCTGCGCGAACCGCTCGGGGTGGAAGTTCTGGCTGCTGTACACGGAAAGGCCGAGCGCCCCTGCGGCCGCCAGAGCGGCCACCACCCAAAGCGTCGCGCCTCGGGGTGCTCGCACCCAGGCCGTCCGAGCGATCCGTGGGTTCACCACGTCGGCGTCGTATCCCCGCCACCAGGCCACCCCGCCCGCGCCAATGGGCAGAACGGCCGCAAGCATCGCCCAGTGCAGGGAGGTCAGGCCGCCCAACCAGTTGAGCGCCAGCCCTCCCAGGACGAGGGCACCAACGTCCGCAGCCGCGCCCCAGAACACCAGTTCCCAGAGGCCGAAGTGGCCGCGCCCGGAGTCGAGCGCGTTAACCACCGCGGCGGCTGGCAGCACCAGGAGCAGTAGCAGCCCGGCCGCCTCATCGACGGCTCCCAGCGTGATGGTGGCTACCAGCAAGGCGCAGGCGACACCAGCTCCGGCGATCCCAGCTGCCCAGAGCCGAGGAGCGGTTGGCTTCACGGCGCAGCCCGGGTCGTCGCCGAGCCGGTGAGGTCATAAACGATGAGGCTTCCGTCATCGAAGATCCGGCTGACGCCGGGGATGGCGCTGAATTTGTCCAGCCCTGGGCGAGGCAGAGGTTCCTGCTGACCGCCGGGCCCTGGCGAACCGCTGAAGTAGGAGCCGTCCTCGGGGCGCAGCCGCAGCAGTCGCTGGTCCACCACCACCAGCGTCACGCGGTGTTCCGTCACCAGGCGGGCGTCGGCGGCGGTGAAGGAGCTGCTCAGGAACAGCTGAGGCAATCCGCCCACATTGGCCTGATGCCCAAGGGTGCCGAGCACCGAGGCGGTGATGAAGTCGGACGCCACCCCGTTGTAGTGGGTGATGCGAGTGGCGGCCCACGTCGCCAGGTCTAGCTCATGGGCGTCAATCGACCGCTCCCACGCCTCCGCCAGAAACGGCCCTGGAAGCCGCGCATAGAACGGGGGCCAGCCCCCGGCGATGCCGCCCAGTCCAAGCACGACCACCGCTGCAACCCCCACCCAGGAGAGCCTTCGGCGCCGTGCCGAGCCCGGACCGCGACAGATCCAGCCTGTAATCCGGTGGAGTCCGAAGACGACTCCCCGAGGCGGCCCGGGCAGCCAGCCACGAGCTCGGGCGGAGTTCTGCGCCGTAAGGTCGGGGTTCCCGCCCGGTGTCCGTCGGGGTCGCAGGGCGCCCGCTTGGACGAAGAGCAGTGCGGATGCCACCAGCACACTGGACGGGATCATCACGAATGTCGCGGCCCGTCCCCAGAGCTCGGCCCCGCCGCTGAACAGGACCCGCGCTGCGATGGCGGCCAGCAGGGATATCGAGGCCACCCCGAGGGCCACCCACAGTCCATACGTGTCCCTGCGCCTCGAACGCCAGACCCAGAACCCACCTAGTATCAGCAGAAAGCAGAGCAGGGCAATCGAGGCGAACTCCAGTAGAAGGTCGAATCGAGGAGCGGTGGGCACCGGAACCGGCCGCGCCCTATGGTGCCCCCGTGGACTCACCAGCAGGCTGACGATGTTGTGCTGGAAATACGTCACCGTAGCGGTGGCCACCCCCAGGTCCCATCCCGCGATGAGCCCCCCCGAGGCCAAGAGAAGCCCCGGTAGCCTCCACCCCACCCCGCGCCAGCCGCGGCGGATGATGAAGCCGACAGCGATGCAAATCAGTAGAAGCCACATGACGTAACTGGTGAGGTGATGGCTCATGGTCGTCACCGCCGCCAGCAGCAGGGCGGCGGTCCCCCAGGCGAGGGCGAAGGAGACCGACCTTGCCTTCACCATCCGCGTCGCCGCCAAGAGAGTTGCCACCAGGAAGGGTAGCGCCATCACCTGGTAGATGAAGTAAGAGTCGAAGAACTGGAAGTGGGGTTCACACGCGTAGATCAAGACTGCCAGGGCGGCCAACCGTGGTCTGGCAGTTATCTCCAGGGCAAGCAGGTACAAGCCCAGGACGGTGAGACAGTGGAGGACTCCGACCACCACCGGTGCAGCAGTCTGGATCGGTAAGTTGGTGACGGACACCACGGCGCTTGTCACCACCTCGAGGCCGGGGTACTGGGGGCTGACCAGGAGGGAAATGTTGGGGGTGAAGAGGTGGTGCGAGCTGAGGATCCCCTGGACCGTCAGCACGTGTTCGAACTCATCCAGAAAGCGCATCTGCCCGGGGCTGTAGGCCTGGTTGATCAGATACGTGGTGACCGCCACCAGCAGGGCCACTCCCGCGCCCCGGCTCCGGTCGATCCGGGCCGCTCGCAAAAGATATAAGGCGGGAGCACCGTACAGAAGGCCCTGCCCGACCCAGTAGATCGCGGTGGCTCCCGGGTAGCTGGCCCGGCTGCAGGCATAGGCCACCGCCACCACAAGGACAGCAAGCGCCATGGCTGCTGCCAGCCAGGCGACTGGGGCCTCCTTCCCGGACCGGCGCACGGCTCCTCGGAGACGCGGCCACAGGATTTTGGCCCCGGTCACGGTAGTTCTCGCGGCGCCGTCAGATCAAAGTGCATCGATGGCGTGGACCCCCGCTCCAGCAGTCTTGCGGCCAGGTAACGAGGAGGCCCCGAAAGCAGGCCCAGCCTGTTGGCCCAGCGCAGGCTGGGAGGAAATCGCATCGGGAGGTCGCCACTCCGACGGCTCGACCTCCCAAAGGCATCGCTGAGCACGTCGGGGACTAGGCGCAGAAGCGGAACTATCCGACTGGGGTTGGTGGTCAGCATCGAGGCGTAGTAGGCCGAGAGGCCAGACCCGTAGGCGTACATGAGCCTCCTTAGGGCCTGGATGGTCTGCCGATGGAAGTGGTGGGTGAGGGCACTGGGCTGGTAGACAATGCTCCGCCCCGAGCAGAGTATCTCGGTAAACAGGCGAGTGTCCGCGCCGCCCAGGGTGAACGTCCCAGCTCCCAGCGATTCGTCCAGACCTCCGAGCTCGCGCAGAACGTCGCAGCGAATCGCTACGTTGCCGCCCGTGGCAAACGCCGGCAGAGGGTAGAAGGGGCTCTGTCTCATCCCTTGGACCGGATCGAACGTCACCGGATCGAAGCCCCGGTGCTTGCTGTGGCCGCCGTATTGCTCGAACCGGACCTCAGCCCAAGTGCTCAGCTGAGCGGGCACCATCAGCCCGGACGCGGCCGCCACCCTGGGGCCGGACATAAGAGCTCGGGCCAGCTCAGCGAGCCAGGCGGGGTCAGCTACCTCGTCGTCGTCTATCCAAGCCAGATAGTCATCGGTGCACAGCCGAAGGCCGAGGTTGCGCGCTCGGGAGAGGCCGGGCCGTGGTTCGCGGACGTAGCGGATGGAGAGAGGGTCGTCCTCGAACTCACACACCACTTCCCGGGTCGCGCTGGAACGGGAGGCACTGTCCACCACCAGGACGGAATACCGCGGGTAGGCTTGCCGGGTGAGGCTGGCCAGGCAGCGCCGCAAGGCCGACGCTCGGTCACGAGAGCACACAACGACCGTGATCCGAGGAGCGTGGTCGAGCAGCAGGGTGCGTGATTCCAGGTATGGCGGGGTGCGCGAGCAAGGCAGGGGCAAGTCCGGCCGGGGCGAGGGCCACCGGGTGCCGCATGCACTGGCACGTTCCCTCACCCGGGCGCCGAGCTGACGGTCGATCTCGACTTGGATGTCCAAGGAGGTGAGTCCAGAGGAGGGCACCCGAAGCGTCAGCTTACCCACCGGCTCGGAATGGAAGCGCACCAGAATCCAGGCGGACCTTTGCGGACCAGGGGGCACCTCTGGCAGCCCCGCAGCCACGTCCACGTCCAGCCGGAGGCAGGGCGCGGTGAGTTCCGCCACGGAAATGGCCCAACTATCCGCCCCTGAGTTCATTACGGGCACCGCATGCCTCACATGCTCAACGGGCGGACAGACGGCCATACTGGGCTGCGATGGCGCCTAAGCCCGCTGCGCCGATGCCGGCAACCATGGCTCCCGCCCGGGCCAAGGACCAGACGTCGCGACCCAGCGCTGCGCCCACCAGGTTGCGCCCAATCCCTCGCGGAACCGTATCGGACAGGTAGTGGATCTCGTCGCCGAGGACGGACGGACCGGCGTTGCGCCTGGCCAGCTCCACCTTCCCTCGGCCTTCGGAGAAGCACCGGCGCAGGAAGAAACTGAATCGGCTCCTCTCTCGTGGCACCGCGTGGAAGACTATGGCGTCGGGAACATAGAGCCAATGTCGTCCGGGCTGAATTGCACCCATCCTCAGACAGAGGTCAGTGTCCTCTGGTCGCGAGCTGTCGCCCACCTTGCCGAAGTCAAGGTTGAATCCGCCCACGCTGAGGAACACATCCCTTCTCACCGCCATGTTCTCTGACCAGACGTTGCGGACTTTGGCCTGCCCAGTAGCCTGGCCAATGAAAGATGCCCCCACAACCCAGCTGAATTCCTCGGGGAACCAGGGAGGCGGTGTGACCTGCCAATGAGGCGCCACGGTCCCGCCGGTGCCGATGACCTGCGAGTCTCGGAACGGGGCGACCAACCGGGTGAGCCAGCCAGCCCCGGCCCGGGCGTCCGAGTCCAGGAACGCCACCAGCGGCGTGGTGGCCACCAGGACTCCTGAATTCCGTGCCCCAGAGGCCCCACGGCCGAACCGGTTGGAAACCACGGTGACGCCGGACAGCTCCTGGCGCGCCCGTTCCTCGAGCTCGAGGTTGTGGTCGACGCTGACCACCACCTGCGCCGCCCCGGGGCTCTGCTCCAGGACTGACTCCACGGCCGCGATCAGGCCGAGCCAACGCTTGGTTGAATGCGCGGGGATCACCACCGTTACTTGATCCACGCCTACGTCTGGAGCGCCGCCGGGGGTTTCCAGGCGCGGGGCCTGTACGTTCCCGGAACTGCCGATGACGCCTGACATCTGGCCAAGTCTACCGATCATCGCCGGAGGCCTTGATTTGTGCTCAGGCGCGGCCGACTCCTAGCGTCGGGGCCTCGGCCTAGCTGCTGCGACGGGGGGCGCACAGGCGTTCCGCTCTCTGCCGGTTCCCGCCCGGAGCTGGTCACCGAAGAATTGGCTTAGGAGGAGCTGGCCGAGCGTGACTTGGTCAATGGGCGGGAAGGGGACTTGGCTGGTCGGCGGGCGGCACACGCATTTGACCATCGCCCCGGTGATGCGTCCTGCGCCAGCGGCACGCTGGCATCAGCAGGCCCCGGAGAAGGCTTGCCGGTATGCAGCCAGGTCTCCGGGATACCGGGTGATCCGGGAACTGGCGTTATCGAAGTAGATCTGGAAGGAGAAGCGATTGGCTGGGTTATGGACCAGCCCACCGACGTAGGCGATGTAATTTCCGGCGTTGGCGAGTCCGTCGACCCCCCACTCGTCGAAGGAGAGCGGCTTGTGGTGGGCGGCGGCGAAGGCCAGGATCGGGGGGATCGTGCTCGCCGGCGCGCCAGAGTCGCCATTCTTCGCGTACCAGTCGATTCCGATGTTGCTGACATAGGCATCCCCGGGGTAGGTCGCGAACTCATTGCTGCCCCCGCTACCGGCGTTGAGGTTCCAGACGAAGTCGAAGTGCTGCCCAGGGACCGCGGCAAACCCAAGCTCGATGGCTCGGAACGCTCTTATGTACTGGCTGGCAGTTAGTGACTCAGTGCCCCACGGAAACCAGTTGCCGTTCATCTCCCACATGATGCGAATGATGGCGTGTGCCTGGCCGGCGTTCACCAGCTCAGCACCGATCCTCTGCGCCTCGGCCCTGCTGATCCGACCAACGGCGAGCGCCAATTGCATGTTGGTTGCCGGGATATAGCTTGGTTTGAAGCTGGTCCAATTGGGTGCCCCCGCGTAGATCGCCAGCACCTTAGGCGCCACTCCCAGCTGGTGGCCTAGGGCGGTGGCATCGCTGGGCTCCTCGGTGCCGACGAAGAATCCCGGCGCCGGGCACTGCGACCGGGGGTGGCGAACTGGCCCAGGGTGCAGCCAGACCGCCGCCAGTGCCGCGACAACGCCGCAGGCCAAGGCCAGCACCCCGCCCGCAACAACCTTCCCGCGCAGCCTTGGCGGAACCCTCATGGTCACCATCCTAGGGGGCGACTCTGTGTGTACCCTGGGTGACTGAGGGGCCGGAACGAGATGCCCGGACCATCGGTGGACCAGTTACGGAGAGGGCTACCGTGACCGTGGGCCAACTGGGACAGTCGAGGTGGGCCGATTGCGGCCAGAGCCCGAGAGGGGCGCTCTAGGCAAACCCAGGCGGGTGCCCGGCATCCGGCGGGTGGGGCCGGGAGCTTGGCTGGGTGCGAGGGCTGAACAGGTGTCCTCGTCACGCTGTGATGCCACCCCCCGGACGCAGGCGGCCGCCCAGTCTGGTCCGGTCCCTTGACAGCCGATCCGGGAAAGGACGGTGAAGCGTCGAGATTCACCCCAGAGGGGAGGGTTTGAGGGGGCTCGTCTAGACGCAGCGGGTGATCGGCTTCCAGTGTCGATGCCTGACCTGGGAATACAGCTCCACCCCAGCGGCCCCAAGAGCGCGGGCGGCCGGCTCCCGCGGGGACTGCCGAATTGACCGTCGGTGGGTTGCGATCCCAGATGGGCATGGCGCGTCTGCCGGTCGATTGGGGCGTCTTCGTCGCCAGAGCACCACGACCGCTCGAGGTCAGCCTCACCCCCATTCGGGAGTACGTCCGGGGCCCGTCACGGGCAGAGAGCACCGTCTGGCCACTGGGCCCGGCCCAGCTTAGACCCCAACTCCTGGGGCGGCCTTGCTCCGTTGGCCGGGTGGATGGTCACTGGCAACTCCCAGATATGCTCGCGGAGCTGTCAGCGGTACCGGTGAGGTCGGCTGAGAGGTGCTGGCAGCAGGAGCCGCTGGCGGATCCCCGGGTACTCGTCGCCTGGGCCGCTCCGCGGTTCGCCGACCCGTGCACCGGGCGGACTCCCTGGCAGAGGCGAGGCGCGCCTGTCGACCTCAGAGCCGGATCCGCTGTGTTCCCGGAGCGCACGCCGCGGTAGAGTGATCTCAAGCAGTCGATTAGCACCGCCCCGCCCCATGAGGTGGAATCGGCTAGAGGAGTTATCGTGGGCCGTAAGTACTTGGTCACCGGGTCGGCGGGCTTCATCGGGTCGACCCTCGTCCGGCGTTTGCTCGACGAGGGAGCCGAGGTCGTCGGTGTCGACTGCATCACGGATGCCTATGATCCGAGCGAAAAGGAGGCCAGACTGGCCGCGCTCAGGGCCAGGGCCGGCTATTCGCACCTGCGCATCGACCTTGCTGGCGCCGACTTGGCGGAGCACCTCTCGGGGGTCGAGACCGTCTTTCACCTCGCTGGGCGGCCGGGTGTGCGCGACAGTTTCGAGCTTTATCCCCAATACGTCCATGACAACATTGAGGCCACTCGGCGTCTCCTGCAGGCGGCTGTCGCCGCTCCCGATGTGCGTCGGCTGGTGTACGCCTCTTCGTCGTCGGTATATGGCAACGCGCCGTTGCCTTTCAGCGAAGCGCAGGCACCCAATCCGATCTCCCCTTACGGGCGGACCAAGCTGGAGGCCGAGATACTTTGCCTACGGGCTGACGGTCCGCGGCTGGGGACCTTGGCCCTACGCTACTTCACCGTTTACGGCCCGGAGCAGCGACCGGACATGGCCCTGCGCAAATTTGCCCAGGCGGCCCTGGATGGCACCCCCATCGAGGTGTACGGGGACGGAGCCCAGAGCCGGGACTTCACCTACGTTGATGACATCGTCGAGGCCACCTATCGGGCTGGCCAGTCCGCGGCCAGCGGCCTGGCCATCAACGTGGGAGGCGGTTCGAGGGTCACCATCAACGAGGTGCTGACGATGCTGGCCGAGATCACCGGCCGGGAGCTGAACGTGGTGCACCAGGAATCGGCCCGGGGCGATGTTCGCCACACGGTGGCGGACCTTTCCCGGGCTGCCGAGTACCTGCAGCTCACAGCCCAGGTCGGGCTGCGCCAGGGACTCACCTCTGAAGTGGCGTGGCTGAGGGCTCGCGGCGGGATGGCTGGCTGACTGCCGGAGATCTGCTTCTAGGAAGACGGCGGCCTGGCCGAATGGGCAGAGCATCTTCTCGGCATCCGACGCGGCGGAAGCGAAGCGAGGTACGCCGCCCAGGCGGGGCTCATCCGGGGCGGCCGCCGGGGTTTCCGCCGGGTTCACCGGGTTCGGCCCTCAGCGTCGGTCGCGCCCTGGCCACCTGGGCGCGCGCCTCCGCCCGAGAGGCGAAGTCGCCGTGCAACCAGCGGTCCACCCCCGCCACCATGACCCCCGCGCTCTCCGCCAGCAACCAGGCCACTCCGGCCCCGGATATGCCCCATATGGCCAAGAACGGCCAGGTGATGCCCACCTGGATCACGGCCAACCCCCACATCAGGATCGACCCTTGAAGGAATTGGTGGCCGATCCGTAGCACCGTCCGATACACGGCCGTGATCGCATCGGGTATGGCGGCGGCGATCAGAAGCAATAGGAGGTCCAGGGCACTGGCGCGGTACGCGGCCCCGAAGGCGTCGAGCAATAGTGGGCCGGCGAGGAGCAGGGTCAGAGTCACCACGAGCAGGATCGGAACCAGGAACAGAATCGCCCTCTGGGCCAAGCGCACCGAGCGGGCCGGGGTGTGGGCGCCCTCGGCGAAGAGGGCATTGGAGACGGCGCTGGCGGCGAGGAAGAAGAGGCTTCCAATACGCCAGGCTGCGTAGAAGTAGGCGGTTTGGCTGGCGGAGACGGCGGCCCCCACGAGCACCGGGACCACGTAGGTGGGTGCCTGGGCGCCCAAGCTCATGATGTAGTTGCCGACCATGCTCCGGCGCATGGCTCGCAGCTCATCGGTGATCCCGCTCATGACGAACCGGAAGTTCCGCTTCCAGCGCAGGACGAGCACCCCTGCTGCGAGGCCGAAGGCCACGCCGGCGGTCCATCCCCATTGGATGCCACTTGCTCCTTGGGCATGAAGGGCGGGCACCGCCAGCAGCGGCAGCTTGGCGATCGACGTCAGGGTGTTGGTAACCAATCGCCATTCGGTGATTCTTTCGATCACCCAGATGCTGTCCAGCACCATCGCCCCGTTGGTGAAAGCGACGCCGAGGACAAGAGCCGCGGCATAGGACGGGCTGCGGAGCCCTGAGGTGTGGATTAACGCCACCAAGATCAGCCATCCCAGCATCCCAGCGAGGGCTCCGGCCACCCCGCCCACGGCCAGAGACACGGACACGGTTCGGTTCCACTGGCGGGCGGTTCGGAGCAAGGGGATCCGCTGCACCGGGCCGGCAGTGGTCCCCAGGGTCGACACCAGAGAGGCCAATGTCATCATGGACACAGACACGGCTGCGGTGCCCACCTCCGCCGCTGGGTAGGTACGCGCCGCCAAAACCCAGTAGCCAAACCCGAGCAGCGCCGTGATCACTGAGGTCATCAGGATTAGTCCGCTGGCCCGCGCCAGGTTGTCTCGGTACAGCGATCTGAGCGCTCTTGTCATGGACGTCATACAGCCAGTCCTCCGCCCCTTGTCGAGGCGGAAGTCGGCGGTTCGGGTTGGGCCGACATCCCGGGTGGAGCCGGGGGCCACCGTCTCGACGGCCGGGAAGGGCCGGCCTCGCTGCCAAAGCCTCGAAGTTGACGGTCTAGGGCGCGCTTCAACCTGTTCGGCATGCTCGGCGATGATCGCACCCAGCGGTCGGGCCGCTGGCCAAACGTATTCCGGCGACAAATGCCGGGCCGAGAGCGTGGGCTAAACGGGAGTCACACATTCCCGTCGGCAATCGGGGCGCCGAAGGACGGCCCTTCCGCCGGAGGCCTGCGACGTGGGCGCTCTGGGGTGGCGCGGCCGAAGCTGGGAGGACCTGGTGGCTGACGCCGAGCGCGCGCAGGCTCGGCGGCATCCGGCCTGTGGACGGTGCCAGGCTGTACCGGCGGTTGCAGATTGGGCTCCCAAGCCCGGAACTTTGCCGGACGGACCCTGCCTAAACGCTGAGAAGTGGGGCCAGTGGCGCCCGGTCCGGCACACGTATGGGGCGGACGTCACCGCTGCCTGGACGGTGGTGGGTCAAGGGGAGCGAACCCGAAGGCGCTTTCCAGGGCCGCGGGGTCAGTCCTGGCCCCATCAGCCAAAGTCCGAACGGTACGCGGCCAAGGCGTTGGGATAGTTGGTGAGAACGTTGGTCGCGTTGTCGAAGTAGACCTGCAGGGCTACGTCATTGGCGGGATTGAGCATCAGGCTGGCCATGCTGTTGATGTAGTTGGGGTCATCATGACCCATGACACCCCACTCGTCTACCTGGATGGGCTTGCCGTGCGCCGCGGCGAAGCTGATGGCCGCCTGCATGTTGGCGGCGTATCCGGAGTAGTCGTACTGGTCGATGCCGATCTGGTCGACGTAGCTATCTCCTGGGTAGTCAGCCGCCGGCACTGAGCTGGCACCGTTCATGTTCCAGACGATGACGAACTGGTTGCTCACAGCCTTGAAGGCGGTGGCCGCGGCCTGGAACGTGGAGATGAAGATCGATGGAGTCATCCCGTCTGATCCGCCGGAGCAGTCAAGCCCCCAGGGGAACCAGCAAGTTCCGGACTCGTTGAACTCCCACATGATCCGGATATAGGCGTCCGGCTGGCCGTTGGCCACCAGCATCTGGCCGATGGCCGTGGCCTCAGCGGGCGTCACTGCGCCCACGGCGATCGTCTCGCGGATCGAGGAGGATCCGGCCGGGAGCCCGGACAAGGAGGTGTATGCCGGACCCGCCGCGTAAACATCGGAGGCAACGAGGGAGACTCCCCAACTGCTCGCGACCGACTCTTCGTTGGAGACGGACTCACCCGGAGTAAAGAGTCCAACCCCGCGCCCGCCAGTTGGCGTCGGGGTCGGGCTGGGGGGGGGCGGGGGGTTGGTGGTAGGGGAGGGGGATGGAGATCCGGAGGAGGTGGGACTCGGGCTGCCGGAGCCCTGGGCAGTGGGCTGATTGGGGCGAGGGCCGTGGTGCCGGCTGAAGGAGGAGGAGTCCGCCAGGACCACGCTGGGGCGCGGCGAGAACAGCGCAGGGCTCGCTGCCGCGAGGGGCGAAGCTCCAGGCGTGGGAGATTTCGACACCTGGCCGGTGGGGCCGCTGGCGACCGAGTGTCGGTGCTGCCGCTGCCCCCCAACGGAGGCCGGGCCGCCAAGGGCGGTCACCAGCAGCGTTCCCGCCACCAGGGCTACCACCGATGCGCCCCACTCACCTCGGACGCCGTGCAGATTGATCACAGCTCAGTTCCCTCACATGAGTCCCCGGGTGCTCGTCCTCCCAGGCGAGCACGCCCGGGTGGCGGGGCTTCCCACTCCGCCCATCTGAGGTCGGAGCCGGGGGTTAATCGGCCGGGGCCGCATCCCCACGCCGCGACGGTAAGCGCGCTCGGACCGCCCGCAAGGGGCCTTCACCGCCATGTGACCCGGGCTACGCGACCGTCAGCTGATCACCCGGTACCTGCAGCTACGCGAAGTCGGCATCTCACGGTGGGGCCAGCAAACGATGACCCGTCGTGCCGTACATCGACTTGACTCGGTCCAAAGCCACGGCCAAGTGGCGCGGGGGGTGGAAACGGCAACCTCATGCCAGCGCTCTTGCATTCGGCAGCGCCGCAAGCGGCACCAAGTGCGCAGCGCCAAGCTAGGCCAGCCACCTCCCGAGTGGGTAGACCGGCCCATTCCCGCCAGAGCCCGCGAGAGGACCCGTCGTGGGCTGGGCGGCGGTCCCTGACTGGCGCCGATGGCGACGTCGAGCCACTGGGTGGCAGCGCAGCCGACCGGTCTTCACGACCGGATCAGCCAGTGCTGCTCTGGGGCAGCTTGCCGGCCCTGTCCAATTTGGCACCGGGAAATGTGGAGCCAAGAACCGCCGGGGTGCCCGTGCTCGTAAATCTACGGGGTGAACGGTCGGCCAGATCCGGGAGCGCCGGCCTGGGGCCGGCGCTCCCGGGCCACCCTCAGCTGAAGGGCAGGAAGTAGCCGAACACGTCGAGGATCAACTGGGTGTTCCCGGCGAGGTTGTAGAAGCTGTCAGTCCCCGAGCTGCTCATCGTGGCGAGGGTGAGGTTGGCCACCACTTCCCCCGCGGTCCAGTTGAGATCCGAAGCGAGCGGCCGAGGGTTGGCGGGGAAGACCGTGAGGAAGCTGTTGGCGGTCGTGTCAGCAACGGTGACGTTGAGCACCGTTGCCGTGGCATTCGCAGCGACCACAAAGTTCCCCTGGGAGTCCCGGCTGCCGGCCAGTGGCTCCACGTAGGTGGCGCCACCGGCGATCGGCCCTCCACCGTTGCGAGTGTCCAGAACCCGGTACGGTTGCACTGACTGGAAGAGAGAGGCGTTGGCGGGCAAAGTTTGGCTACCGTCGGTGAAGTAACCGTCGACGTCCACGACCACGTCGGCATTGCCAGCGAGGTTGTATACGGTGACTTCGCCGCCACTGCCCAGGGGCACCACCACCCGGTTGGGGACCGTCTGGCCGGCTGTCCAGTTCAAATTGGATGCCAGCGGCTGGGTCTGGCCCGCCGGGAAAGCGGTGAGGAAGCTGCTGGTCGAGGTGTCGGTTACGGTCAAGTTCAGGGCTACCGCTGACACCCCGCTACTCGGGATGCCAACCTGGCCGGACACCGGGAAGGTCAGGCTGGAGCCGGCCCCCAGGGTCTCTCCGGCACCGAAGTAGCCGCTGCCCGTCCGGGTGTCAACGATTCTGCTGGGGCTAAGGGGTACATAGGCACCGGCCGTCGACCCCGACGCCTCCGGCGCGAAGTAGCCCTCGAGGTCGACCACGAGCTGGGTGATGCCCCCGGAGTTGTAGAAGGTCACTTGGCCGCCGGAGCCCACCGGGACAACGGAAAGGTTGGCGACTGTCTCGCCGGGGGTGAAATTGAGGTTGGAGATGAGGGTCTGGGCGGAGCCCCCAGTGGGATATGCGGAGATGAACCCGCTGGCCGTGGGGTCCGTCACAGTCAGGTTCAGTGCGACCGCGGTGGCGGAAGCCGGCACAGTCACTCCACTGGACACGGCCCCTGTGACCGTGAGGCTCAACGTGCCGCCGGGCTGCAGGGGGTCGCTATGGGTGCGGGTGTCCCAGAGACGCGTGGGGGACAACGGGGTGTAGGCGGCGGCGCGGGTGACTTCCAGAGGAGCGTCGCCCCCGTAATAGCCGCTGATCGGTCCAGTGCACTTGCTCCCCGCAGCGTACTCGGAGACGACGAAGGAGACGGTGTAGGTCCCGCCAGGCCGGTCGGTCGAGGTGTCAAAGAGCACTGGGGCAGGCAGCGAGCCCTGCGTCCCAGCGGCGATTTCCACGCAGTAGTTGAGCCCACTCACCTGGCCACCGCCGCCTGGGACCACACCACCGACGTTAGTGACCTGGTAGTCGGCGGTGGTCGCCCCGGCCTGGATGTAGCTTTCGGAGGTCCCACCAGCGAAGTAGGAGACGGTGGTGCCGACATTCACCGATGTCAGGCTGGAAATCCCGCCGGGGTTGCCCGGGTCGATGACCGTCGTCGGATCACCCCCGCTCGGGTCCACAGTCTCGGTCTGGGATGCGGTGCCGTACCCAGATGCGGACGCGGCGATGACGAAGTAGCCGGGCGAGGTGGTGTTGGTGCTATTCGCGGTGAAGGTGAAGGCGGTGGAACTCTGTCCGGCCGGGATCGTTACCGACGCAGGGATGGTGTCGACCGCGGCCCCCCCCGAGAAGTTCTCCGCCGTCAGCGTGATGGTCAGGGGAGCCGTCTGGGCGACGGGAACTCCGTTTCCGTCCTGAGTCTCGATGATCACCGATCCGGAAGTCGGAGCGGGGACTGCACTGGAGTTGCTGGCCGGGGCAACGGTCTGGGCCGCGGTCAGACCTGAACCAGTGGATAGGCTGGGGGCGAGCCGGCGGGAGGGCTGAAGGACGCTGCGCCGGCACCAGTTGGGCGCGGTCGCGGGCTGAGGGGCTGGTCACAGGTGGGGGTTCTGGGGCTTGCGGCCCCGGAACGGGGTGTGGAGGGGCTGCCGAGGGCGCGTTGAACCTCAGGGAGCGGGAGCGGCCGGTCGCTGGAGGGTGCTGGGTG
>DAHWNZ010000031.1:0-30439 GCA_027339635.1 Candidatus Dormiibacterota bacterium
GCGCCAGCGCCACCAGATAGTCGTCGGCTGGATCGCGCGTCAGGCCGGGTGATGGCTTCGGGTCCGGTGCGGAGCTCGCTCCCCCTCGGAGTACCGCCACGTAGCGGTCGACCTCGCCGAAGGTGGCGTAGCGCCTGAACTTTGGCCGGCGAAGGACAGTGTCAAGCTCGGCCAGCAGGTGCGGACACACCACCAGTTCGAACTCCCCGGCCACCCACCGCTCGTAGAGCTGAGCCGGGCTGCCCGCCGGCGCCAACAGCGCTGACACGAGCACCCCCGGATCGATCACGGCTCGGAGCACCTACTGTGTGCTCACCCTCTCGCGCCGCATCGCCTGCAGCTCCTCGTAGGCGAGCTGCGTTGCCTCCTCCTCCGTCAGCGTGCTGCGCTGCCACACGGCTTCGACTGCGCTCAGCCCCAAGTAGCCGCGCAGCGCCGCATCCACGATCTCGTACTCCCGCCGGCCGGTGCGTGCGGCGAAGACCTTCGTCGCCCGCAGCACGCTCTCGTCGAGGTACACCGTGGTCTTCTTCTTCGTCATCTCCTCACATCTTCCGATATTGACGGCAACCCGGCAACTGGCTTACCGCCACTCTTGGGCTGTGCGCCCGCCTGACCGCCGCCTCTGGTCTCCTCCGACTGAGCCTGCAAGGGCCATCTCGCCAACGCAACTTTTATAGGAGGGACTGCGGCTGTGGTGACAGTCCACAAGATCGCAGGTGGGGACACAGCAGGGTACGTCGCCTATCTTGCCAGCCAGCGACCGGAGCGCCGTCGCAGCGACTACTACCTGGGACCTGAGGGGCGGCCCCACTTGTGCTCTGGAGGGTTGCCTCGACATGTCCTCTGTGTCGGATCGTGACGAAGGCTCACGCTACGAGAACCCAAAGCAGCGCCTCTTCATGCCCGCCAGACGCGCCAAGTGAGAGCTCACGCCTAACACTGCGGACCCGGCCGAGAGAGCCGCGGATGACATGGCAGATCTCGCCGCCAAGAGACGGGTGTCTGCTGACCCGGGCGGCGGAACTAAGACTGAATGGCACCCGTCGGTCTCGGCGGGGCTCCATCGCTGAAGTAGGTGGAGCCCAACTCGGCAGAAACTCGTCGCACGCCGACTCTCCTTGGTCTCCCAACCAGGTCTTGGAATTGGCGCCGGGAGGGGTCGGTCGGGACTGCCGAGGCGTCAATCCGGCTCGGGAGAGCTGGACTCGTCCGCCAAGAGGCGGTCCACATACGACTCGGGGTCGAAGTCCTCGAGGTCCAGCTGACCCTCTCCAAGCCCGATCAGTTTCACCGGCAAGGAGAGCTCCCGCTCCACCTGGAACACGTACCCACCCCTCGCGCTCCCGTCCAACTTGGTGAGTACAACGCCCGTCGCGCCGACCACCTCGCCGAAGGCACGGGCCTGAGCCATGGCGTTGGCACCCACGTAGGCGTCGAGGACAAGCAACGCTTCCGCAGGCTGCCCCGCGAGCTGGCCCGCCACCACCCGCCGAATCTTGCCCAGCTCCTGCATCAGGTTCTCCTTGGTGTGCAGGCGTCCCGCCGTGTCCACCAGGACCACATCGCGCCCGCGGGCCCGGGCGGCGGCGATTGCGTCGAATACGACGGCCGCCGGGTCTGCGCCCGGCTGATGAGCAACGACCTCCGCGCCCGTCGGGCCGATCATGCGGCGCAACTGCTCGATGGCGGCGGCGCGGAAGGTGTCCGAAGCCGCCACCAGGGATGTCAGCCCCTGAGCTTGAAGCCGGGTGGCGAGCTTGGCGATGGTTGTCGTCTTGCCTGACCCGTTGACCCCTGCCACCAGCCAGACCACGGGAGATCCTGTCAAGGATAGATCGCGATTGCGACCGGACAGCTGCTCGAGCATGACCTGACGCAACGCCGACAGCAGCTCTTCGGAGGTCCGCAACCGTTCCTTGGCCGCCCGAACCCGCAACCCCTCCACCAGCACCTCGGCCATCGGCACTCCGCAGTCGCTGGCAAGGAGCAGTTCGAACAGCTCGTCGTAGAGCTGATCCCCGGCAAGCTGGCCGCGGCGCAATCTACTGCGCAGGGTGTGGCCCATGCCGCTCGAGACCCGGTCCAGACGGCCCGGCAGCCGCCTCCACCAGCGCCTCTTGGGAGCCTCCTGGGGTTCAGGCTCCAACCGTCGCCTCCACCAGTTCCGCCCCGTCTCGATCCTGGACGCTCCTGCCGTCCTCCGAAAGCCGTACTGACAGGACCCGGCTGGCGCCTCTGCCGTCCTGGGTGACGCCGTACAGGTGCGTGGCCCTGGCCATGGTGGCGAGGCTGTGGGTGATGACAAGGAACTGGCTGTGCTCGGACCGGACGCTGAGAATCCGGGCGAAGTTCGCGACGTTGACCTCATCCAAGGCGGCATCGACCTCATCGAAGACGTAAAAGGGACTGGGCGACACCTGTTGTAAAGCAAGGATCATGGCTAGCGCCGTCAGCGCCCGCTCGCCACCCGACAGCATCGCCATGGGTATAACCCGCTTGCCCTGTGGCTGCACCTCTAACTCGACACCCCAGGCCCCAGGCTCATCACCGGCTACCTTGAGCATGGTCGCCCGTCCTCCGCCGAAAAGCTCCTTCCAGGTGGCTTCAAACTCCGTCTGGACCCTCGCCATGGTCCCCCGCAGCTTGGTGTCGACCAGGGACCGCAAATTCTCCATCACGACCTCAAGGTCCTGCCGAGCGGCACTTGTGTCCTGGTGGGCGGAGCGCAGACCCTCGGTTCTTTCCAGCAGGTCCGCCAGCTGAGTTGGCGCCAACTCGTTGAGCGGGCCAAGTGCCTGGAGGCGACGCTCCAGCTTGGTGATCTCCACGGCGGCCCGACCGGGGTCTTCCGGCACGGTGCCGTCAAGATCAGTCATAGGCTGCTCGCCCAACCTGTCCCTGGCCCGGGCCACGGCCTCACGCTGGTCGTTCAGGTCCCGCTCCAGAGATCGCGTGGTCGAGGCCGCCTGGCCCAGCACCAGCTCCAGCTCGGCACGCCGCCGTTCCAGGACGCCCAGCTGCCGCAGCGGGTCCTCGTCCCCTGCATGGGCAGCTCCGGATTCGGAAAGAAGGCGCATCTCAGCGTCCGCAGCGAGTTTCCTGCTCTGCATTTCAGCGACCATGCACAGGGCAAGCACGAGATCGTCCTCCGCTGCCGCGATGCGAGCTTTGGTGGAGTCCCTGCGGGCCACCAGGCGGGCTCGAGCCTCCTGCTCCTGCCTGATGCGCTGCACCAGCTCTCGCTCCTGGGCCTCCAGCTCCGCCAACTTCATCTGTATTGACTCGAGCCTCAGCCTGGCGGCCGCCTCCGGCTCCACCATGTCACCGAGCGCGGCATCGGCGGCCGCCAACGCTCCTTCGGCCCCACCGAGTTCAGTGACTAACGCCTGATGTCGGATGCCAAGCGATTGCAACTCCGTTTGCCAGGAGGCCATCTGGGCCCGCGCTCGCTCCAGGTCCAACTTCGTCTTGGCGGCCCTGGCCTCCAGCTCGTGAGAACGCTCCCTGAGCCGCACGGCCAGATCGTGGGCAGCGGACGCAGCCGCCTGAGCGGCGGCAGAAGTTCGGCGCGACTCGTCCACGCGTCGGCGCTGCAGCAGGTGCTGCTCCCTGGCCCAGGCCAGATGGCGCTGGCGCTCTGCGAGGCGCGACCGGGTCCGCGCCAGAGACTCCTTGGCGCGCGCCGACTGCTGGAACTCCTCCAGCTCCCCGAGCTGCGCCGGGGCCGTCGCCTCCATGCCCCGGGCCAGCGCGGTTCCGTCCGGCAGCACCGCCAGGCCATGGGGTCGAAGGTCCAGCCATCGGGCCGCCGCGTCCCGGTCGTCCGCAAGACAGACATCCTCGCGAAGGTTACGGATCACGGCGAGGTCGTCGTCTGCACCCTGAACCACCATGTCCAGTGGGCGGCAACCAGCGGGAACCTGGAGGCCCACGGAGCTGCCTTCGACTGCCCAGCACACCAACTCCACGACGCCACCGCCTCTCTCCAGCGCGGCCCTGGCAACCGCCTCCGAGCCGACCAAGGCTTGTCTCAGGACGCCTAGAGCCACCTCGATGGGTCGGGCGTCGGCAGGCTCGAGGGGATGGATCGCGGCGGCCAGGGGATGAAGGTCAAGATCGCCCCGGGCGGCGGCCTCAGCGATCGGGCGTCCGCGCCGCCGCTCCGTCAGCATCGCATCGCGAGCGGATACCTCGGAAGCCTCCCCGCGTTCCTGATCCACCAGATGCTTCACCTCATCTTCCGCCGCAGTCAGCAGCTCCAGGGCGGAGGACTCGTCGCGCAGTGAGGTCTTGAGGTCTGCGGACTCGGAGGCTGATCTCGCGGCCGCCTCCTGCGCCTGCTCCTCGGCGGCCCGCAACTCAGCCTGGCAGGCTCGCACCTCTTCGTGAAGAGTGCCAGAGGCCGACTCCATCTCAGCCACTCGGTCCTCAAGGCCCCGAAGGCGGCCGGATAGCTCGGTTGCGGCCCGATCCTGGTCACCGAGGTCACGTCTGATCCGCTGCACTTCCACCTCAGCCAGCGACCTCGACTGGCGAATGGTCCCCTGTCTGCTCGCGAGCTCGCCGAGGTTGTCGAGGACGCTCTGCCGCTCGGCTCGGGCCTGCTCCAGCGCAACCGTGTTGAGGGGTCCCGATGCCAGCGGGGCGACGAGGGCGCCGAGGTCGAACTCCACCTCCTCCATCTGTGTCACGGCGGCACCACGCGCCGCCGCCGCCTGCTGCGCTCGCTCCCGCCAGCGGCTCAGCTCCGACTCCGCCTGCTGGTGGCGCAAGGCGGTATGACCCCTGAGGCGCTCCCGCTCCAAACGGCTCGCCTGGGCCGCCTCCAGGCGCTCTCGCTCGCGCCCGTAGTGCGCGTCGTAGTAGGCAAACTGGCGAGCCGCTGCCTCGTGCCGGCGGCGGGCGGAATCAAGTTGCCGCTCGAGCCTGGTCGCCTCCGCCACGGCGGCGAGCCAGGCGGCTCGCTCCAGGCTTCCGCGGAGCGACTCAAGCCGCCGCTTCAAGTCGGCAGCCTCCTGAGCGACCCTTGACTGTTCCTCAAGATCCGCGATCCGGGGCATGAGCTCCGTCAGCCGCCCGACCGAGCCCTCGAGCCAGCGATCAAGGTCCACCAATCGCGCCGAGCTGTCATCGATCAGGGACTGGGCACTCCTCACCCCGGCGGCCTCCTCGATGAGGTGCCGACGCTGGGTCGGGGTCGCCCGGATGATCGACTCGATGTCGTTCTGAGCGATGATGGCGTACCCCGCCTGGGCCAGGCCGGTCGAGTCCAGCAGACGACCGAGGTCACGCAGCCTTATTCGCTGGCCGTTCCGGCGGAACTCACTTGTGCCGTCCCGGAACACCCGGCGGCTGAGCGCCACCTCAACCTCTTCCACGGGCATCCGACCGTCCTCGTTGTCGAAGACGACGGTGACCTCCGCCATCCCAAGTGGGGCCCTTCTCTCGCCACCGGAGAAGATGACCTGGTCCAGTCGCTGCCCGCGCAGCTCCCGGGCGCTGGCACCCCCGAGCACGAGTCGGATCGCGTCAACCAGATTCGACTTGCCGCTGCCGTTGGGCCCAACCACCGCGGTGACTCCCTGCCCGAACTCAAGCGATGCCAGGCTGGCAAAGCTCTTGAATCCCCGCAGCTCCAGCTTGCTGACCCTCATGCTTCGGGGGTCGCGGTTCTCCCGGAGCGCCTGCGCCCGCCCCGATGGCCACGGTGGGTGCGCTTTCGCACCGGGTCGTCCGCGACCGTGACTGCCGAAGCCGACCCAAGGTCAGCGGCTGCCGGTGGTGGCGCACCGACGTTCGCATCACTGGCGAGAGCCGGTTCAGTGGCGGTGTCTGACGCAGCACGGGCGCGGCGGCGACCTCGGAGCGCCGCCGCCTCGTCTCGGCCATCGGCGGCGCCAGCAGCCTCAGGAGGCGCCCCGGCGCCAGACGGCTGAAGGGCTGAGGATGGCAGGGCGGCTGCCCTGCGCCGGCGCCGCCGCGGCGCAGCCCTAACCGGCTCGATGGTCGGCCCCTCCGTCGGCGCGCCCGGACCCCCTTCCGCCACGGCCGCGTGCGATAAGGTCGCCACATCCTCCGCACCTGGCACCCGGACGACCGCGGGCGCCCCCGCCGTGGGCCGTCGTCGTGCCGAGCCCTTGCCCGCGGAATGCAGCGGAGGATCCGGTGCCACGGGCTCACTCGCGAGGGGCCCGGCGGCGCTCGCCGGGGCGGCCGGGCTGGGGGCCGGCACCCTTGACCGACGCCGCTTCTTGGAGACCGGCGCCACCAACAGGTCAATCGCAGCCCTGGCGGCCGCCTGCTCTGCTGCCTGCTTGGTGCCTCCCCTCCCCTCACCCAGTAGCCCGCGCCCCTCAACCGTCACCTGAGCGACATACTGCCGGGATCGAGGGTCTCCGTTTGCCGGCAAGGTTCGGTACTGAGGCGGAGCGCCAAAGCGCTCCTGGGACAGCGCCTGCAGCCGGCCCTTGAAGTTGGGATCGGTCCAGGCGCTGAGATCACCGATCCGGGACAGGAAGACCCGGCCGGCCCGACGATACCCCTGATCCAAGAAGATCGCCCCCACCAGCGCCTCGAAGGCGTTGGCGTGAAGGGAGGTCAAGCGCCGAGCCCCCGACTTGGCGGCTCCCCTTCCGAGCCTGAGCGTCTCCCCCAGCAGGAGCTGCTCGCCGAGGCGGGCCAGGGCAACCGTGCTCACCAGGCTGGATCGGATCTGGGTCAGCTGGCCCTCGTCATAGTTTGGGAACCGGTTGAACAGGTACTCGCCCGCCACCAGCTCCAGGACTGCATCCCCGAGGTACTCCAAGCGCTCGTTGTCGCGGCCCTCGTCCCCACGCTCATTGATCCAGGACGTGTGGGTCATGGCCTCGCGCAGGAGCTCCCGCCTCTTGAATCGAAGCCCGAGCCGACCCTGCAGATCGTCAAGCCGCGCTTCCGCCTCCTGCTCCTGTTGGGCCAGCTCCTCCGCGGTTGCCCGCGACCGCCGCCGGCGAGTAGCCGGCAGGGCTGCGGCCGTCAGCTGGCCAGGTCCAGGTGCTCCTTCACGTAATCCCAGGCCTGACCCACGGTCTGGATCTTCTCCGCGTCCTCGTCCGGGATCTCCATCCCGTATGCCTCCTCGAACGCCATGATCAACTCCACCAGATCCAGGGAGTCCGCGTTCAGGTCCTCCACGAAGTTCGCCTCCGGGGTCACCTGCTCCGTCTCCACCCCCAGCTGCTCGACCACTATCGCCTGAAAGCCTTCCCAGGTCGTGTCTGCCATCTCTACCCCTCGTTGTCCGGCGTTTCGCCGACTTGTTGCCGCTTCTTGTCGCAGTCCCTGCCGCCGACCCAGAGCCGTCGTTGGCAGCCAACCGCGGATCTTCTGTGACCACCGTGACCTCGGCCACGGATGCTGTGCCGCTTAGATGTTCGCCGGGCAATACGGTAAGGCCTGCGCCGCCCGGCTGGTCGGTCGCAGGCCTGGGCAGCACTGCCGGCGCCAGTCCACCGGGTCCGGGCGCTGTTGAAGGAGGGACAGACGATGTTCCCGCGCCGCCGACCAAGCGCCGCACAAATGACTTCATCTCAGCTAACGATCAGCCAGACGCGAGCGAACTGAAAGCGTCTCATGCCGGGCCAAGTTGCTGGCAATTGTACCGACGTGGGCTGGGCACGGTCTCCTCATCCGCTCACCCGGTACTCGTCGCGGAGACCGGGTGGCTGCCTTCGGCACCAGTCCAGCTGGCCGGCTCCGCGGCCCCGACCTCCACCCCCGGCTCAATCCTCCTCACCAGGGCGGCCAGGGTCGTGCCCGGCCCAAGTTCCAAGAACCGTCTCGCTCCGCCTCGAAGCAGGGCCCGCACCGCTCCCACCCAGAGGACGGGGCTCTCCAGTTGCACGCTCAAACTCTCCCGAACCTGCGCTGAGGTGGTCATGAGCTGCCCGGTGGTGCCCGAGGCAACGGGGTAGGCGGGATCGCGGATTTCGAGCTGCTCCAAGGCGGCGCCGAACTCCCGGGCCGCCTCCTTCATCAGCGGGGAATGAAAGGCTCCGGCAACACTCAGGGGAACGACCTTCTTGGCTCCCGCCGACTTGGCCCGGGCTCCGACCTGCTCCACCCCCTCGACCGTGCCGGAGATCACCAGCTGTCCCGGACAGTTGTCGTTGGCGACGACGCAGATCTCGCCGGACCGGGACGCCTCCTCGCATAGCTCGCTCAGAACGTCCTGCTCCAGCCCCAGCACCGCAGCCATGGTGCCCTGGCGGGCCCGAGCCATGAGCCGGCCCCTCTCCAGGACAAGCCGCATGCCGTCGACGTGGTCGATGGCCCCGGCTGCAGCCAGCGCCGTGTACTCCCCGAGACTGTGGCCGGCGCCCAAGCCGGGATCTATGCCGGCAGCCTGGGCCATCGCCGCCAGCACCACTCCGGTGTAGTAGAGGGCCGGCTGCGCGATCTGGGTCGGGCGCAACTCGTCGGCGGTCCCGGTCTCAACCAGTCGCGCCAGGTCGATCCCGCTCTCGTTGGCCACCTCCAGCAGGGGGACGCCGACCGGATGGCCGCGCACGCCCAACCCCATTCCTGGCTGCTGAGAACCCTGGCCGGGAAATAGGAATGCCACCTCGCGGACCTGTCCCACCGGGATCAGCCTCCGCGGGAGGGGAGCAGCGGACTACTCAGTCGCGATCACCTCGCGCCCCTTGTAGTGCCCGCAATTGGCGCACACGTTGTGAGGGCGCCGAGGCTGGCGGCAGCGGGGGCACGGGCTCAGCGTGGGCCCGGAGATGGCAAGATGAGACCGCCGCCGGTCGCGGCGCGCCTTGGGGATGCGTTCCTTGGGAAGAGCCATAACGAGACCGAAGTCTAACAGGTAGGGGCGAGCCCACCTCAGCGCCGTCTCCCCCTCCCCTTCGGCTTCTCCTCGCCCGCGCCCTCCCGGCCCGCCTCCAGCGTCTCCAATCCCCGGCGCACCTGGTTCAGAGCGCTCGACAGTTGGGTCTCCAGCTCCTCCATCCGCTCCCGCGCGTAGTCGTCTGCATCTCGGCGCATCTTCCGGCTGCGCTCCCTGGCGTCCGTCAGGATCTCGTCAGCCTCGGCGTTCGCCCGCCGGGTCAACTCGTGCTCGTCGGTGAGCCTCTCGGCGCGCTCCTGAGCTGCCAACACGATCTGCTCCGCCTGCTCCTGGGCCTCGCGCAAACGGGACTCGCGCGTCTCCAGGACCATCCTGGACTCCTTGATCTCCTCTGGCATCCCCACCCGGATCTGGTCCAGGGCATCGAGGATCTCCTCTTCGTTGACCACGATGTTGGGGGTGAGGGGCACACGACGGCTCTGGTTGACGAGGGCCTCCAGCCGATCCAGGAGGTCGATGATCGAAACCTGCTCTGGCTCCGGTTCGTAATCGTCTGACATGTCGCTCATTCCGCCTCCTCAGTTGGAACAGGGATGGTTCCCGCAGCCCGCACCAGCCGTTGCCGCAGAGCCGTCTCAACAGCCGGGGCCACGAGCCCCTCAATGCTGCCGCCGTGGGCACAAACGTCCTTGATCAACGACGAGCTCAGGTACACGTTGGAAAAGCCGGTGGTCAGGAACACAGTGTGGACCCTGGGCTCAAGCCGGCGGTTCATGAGGGCCATTTGAAACTCGCTGTCCAGGTCGGAGACCGCGCGCAGGCCGCGGACGATGACGGCCGCGCCCTGGGAGACGGCGAACGACACGGCGAGCCCGGAGAAGTGGACCACCTCGACACTACCACCGGCAGGCAGGCTCTGGCGCACCAGCTCCGCCCTCTCCGCCGCGGAGAACAAACACGACTTGACCGAGTTGTCCAGCACTCCGACAACCACCCGTTCGAAGATCTCGCTGGCCCTTGAGATCACGTCGAGGTGGCCATTGTGGATGGGGTCGAAGCTGCCGGGGTAGACCGCGACCGTCAAGGCTGCTTCCGATAGAAGGACAGCGTGGTCATGCCGTACTGCGACTCGCGCACCCGGGTGAGCGACCCCGCCACCTCCGGCACCTGAAGCTGGCGGTGATGTTCGACCACCACCACGGCTCTCCACTGCGGGGAGTGGCCGGCGATCGCCCCGAGGATCTCCAGAGCGCGCAGGCAGGTGGTTGGACCAGCCTCCAGATAGGGCGGATCCATGAGGATGACCTGGAACTCGGGAACCGTGGTCTGATTGGCACCCAGCCAGGCGATGGCGTCCCCCGTGACGACCCTCGCCAAAGGCCCGTACCCGAGGATGCTGGCGTTCTCCGATATGACCGCCGCCCGGTCCCGGCGCAGCTCGACGAAGGTGGCGGACGCGGCGCCACGGGAAAGGGCTTCCAGCCCCAGGCTCCCTATACCCCCGAACAGATCGAGGATGTCGGCGCCCTGCACCATTTCCCCGAGGATGTTGAAGCAGGCTGCGCGCACGAGGCCGGTCGATGCGCGCATGTTGCGCCCGGTGACGGTGACGAGCCTCCGCCCGCAGGCATCGCCTCCGGTGAGCCTGGCGCCGGGAAGGACCCGGGGCGCCCCGTGAGCTCTGGACCGACCCCGCTGAACACTCATCGCGCCAACTATCGCATGCCACCCGCCCTCGCGGCTCGGGAGATGGCCGGATCCCGGCCCGCCGGGACTCAGTCGAACTCGAAAACCACCTGGTAGCCCCTGATACCACTGCGCAGAATGGGATCGCGGAGATCCGGGTCGGAAGCGAGCACCCGCTCCGCCGCCGCGCGTGCTCGCTCACGCAGGCCGTCGTCGAGCAGGTCCCCAACCCGCATCTCGGGAAAGCCATGCTGCCGCAGCCCGTAGGGGTCGCCGGATCCTCGCAGGCGCAGGTCGATCTCGGCGAGCTGGAAGCCGTCACTGTTTTCGATGAGGGCCCGGAGGCGGGCCCGTCCGGCGGGGTCCTCGTCTTCGGTGAACAAGAGGCAATGGGACTCGTGCTCGCCCCGCCCCACCCGACCTCGAAACTGGTGCAGCTGGGCGAGCCCGAAGCGCTCCGCACCCTCGATCCCGATCACCGTCGCGTTGGGCACGTCCACGCCCACCTCGATGACACTGGTGGCGACCAGAAGGTCGAACTGGCCGGCGGCGAATGCTTGCATCCGTGCCGCCTTCTCGCGCGCCGGCAGCTTGCCATGGAGAAGGACCAGGCGGAGGTCCGGGAGCACCACCTGGCTCAGACGCTCGTACTCGGCGGTGGCGGACCTCACCTCCGAGCCAGGGGCATCCTCGATCAGCGGGCAGATGATGAAACCCTGGCGACCGCGGGCCACCTCCTGCCGAATGAACTGGTAAGCGCCATCACGGGAGGGGGGCTCCACGAGCCGGGTCGTGACCGGCCGGCGGTTGGGGGGCAGCTCCCGTATCTGACTCACATCCAGGTCACCGTAGAGCGTGAGGCTCAGCGACCGCGGGATCGGGGTGGCGGTCATCGACAGGAAGTCCGGGTTGGCGGATGCCTTGTCCCGCAGGCGCAGTCGCTGCGCCACTCCGAAGCGATGCTGCTCGTCGACTATGCACAGGCCAAGCAGAGGCAACATCACGTCGTCCTCGATCAAGGCGTGGGTGCCCACCACCAGCCTGTCCACTCCCGCCGCCAGGCCCGCCAGAATCTCCCGCCGCTGCGCAGCCTTGGTGCTGCCGACCAGCAGCCGCGGCCAGATGTCGAAAGGAGCCAGCAGATCACGCATCGTCTCGTGATGCTGACGGGCGAGAATCTCCGTGGGAGCCATCAACACCACCTGATGGCCGGCTGCGATCGCCATCCGGGCCGCCATCGCCGCCACCACCGTCTTGCCCGAGCCCACGTCCCCCTGCAGGAGCCTGTTCATGGGTGACGGCCGGTCCAGATCTATCAGGATCTCGTGCGCGGCTCGCCGCTGGGAGTCCGTGAGTCGGAAGGGAAGCCGGGCCACGAACTCCCGCGCCAGCTGGACGTCGTAGGGGCTCCTGGTCCCTGTCTTGGCCATCCGCTGTCGTCGCGAGAGAAGAGCCGCCAGCTGGGGAAAGAAGAGCTCCTCGAATCCGAAGCGGCGGCGGGCGAGCGCCAGCGACTCCTGGTCATCGGGAAAATGCATCTGCCGCAGGGCAGGCGACAGCCCTATCAGCTGCTCCTTGGCAATCACCTCGGGAGGCAACGTCTCCGAGGCGGTGCCGGCCAGCGGCAGTAGGTCGGCGATCAGGGCCCGCAACCAGCGAGAGGTGACCCGGGCCGTCTCCGGGTAGGTCGGAACCAGGACGCCGACCTTTGACTGGGCGGAGGTCCTGCGCTCGCGTTCGACCTCGGGGTTTTGAATTTTGGGAATGCCGCGCGTGCCACGCACGACCTTGCCGTGGACTGTGATGCGGTCACCCACATGGAGGACCTTGCGCAGGTGAGGCTGGTTGAACCAGATCACCTCCGCCCTGCCAGTGGCATCCTCAACCTCCCCCTGGAGCAGTTCCATACGGCGGTACCGAGCGCGGCGAGGATGCAGCTCCGCCACCACCACCTCAACGGTGGCGGCAAGCCCCGGGCGCAGCTGGGCCAAGGTCAGCCGCTCACGTTGGTCGTCGAACCGACGGGGGAAGTGGCGGAGCAGGTCGTCGACCGATCTCAGGCCGAGGCGGTGTAGCCCGGCCAGACGGTCACGCGGGATGCGCGGCAGATCCGCCAGGGGGGTGTCGAGGGTGAGTGCCGGGACGGCCGAGTCAGGGCCCGGGTCCTCGGAATTCACCCTGGGGGGCCCGGGTTCAGGCCTCGAGGTAACAGTAGGCAAGCGTACCCGGCCCCGTGTGGGTGCTGAGGACCGGACTGCAGTGATCAGCGATGACATCCATCTCTGGGTAGGTCCGCCTGGTCTCCTCAGCCAGGAGCAGCCCGTCGTGGCGGTCCCCGACGTAGATCACGCCGCAGCGCGCCAGCGGACGGTGCTCCGCCAGGAGCTCAGAGAGCCGGCGCACCCCACTGGCCCGACTGCGGACTCGCCCCAGCGGGATCACTGATCCGTCCGGCCCAAGCCCAATCAGGGGCTTTATGGACAAAGCGGTCCCCAGCATCGCCCTCACCTTGCCGATCCGCCCACCCAGCAACAAGTACCTCAGGGTGTCAAGAAGGCAGATGATGCCAACTCTGGACGGCATCTCCGCCAGGGCCGCGACGATGTCCTTCGCAGACTCCCCGGCCGCAGCCCGTTCCACCGCTTCCAGCACCAGAAAACCCGTCCCCAAACTAACGGTGCGGCTGTCGACCACATGGATCCTCTTCTCATCCACCGCCTGGGCCGCGATCGTGGCAGAGCTGATGGTGCCGCTCAGCGCCGCCGCGATGTGGATCGAGATTATCTCCTCCGCCCCGTCGTCCAGCAGCTGGCGATAGACGGCCTCGAAGTCGCCCGGCGGTGGCTGAGAGGTGCTGGGAGGTGCCTTGGCCGCTACCAGGCGCCGCACGAATTCGGAGTCGTCGATGTCGACCCGATCCCGGAAGACCTCGTCTGCGAAATGCAGACGAAGGGGAACCGTCATAATCCCCGCCCGCTGCCGAACCGCCGCGGGAAGGTCACAGGTGCTGTCGGTGACCACGCGAATGGGCATCGCCTACTCAGCCGAAATGATGTACGGATAGAGCGCTTGCCCGCCATCATGGCGCTCCACCTCCAGTTCCGGGAAGTGGCGACGGATGCGCGCCTCCAGTTCCTCCGCCTCGTGCACCTGAACCCTCGCGCCGCGGTAGAGGGTGACCACCTCCACAGACCCCTTCGGTAGCCGCCGAAGGGCCGCCAATACCACGTCGCCTAGATCCTCGCCAGCCGCCACCAGGTCCCCGTCCAGTACCGCGATCGGCTGCCCCTTGCGGATCTCCCCGCCGCTGTACGAGCTGTCCCTCGCGGCCTCCGTGACCTCGATCGCGTGCACCCTGGTCATCTCCCCCAGCATGCGCTTGCGGTTGACCTCCAGAGAAGCCTCCGGATCGAAGGCGAGCAGGGCCGCGATTCCCTGGGGGAGGTTGCGCGAAGGCACGACGGCGACCTCATGCCTGGATATCCGCGCCGCCTGCTCGGCGCCCAGCACCAGGTTGGGGTTGTTGGGCAGGAGGATCACCCTGTTGGCCCTTGCCTCATCGATCCCGCGGATCAGGTCCTCGGTCGACGGGTTCATCCCCTGACCACCCTCGACCACCGCGGCCGCCCCCAGGCCCAGCAGGAGCTGGTGGAAGCCGAAGCCGGGAGCGACCACCACAACGCCCAGCGCAAGGCGACGGTCGCTCACCTCGGCCCGGCGTCGAGCCTCCTGGTGCTGCCCTGTCATGTCCTCAACCTTGAGGCGTTCTATCCTGCCGAGCTCCGCCGCCCTGGTCAGCACCTGCCAGGGCTCGTGCGTATGGATGTGGATGTGCAGCAATCCCGGGTCACCAACCACGAGCGCCGAATCGTCCTCGGCCTCGCTGCCGAGACGGGCCCGGACGGCCAGCGGCTCCAGCTCCGACCCGACCAGGCTGAATTCAGTGCAGTAACCAAACCCCTGGTGGGGCGCTGTGAACGCCAGCACCCCCTGGGGCGAGCTCGGCGCGGACGGCGATCCAGGGCCGATCTCGAATGATTCCGGCCAGGCCGACTCCCTGCCGCCCATCGCCTCCGCCAGCGCGGAGAGAATTACCGCGAGTCCGAATCCTCCAGCATCCACGACCCCCGCCTCGCGGAGGGCCTCCAGCTGGTCCCGGCTCCGGTCCACCGCATCCCAAGCCTCCGTCACCGCCGCCTGGAGCACCGCGGATACCCCATCGCCCGACGAGGCGGACCGCGTGGCGGCGGAGGCTGCGTCCCTGACCACGGAGAGGATCGTGCCATCGACCGGTCGCTTGACCGCCCGGTAAGCGACCCGCGAGCCCTCCTCCAGCGCCTTGGCAAGGGACTTGGGGCCCATCTCCACCTCGTCAGCGCACCCGGCGGCGACCCCGCGCAGCACCTGGGACAGGATCACACCGGAGTTGCCTCGAGCACCCATGAGGGAACCGTGGGCGGCCGCCTTGGCGACCTCGCCGACCGTGGCACCGCTCGGCAAGGCGGCGGACTCCGCGACCGCCGCCTCCAGAGTCAGGGCCATGTTGGTCCCCGTATCTCCATCGGGGACCGGAAAGACGTTCAGGTCATTGATGCGTTCGCGCTGCTCCTCCAGGCGGCTGACCGCACGGCTCAAGCCATGCCTCAGCCCGGCCCCGGTCACGGCCGAGGGCACAGCCGGCGCCGCCCTACCCGCCACTCGGGGCCACCTCTGGGGGCCGGATTCCCTGCACGTTGACGTTGACCTCAAGCACCCGCACTCCAAGATGGTGACTCAGTCCGTAGTCCACAGCGCGCATGAGATTGTGGGCAACCTCCAGGATGCGGACTCCATGCTCAACTATGACAAACAGGTCGACGGCGACTCCGTCGGATTCGATCCTGAGCTCCACGCCGCGTTCGACATTCTCGCGGTTGAGCAGCTCGGCGATCCCGTCGCGCAGGCCCCGACCGGACATTCCCGCGATCCCGTAGCAATCGGTGGCAAGTCTGGCGGCGAGCGCGGACACCACCCTGGGGGACACTTCGACCGAACCCAGGGAGTGGGTCCTCAGCAGCGATCGGTTGGTGGGCAAGAGGGGAAATCTCCTAGAGCGCTCACACAAGCCCGAGATGCCGGGGCTGCGCGAGCCATCTCAACTGGTAAACTGCGCCCGGAATCATAAGCCCCCCTCATGTGGGCATGGGCTCCAATCTTCATTGAAATCGAGGTTGCCATGGCGAAGCGATGCGAGATCTGCGGAAAGGGTCCGGTGGCCGGCAACAACGTCAGCCACTCCAAGGTCCATACCAAGCGTCGCTTCATGCCCAATCTGGTGACGGCCCACATCACGCCCCGGGGAGGCGGGATGGCCCAGAAGATGCGAGTCTGCACCCGCTGTCTGCGCACCACGACCAAGACCGCCTGACTCAGGCTTCACCGCGCAGCTGACGAAGCACCGAGGCCAGCTCCAGGGCCGACGTGGCCGCTTCCCACCCCTTGTTTCCAAGCTTGCCCCCGGCCCGACTGTTCGCCTGCTCGACCGTGTCGACGGTCAGGACCCCAAAGCCCGTGGCAACCCTGTGCCTCAGGCCGAGCTCCGCAATCCCGGCCGCTACCGCTGAGGCCACATATTCGAAGTGAGGGGTCTCCCCCCTGATGACCGCCCCCAGGGCTATCAGGGCGTCAAGCCCGCCCCTGTGCAGCAGCTCCGCTGCGGCCACGGGAATCTCGAACGCGCCAGGTACCCAGATCAGCTCGATGTCGGACTCTCCCACTCCGTGCTGGAGCAGGGCCCGGTTGGCCCCCTCGACCAGTGAGGCCACCACCGTCTGGTTGAAGCGAGCCGCCACCAGGCCGACGACCAAGCCCTTGCCAACCATGGTGCCATGGGTCTCCCGCATCACTTCTCCTCTTCAGCCACGCCGCTCAGGAGGTGGCCCATCTTCACCCGCTTGGTCTGCAGATAGCGGGCATTGTGGCGATTCGGTGCCACCACGATCGGCACCCGCTGCACTATCTCCAGACCGTGCCCTCGCAGGCCGTAGTACTTGTGGGGATTGTTGCTCATCACCCGCAGCCGGTGCACCCCCAGTTCGGCGATGATCTGGCTGCCGATCTGATAGTCGCGGCTGTCAGCCGGCAGGCCCAGTCGCAGATTGGCCTCGACCGTGTCCAGCCCCTGATCTTGGAGCGCGTAGGCGCGCAGCTTGTCCATGAGGCCGATCCCCCGCCCCTCCTGGCGCAGGTAGACGATGAGGCCGCTGCCCTCGCCTTCTATCTGGCGCATCGCCGCATGCAATTGCGCCTGGCAGTCGCAGCGCTGCGACCCGAACACGTCGCCGGTCAGGCACTCGCTGTGAACCCGCACCAGCACCGGCTCCGGGAGAGGCAACTCCCCGAGATAGAGGGCCAGATGCACGGCCTCGGTGATGCGGTCCGCGAAGCCGACCGCCCGCCACTGCCCTCCGCGAGTGGGGATGACCGTCTCAGGCCCACGGTCCAGAAGCCTCTCGGTCCGACGCCGTTCCGCGATGAGGTCGGAAATGGTGATTATCGGAATCCCATGCCGCTGAGCGAAATCCTCCAGCTCGGCGCGCCTGGCCATGGTTCCATCCGCGCTGGCGATCTCACACACAACCCCCGCCGGGGTGCGGCCCGCGAGCCGGGCCAGGTCCACGGCGGCCTCCGTGTGCCCGGCGCGAACCAGGACCCCGCCCGGCCTAGCCCGCAGCGGGAAGACGTGCCCCGGGCGCACGAAGTCGCTTGCGGAGAACTCAGGGTCCGCCAGGGCCCGAATCGTGAACGCCCGGTCCTGGGCGCTGATACCGGTGCTGATGGACCGGTCTGCGGCGTCCACCGAGACGGCGAAGGCGGTCTGGTAGCGCGAACTGTTGTCGGCCATCATCTGAGGCAGTCCCAGCTGGTCCAGTCGTTCCCCCTCCATGGCTACGCAAATGAGGCCGCGCGCCTGCGTCATCATGAAGTTGACCTGCTCCGGGGTCGCCGCGTCCGCGGCGACCATGAGGTCACCCTCGTTCTCGCGATCCTCGTCATCCATCACGATGACAAACCCGCCGTCGGCGAACTGCTGCAACGCCTCCTCGACCGAGCTCAGGGTCATCTTGCCGTCACCTGGGCGCCTGCCGCGGGGAAAGACCTCTGGGCAGGAAGCAAGTGGGGCCGCACCAACCTCTCCACCAGCTTGGCCACGCTGTCCGCCTCCAGGTTCACCACCGTGCCAGGGCGGTACTCAGAAGCCACAGTGGCCGATCTGGTGTGGGGGATCAGCGAGACCTCGATCGTCCCGGAGCCGTCCTCGCGATCGGTGACGTTAACCAGGGTCAGCGAGCATCCGTCGATCGCGATAGAACCCTGAGGGATGCAGTAGCGCCCAACCCTCTCTGGCACGTGGACCTGCAGCCACACGGCATTGCCTTCCGCCGTCACGCCGGCCACCACCCCGGTCCCATCCACGTGACCGGTGACCAGGTGCCCGCCCACCAGACCGCGCAACTCGAGCGCCTTCTCAAGGTTCACAGGGTCACCGACACCAAGACGGTTGAGAGCGGTGCGGCGCAGCGTCTCCGGCATGACGTCCACTTTGACCAGTTCTCCCTGCGCCGCGACCACGGTGAGACAGCAGCCGTTGACGGCCAGGCTCTCTCCGATCGCGAGCTCCGCCCAGCCCGAGGGCTTGGAGATCTCCAAGCTGCTCCTCCCAGGCGCCGGCACCGCCTCAATCCGGCCCATGGCTGCGACTATCCCCGAGAACATCACTCCACCTCCGCTGTGATCTTCAGATCCGGCCCTACCCGCTCCAACTCTCCCCAGCGCCACCTCCAGCCGGCGGCGGGGGTTGCCGCCCCGGCTCCCCCGAAGGGGCCTGGGGCGTCACTGCCCCCGAGGACAGTCGGGGCCATGAAGCTGACGATGCGATTGCCCAGACGCTCGGCGAACAGGGACGCCATCACGGTCGGCCCGCCCTCCACCAGCACGCTGGTGACGCCGCGCCCACCCAGTCTTCGAAGCGCGTCTCTAATGCTGAGACTGCCTCCGCCCTGCGGCACCTCCAGAATCTCGGCTCCCGCTCTCTCAAGCGCGAGGCGGCGCTCAGCTGGACCAGAGGCGGTGGTGAATATCAGCACCGCGCCTCCTGCCTCGCGCAGGAGGCGGGCCGTGGGTGGAGTCCGCAGACGACCATCCAGGACCACGCGCAGCGGCTGTCTCGCCCCCGCGGATCCGGTCCTGTTGGTCAGCACGGGATCGTCGGCCAGCACAGTCTGGGATCCAACCAGGATCGCATCGTGGGTGTGGCGAAGCCTGTGCCCCTCCGCACGGGCAGTTGGGGAGGTGATCCACTTCGAGCTCCCACTGGACGTGGCCACCCGGCCGTCCAGACTCATGGCCAACTTCAGGGTGAGGAACGGCAGCCCGGTTGTGACCCAGACCGAATACGTCTCCACCAGGCGCTGCGCCGCCTCAGCCTCGGCACCCAGCACCACCTCTATCCCCGCCGCTTCGAGCAGCTCGACACCGCGGCCGCTGACCGCCGGATTGGGGTCGATGATGGCCGCGTTCACCTTGGTCACGCCGGACTCGATGATCCTGGCCGTGCACGGACCGGTCCTTCCCTCGATGCAGCAGGGCTCCAGGGTCACCCACAGCTCGGCTCCCCGAGCGAGCTCGCCCGCCTGGTCCAGGGCCACCACCTCCGCGTGGGCCGCCCCGGCTCTGCGGTGGTAGCCTCGCCCCACCGCCTCTCCGTCTCTGACGACAACAGCGCCCACCATCGGGTTGGGGGAGGTGCCGTAATCCGCGAGAGCGGCCAGGCGAAGGGCATCGGCCATCCATCTGGACTGCCCCGCCGCCTTGGCTTCACTCATCCTTGACCACTCCCTGACAACTAGGGCAGGGAGCTCAATCCCAGGCGCGGCCCAAGACTGTCTTCTCCCATCCAGACTCGAGACGCGCATGCTGCGCCGCCTCTGACTGTCGGTTCCGGAATTTCACCGGATCCTGCCCTTCCCGAACAACCGGGAAAGGCTCGCGGACTGTCACCGCCGGTCGGGATTTTCACCCTGCCCCGAAGACGTAGCAAGCGTATCACGGGTGGGATGCACTGCGGCCCCTGGCCCAGTGGGACGCCGGTTGCCATTCGCTAAGATGCACTCGAGCGCCGAGGTGGTGAAATGGTAGACACGCTGCTTTGAGGGGGCAGTGAGCGCAAGCTCGTCCGGGTTCAACTCCCGGTCTCGGCACCATGTTGGAGGTCAGCCAGCGCCGCTTCGGGAAGCCCTGGCTCTCCCCCTCGCCCATGATCGGCTCAGGGCTGCGCATAGTCTTAGGCAGATGCAAGTTCCGGCCGGCCAGACTACACATCCAACCTGACAGTGAGGATTGAGAATCAGTGGCTCAGTGCGTACTAGTTCCAGGATCGTGGCGCGCACCCACCCGCGCTCAACCGTCGCGCCGGACGGCAGGGATCGGTCACCATAGAGCTGCGCCGCAGTCGTGCCCGGGCTGCGAAGCCGTTGGCCGGGCTGGCCGGCCTGGGCAGGGTGTGCCAGGCCCCGTCTGCCCCCGGCCCAGCCCCGGATGGCTGCGGGTTCTGGTCGCCCGGCTACCCGAGCAACGCTGTCGGGTTCGCCAGCCGGTCCGCAAGCTGGTAGAGGAAGGCTGAGGCGGTGAGCCCATCGATCACCCGATGGTCGAAGGACAGCGAGAGGTTGGCCATCCGGCCCACCACCACCTGCCCGGCGCGCACCACCGGTCGGTCCTGGATGGCGTGCAGACCCAGTACGGCCACGTTGGGCCAGTTGACGATTGGGGTGGCGAAGAGGCCGCCCAGACGCCCGGCACTGGAGATGGTGAAGGTCGAGCCTTGAAGCTCGGCGGGCGACAGCGTCCCCTCCCTGGCCGCCGCGACCAGACGCCCCAAGCGCAGCTGGAACTCGGCCGGAGCCAGGTGATCGGCGTCCTTGAGGGTGGCCACCTTGAGGCCGTCACTTGTCTGCACGGCTATCCCAAGGTGGATGGAGTCGTGGAATTCCAGCTCCATGGAGTCCTCGTCAAAACTGGTGTTGAACAACGGTTCGGCACGGATCCCCGCCACCGCGGCCAGTGCGACCAGCCCGAGAATCGAGCCGCTTGCGCTCCTCGGTGAATCCAAAGCGTGGGGACGTGCCAGCTCCTCGACAGGCTGCAGGTCACACTCCAGCACCACGGTCACCTGGGGGACACGCCGGTGAGCCTCCGCCATGCGCTGGGCCATGGCTCGCCTCGTGCCTCGAAGTGGTGCGCGCCGCCCCGGAGCGGCGAGGTCTCCCATCCGCACTCTCCCGCCGGGACCACTGCCCGGCACATCCGGAAGAGCGATGCCTCGCTCCCTGGCCACCCGGCGCACGGCGGGCAGGGCCAGGACCCTTGGCGGTGGCTCGTGGGTGTCTGGGCCGGCGGGGGGCGCGACGGCCGCCGGGGAAGGCTGGAGGGGCCCTGAATCACTCGGGGCCACCTCGACCGCTGCCCTTTCTACCGCGGGCTCACCTGCGGAGCGGACTCGAATGAGCGCCTGCCCCACCTCCACCCGCTCCCCCTCCTTGGCCAAGATCTCCTCCACTTCGCCTTGGAACGGAGACGGGATCTCCACCGTGGCCTTATCCGTTCCCACCACCACCAGGATCTGGTCACGAGCGACGGCGCCACCCTCGGCCACCCGCCATTCAACGACCTCGCCTTCGGTGACCCCCTCGCCCAGGTCTGGCAGTCGGAATTCAGGCAACGGACACCCCTCAGTAGGTAAAGGAAGCGCGAGCAGCGGTGACCACCCGAGCCACGGACGGGAGGGCCTCATCCTCACTCTGGAACAGCGGAAAGGGCATGTCCATGCCCGTCACCCGAAGAATGGGTGCCAGCATCAGGTCGGCCGCCTCCTCCTGCAGCAACGCCGCGATCTCGGCTGCGATCCCGCAGTGTCTCGGCGCCTCCTGCACGACCACGACTCGGCCCGTCTGCCTGGCGACGCGCAGCAGGAGGTCACGGTCCAAGGGATAGATGCTGCGAAGGTCCACCACCAGCGCGGACACCCGCTCGGCCGCAAGCTCCTCCGCCGCAGCCAGACAGACTTCCAACATGCTGCCGTAGCCAACCAGGGCCACATCGGTGCCGTCCCGGGCCACCACCCCCTCATCGATGGCGCAGGCTGCGAAGAAATCCGGAACCTCCAGGCGCCCTCGCCGGTACATCCGCTTGGGCTCCATGTATATGACGGGGTCGCCGCATCCAGCCGCGGCTATGAGTAGCTCACCCGCGTTCAAAGGGTCCGAGGGAACAACCACGCGGAGTCCGGGCACGTGACTGAAAAGCGTCTCCGGGGAATCGGAGTGCAGCTCCGGCGCCTTGGTCCCTCCCCCATATGGAAGCCTCACCACCAGGGGCAGACCATAGCTTCCACCGGTCCTCCAGCGGTAGCGCCCAGCGTGGCTGATCAGCTGCTGCAGCGCGGGATATACGAAAGCATCGAACTGAATCTCGACGATGGGATGCATGCCCACCATGGACATGCCGATCGCCGCGCCCACGAAGCCGGCCTCAGCCAGAGGGGTGTCCACCACCCGGGCCTCACCAAAGCGCTGCTGCAACCCCGCCGTGGCCCGGAAGACGCCGCCGTTGACCCCGATATCCTCCCCTAGGATCAGGGAGTGCGGGTCGGCTTCAAGGATCTGGGCGAGCCCCTGCCCGATAGCCTCAACCATGTTCAGGAGCATCTGACCGCCACTAAGCCCCGATCACCCAGCCAGGCTCGCGAAGACGTTCAGGGGACAGGGTCCAGGGCGTGACCTGGTGCACCGTCTGAGCGATGGACTCGATCCCGGGAAGCGGCGCATCCACCAGGCGGTCGGCCACATCCCGAATCCCAAGGGCCGCCCGTTCGCGAATCTCAGCGACGAGAGCGCCGTCGGCGACCCCCGCGTCGATCAGGGCCCGCGCGGTCCTGTCAATGGGCTCCATCGTGTTCCACAGCTCAGCTGCCCCGGGCGCGCGGTACATTGCCGGCTCATCGGCCGTCCCATGGGGCCCCAGCCGATACCCCACCGCCTCGATCAGGGTCGGCCCTAGTCCCCGGCGCGCTCGTTCGGCTGCCTCCTTCACGGTCAGATAGCAGGCGAAGGCATCGAACGAATCCACCCGGACACCGACCATGCCGTAAGCCCTGGCCTTGTCCGCCAACCGGGGCACCCTGGTCTGTCTGCTGAGGGGCGTGCTGATCGCCCATTGGTTGTTGGTCACAAGGAACACCACCGGCGCCTCAACCACGGCGGCCAGGTTGCAGGCCTCGTGAAACTCACCCGAAGACGTCGAGCCATCTCCTCCGTAGGCCAGGGCCACAGTCGGATGAGACTGCAGCTTCTCGCCCCAGGCGGCGCCGACCGCGTGAGGGTAGTTGGTGGCTATGGGCACACACACGGGAGCGACGTGGTATCGCATCACGTCGTGCCAGCCTCCGGGGTGGCCGCGCCACATGAGCAGAGGTACCTCGGGTGGGCATCCCCGCAGTGTCACCACCGCCGTCTGCCGATACGTGGGGAACAGCCAGTCGTCCAGCTCAAGGGCGAGCACGCTGGCAGCCTGGACCGCCTCCTCCCCGAAATAGGTTGGGTAGGTGCCGATCACGCCCTGACGCTGAAGGATCACGGCCCGGCTGTCGAACTCGCGCAGGGAGACCATGGCCTGGAAAAGCGCCAGGGCGAGTTCATCCCCGATCTCGTGGATGCTCTGGCGTCGTGCTTCCGACGCCTGCCCGATCACCGTCCGGGCGCCTTCCAGTAAATCGGCTCCGGGGGCACCCGCCCTGGGCCCGCCTGCCGGCTCCAGCGCTTCCTGTATCAGTTGGTCGACCTCTTCAAGTTCAACTCGGGCCTTACTTTAGCAACCGCTCCCCCTGGCCCAGCTCGGATACAGTTGCCGTGGGGAGACATGTATCCGAGTCCACGTTCAGCATTGAGGTGAGCAAGTGACCAACGCGACTGCGACCACGCCCTCCCCGGGCTCAGCAACCACCAAGATGGCGGTTCTCCTGATGGCGTATGGCAGCCCGCGCGACAAAGCCGACATCCTGCCGTACTACACCCACATGAGAGGCGGGCGCACGCCAAGCCCGGAGGCGATGGCCGAATTGGAGGCACGCTACCAGGCGATCGGAGGACACTCCCCCCTGACCGAGATCACCTTCGCCCAGGCCCAGCGCCTGCAGGAAGTCCTGGGTGCGTCCGGTGGGATCGGAGCACAGGTGGCGGTGGGCATGAAGCACAACCATCCCTTCCTGGAGGAGGCCGTGGCCGAACTGGCCAGGCAGGGAGTGACCAGCGTCGTGGCGATGGTCCTGGCACCCCACTACTCGGTGATGAGCGTGGCGGGATACGTGGAGCGGGTCAAGGCGGCGGCCGAGCCGTTTGCGGACCAGCTCTCCCTACGGTTCGTCGAGGACTGGCATCTCCACCCTGGCTACGTGGCCTGGCTGGCTCGCCAGGTGGGTGCCAGGCTCGACGCCCTGGGCTCGGAACGCGCCTCCCAGGCCCTGGTGATCTTCACCGCCCACAGCCTGCCCGCCCGACTGCGCGACATGGGCGATCCCTACCCGGACCAGTTGGGCGAGACGGCGTCGGCGGTGGCAGCCGCCCTGGACCTGCCGAATTGGACGACGGGGTGGCAGAGTGTCGCCCAGTCGGCCGGTGAACCGTGGCTTGGCCCCGAGCTCCTGGATGTCGTTCGCGGCGAGACGGCCAAGGGTCGCAGAGATTTCGTGGTCTGCGCCTGCGGCTTTGTGGCTGACCACCTGGAGGTCCTCTTCGACCTCGATGTGGAGGCCCAGCAGGAGGCGGAGCGCCTTGGAGTGACGATCGTCAGAACCGCGATGCCCAACGACGACGAGAGCTTCGTCAGGGAGGTGCTGGCGGAGTTGGTGACGTCGAACATGCGCCTGGAGCGTTGACCGGCTCCACGCTGCGGTTTGCGGTGGTCGGGGGCGGCGTGTCCGGCCTCATGGCCGCGCGCACGCTTTTGGCGCAGGGTCGGGAGCGCGGCATCGCCGTTCAGGTGACTCTCTTCGAGGCCGACGACCGCCTGGGGGGGCGGGTCGCCTCGGAGACGCTGGACGGCGTGCCGATCGACCTGGGGGCCGAAAGCCTGGTGACCAGGTCCGAGACGGTATGGTCCCTCCTCGGATCGCTCGGGATCGCGGAACGGGCCAGGCTGCCCGGCACCACCGCCGCTTCCATCTGGAATGGTCGGCGCTTGGTGCCCATCCCGCGCGGCACCGCGCTCGGTGTGCCCGCTCGGCCGCTGAGACGGGACGTGATCCGGGCGATCGGGTTACCGGCCGCACTGCGGGCGGCGATGGAGCCCTGGATCAGTACGGCGCGTCCAGACCCGGATGGGGCCATCGGTCCACTTCTTCGCTCCAGGGTGGGCCGAGGAGTGTTCACCCGTCTGGTGGATCCCCTGGTGGGAGGTGTCTACGCCGGGTCGGCGGATCAACTGAGCCTGGGCGCAGTTGCCCCCCAATTGCGCCAGGCCCTGGATCTGGACCGAAGTCTGCTCCGAGGGCTGCGGCAGCAGCAGGAGAAGGCCGGCGCAACTAAGGATTCTCGGCCAACGTTCGTCTCCTTCGAGGGCGGGCTGACGACCCTGGTGACCGCCCTGCAATCGACCATCCCGGCAGCCTCGATTCGGCTTCGTAGCCGGGTCACGGAGGTCACCGGGCATGGAGGAGGAGTCCAGCTGATGGTTGCCGGCGACAGCCGGCCCACTCCCTTCGACGGTCTGGTCGTAGCGCTGCCGGCACCCCTGGCGGCCACCATCCTCAATCCCGTGTCCTCTGACCTGGCGGCCAAGCTGCGGTCGCAGGAGTGGGCCGCGGTGGGCACGGTCTCGCTCTCATACCCGGAGTCCGCGCTGGCGACGCTGCCAGCCGGCAGCGGCTTTCTGGTTCCCAGGTCTCCCACCCGGGTCGTGACCGCCTGCACCTTCATGGACCGCAAGTGGCCTCATCTGAGAAGAGAGAACACGGTCCTGCTCCGGGCCTCGATCGGCAGCGCCGGCGACGCCACCATCCTCGAAATGGACGACGCCACCATCATCAGCGCGGCTCACAACAGCCTGCGCTCCATGCTGCCCATCTCCGGTCTGCCGCGGGCGGCGATCGTCCGTCGCTGGCAGCCGGCTCTACCTCAGTACCGCGCGGGGCAGATGGCGTGGGCCAAGGACGTAGGGGAGCGAATGGGCGCTCTGGATGCGCCGTTAACCCTCGCCGGAGCCTCCTACTCCGGCGTCGGTATAGCGGCCTGTCTGCAGCACGCGGAGGAAAGCGCCCACGCTCTACTCGAACGCGCACTGGCAGCCAGCTCCGGGAGTGGATCTCGGTTCCGGTGAGATCGCGCCACCGCTCCGGCAGCACCTCGGCCTCGCCCCTGACAGATCGAGCGACCCGGGTCGGCAGGTTGGCCATGGCGACCGCTCAAGCAGGCGGAGCCACCGGCGCCGGGCGCCAATCTACCACCATGCCTGTTGCCAATTGTTCCCGGGGCCCCGTGGGCCCGAGCATTTGTCAGGCTGCGCGCCAAGCCCCGGCGGTTACCGGTGCACGCGTTGGTGCACCAGTAGTTCACCATGATCTAGACATGGCACCGGCCCTCGCCGGAGTCGCGCTGGTCCTCTTGCCTGGCCGGCGTTGCATCATCATGTCGTGAGACCAGATGTCCAGGGCAGCTCAGGCGTCCAGCCTCAGCCCCTCCCTGGTGCGCCCCGAGCTCTCAGAGAGGTACCAACAGCTGACCGGCCTCCGTCGTACCCCCTGAGCGAACGCCAGACCGTGGGGTCGCTCAGCTCTGCCGAGCTGAGCGACCTTCTCAATGAGCTGGACGCGCCCGGATACCGGGCGGATCAGGTGCGCCTGCACGCTTGGCGAGGATCGGCCCAAGGCTTTGAGTCGATGGCAAACCTCCCAGGCTCCCTTCGAGGCAGGCTGGCAGCCAAGATCGGCTGGTCGAGCCTCAGCCTGGTGCGTGCCATAGAAGCCGACCGTGGACTGACGAGGAAGCTCCTGTTGAGGGCCTGCGACGGCCAGGAGATCGAGGCGGTCATGATCCGGCATCCGGGCACGGCCAAGTCCAGGGGTCGCCTCACCGTATGCGTGAGTTCCCAGGTTGGATGCTCCATCGGGTGCGCATTCTGTGCCACGGGGCAGCTGGGCCTGCGCCGCAACCTAACCCCTGGTGAGATCGTGGATCAGGTGCTGGAGGCGGCACGGCTCTGGGCCGGGTCCGGACAAGGGGCGCCGACCAACGTCGTTTACATGGGCATGGGAGAACCCCTGCAAAATTACCAGGCCGTGGTCCAATCAGTCCGGCTCCTGGCAGAGTGGGGAGTCCCGCCGCGCCGAGTCGTGATCTCCACCAGCGGGCTGGTCCCAGAAATGGAGCGTCTCGCCCGCGAGGGCCTGCCCGTACGGCTCGCCATCTCCTTGCATGCGGCGTCGGATGCCGTTCGGGACCGACTGGTCCCGCTGAACCGGCGCTATCCCATTTCCCGTCTCATCGCGGCGGGCACCCACTACTCATTCCTCACCGGTCGCAGGGTCAGCCTTGAGTACGTGCTCATCGAGGGGGTCAACGACTCCCCGGAGGATGCCGCCGGACTGCGCCGCCTGGCGGCCGAATTGCGCGGCCATGTCAACCTGATCCCGATGAACTCGATTCCGAACAGCTCCCTGCATGCCCCGGGGCCAGAGGCGTGCCGTGAGTTCGCGCTGGCGGTAGGACCCAGGGCCACCATCCGCTTTTCGCGTGGAGACCGGGCCACGGCCGCATGCGGCCAGCTCAGAGCGGCGATGGAGGCAGACGAGCGCCGCCTAGTCAGAAGCGGTGCGCGGATGGGTGCCCCGGGCGATGCCGGCAACGCGCTGCCATAGCGGCTGGCGCGATACTGGACGGGTGCTGCTTAGCGGGCATCCCGAGGCCTGGCTAGGGGGTGGCACTCATCCGTTCTTCTCTGGAGAGGTCAGCGCGTGAGCTTCCTGCACTGGGCGACCCAGTGGGAATTCGATCCCTCGGTGTGGATCGGATGCGCCATCGCCCTCGGCGCCTATCGCTGGTTCCCGGGGGCCCGCTGGGATCGTCGGGCCGCCCTCTGGATCCTCGGGATCCTGATCATCTTCGTGGCTTTGGAGTCGGCCATCGACATCGTCGGGGACAACTACCTCTTCAGCGTCCACATGGCGCAGCACCTGATTCTGGCCATGGTAGCTCCACCTCTCATGATCCTGGGCATCCCCGCAGCCACGGTGGACGCTCTCCTGCGGGGACCGGTCGGGCGGGTGCTGCGAATCATCATCTCCCCGTACTTCGCGGGGCCGGCTTACTTCGTGGTCCTGGTCGGATGGCACTGGCCGTACTTCTTCGACTATGCGCTCACCCATCCCCTGGTTCACATCTGCCAACACCTGAGTTTCATCGCGGTCGGGCTTCTGTTCTGGTGGGCGGTCATCGTGCACCGCCCGGGGGAACGCTGGAACCTGAGTCCGCTGGGTGAGATCGCCTACCTCACAGTGGGCGCGCTCCCCGCTGTCGTCGTCGGTCTGACCATCGCCCTCTTGCCCCACCCGGTCTATCTCTTCTACCTCCACCGCTCGATCCTTCTCGGCATCTCCCCGCTGCAGGATCAGCGCTTCGGCGGCATGCTGATGTTTGCCTTCGACAACATACTCATGGTGGCGGTGGCGGGCTGGTACATGTGGCGCATGTTCCCGGCTGACGGGGAGGACGAGGCACGCATACGTGCCCGCTCCTGAACGGCCTGGGAGTGGCTCGGATTCTTTGACCTCCGGGGCCAAGGGGCTTGGGCTGCGGTGGCTGCGTTGGTCCCTGGCGGCGCTCTGGCTGCTGGACGCCGCTTTGCAGCTGCAGCCGGGGATGTTCACCAGATCCTTCGCCGGCAACGTGCTCTACAATTCCGCGCTCATGTACCAGCCCCGCTGGCTGGAGCAGATCCTCTACCCCGCGGCGCAGTTGGAAGCACACAATCTCACCGCCATGACCGTGGGAATCTGCTGCCTCCAGCTGGCGATTGGGATCGGTATCCTCTGGCCTCGCACAGTTCGGGCAGCGCTCGCTCTCTCCATGCTCTGGGCCGCTGCGGTCTGGGTGTTCGGCCAGGGTTTGGGGTTCATGGCAACCGGAACCGCAATGGTCGAGTTCGGAGCCCCTGGGTCGGCGCTCCTGTATATCGTGCTGGCCCTACTTGTCTGGCCCGGGCGCACCACCCACGACCGGCGAGCGGACAGCTCCGGCCGTCCATGGGCGGCCTGGGTTTGGAGTGGATTCTGGGGACTCGGTGCGCTGCTTCACATCCCCGTGCGGTACTCCGCCGCGGCCGTTCTCGCCTACAACTTCCAGACCGCAGCTCAGCTGCAACCGGGCGCGCTCAGCAGCTTCGATTATTCGCTGGCGCGCTTCGCGTATCAGAATAGCGCCTCCGTGAGCATCATCCTGGCCGCTCTGGAGCTTGCGCTCGCGGTCCTGATCTGGGTTCCGAATCTGCGAAGGCCGACTCTTGGCCTCGGCATCCTGGCGACCGCGCTCTTCTGGGTGGTGGGGCAGGCCATGGGGGGAGTTGCGACCGGGATTGCCACCGATCCCAGCACAGGACCGCTCGTGGTCCTGCTCGGGCTGTCGGCCGCGATCGAGCTGAAGTCGCATCCGCGGTCAGCCCTGGGCGCTGGCGCGCTCCTGCCCACCCGGCGCCACCACGACCCCCAGCCATCGCATTGAGAAGCGATACCTTCACAGGGTCGGCCCGATTCCCCTGACGGGCCCAGCCGGCCCGGCCCAAAGTGTTCCCAATCGTTTGCCATAGGAGGCTTGCCATGGTGTCGGAAGTTGACTTTCTGGCCTTCGTGGATCACCAGCTGGACGCGATGGTGGAGATGGTCGAGACCCTGGGTGACGAGTTGGCCAATACCGCCCTCGACGTCCCTGGGTCCAACTCGCCCTACGTGATCCTGGAGCACTGCCTCGGGGTGATGGAGTACTGGGCGGGGCACGTCGCCTTGGGCAGGCCGTCCGCGAGGGACCGGGACGCAGAGTTCAGAGCCCACGGCACAGTCAGCGACCTGGTCCACCGCACCTCAAAGGCTCGTGCCCGCCTGCGCCAGGACACCACCCGGATCAACCCCGCCGCCGCGCCAATTGGCCAGCTCGATCCTAAGGACGCCGCCTCACCTCTGGGCCGCACCCAGGGGGGAGCCATGCTGCACATCTATGAGGAGCTGGCCCGTCACCGTGGCCAGATGGACCTCACATTTGACCTCCTCCGCGCCGGGGCCGCCTCCCGCCGGGCGGGCACATCGACCCCGAACCCCTAGGGCCAAGCGCCTCGGCTCCCCGGGACCAACCCCGTCCCCGCCGGGCACGGCTCCACGAGGTGGCTCCACCCGGGGCGACGTGACCGGCGCCACAAAAAAAGAGACCCGGCGATGACCTACTCTCCCACCCCGTCTCCAGGGCAGTACCATCGGCGCTGACGGGCTTAACTTCTGTGTTCGGAATGGGAACAGGTGTTTCCCCGTCGCTATCGTCACCGGATCTCTTGTCGCAAATTAAAGGGCCTGCTCGCGGGCGCCCAGCAGAGCGACCCAGCAGTCCAACTGGCCTTGAGCGCGATAGGAGCGCACAACCACCCGGAACACGCCCCAAGGCGCGCCCGCGAACAGTGTGGCAGAGAGTGGTCAAGCCCTCGACCGATTAGTACCGCTCAGCTCAAAGCATTGCTGCTCTTACACCCGCGGCCTATCAACCAGGTGGTCTACCTGGGGTCTTACCCGGTTAACCCGGTGGGAGATCTAATCTTGGAGTGGGCTTCGCACTTATATGCTTTCAGCGCTTA